>CAIKHZ010000281.1 GCA_903827375.1 Akkermansiaceae bacterium
ATCGGGCATGTTCTGGACCGAGGAAGGTGCCAACGCCGTCATGGCTATGCGTTGTCTCAACGCTGGAGGCCGCCTCAACACATTCTGGCTCGCACGCCATGCCGCCTACGCGGCTTAACGGAATAAATTTGTCATGCACCCCTAGCCATCATCGACGGTCCACTCGCCCGGGTTCGGGACTTGTGTCTTCAAGGCTTGCGTCGTTGATGCAATTCCAGAATGACGGTGGCGAGGTGATGGGCGAGGGTGTGTTTGGAAGCGGGTGGCAGGGCCTCGTTGTATTCGGGATAGACAAGGAGCACCTCGTTGTGGTCGGAACCGAATCCGATGCCGGGTTTGGAGACGTCGTTCGCGATGATGAGGTCGCAGTGTTTGCGGACGAGTTTGTCGCGGGCGTTCGCTTCGAGGTTTTGGGTTTCTGCAGCAAAGCCTACCAGTGTGCCGGCGAAGCCGAACTCGCCGCGCGCCGCCCCTAAAATGTCGGGTGTGCGGACCAACTCAAGTATGAGCGTGGCTCCGGTCTTCTTGATCTTGTGGGGGGCCACGCAAGCCGGGGTGTAATCCGCCACCGCCGCGGCAAACACCGCAATGTCAATGACCCCCAAACTCTGTGCCACCGCCGAGTGCATCTCGGCAGCCGTTTCCACCGGAATAAAGTCCACCCCGCCGGGAACATCCAACTCGGTCGGCCCGGAAATAAGTAGCACCGAGTGACCTGCCCCTGCAAACGCATGGGCCAAGGCGTAACCCATTTTCCCAGACGAGCGATTCGTCAGGTAACGCAACGGATCGAGCGGCTCACGAGTCGGCCCAGCAGTGATTAGGACATGCACGGGACGAAGTGTGCGGCTCATTCTGCCGCTGGCAAGTGGCAAGTCACGGGTTCTTGCTTCCCTTCCCACAAACGCACCCGCAGAGCCTCGGCGGCCGCACGGGCTTCCGCATCTTTCTTGCTCTTGCCTCTGCCCGTGGCCAACACCAAGCCACGCCACGACACCTCAGCCAAAAATACCCGGCGATGATCCGGGCCACTCTCCCCAACAATCCGATAGCCCGGTGCCTGCGGGTGAAGGGCCTGCAAGCGCTCCTGCAATTCCCCTTTGGGATTTAGCTCCTCTGGACTGGCGGCCATCCCGCCGATTTCCGACTCGAACAAGCGCAGAACCAGATCACGCGCCACCTTGCGCCCGGCATCCAAATAGACCGCGCCAATCAGCGCCTCAAAGGCATCAGCCAGCGTCGAAGGACGGCGCCGCCCGCCGCTGGACTCCTCACCTTTGCCCAACAACACGTAAGTTCCCAGGTCAATGGCCATGGCAAAACGGGCCAGCGCCCGGCGCGAAACGACCCGCGCCCGCAATTTTGTCAGGCGTCCCTCAGGGAAGTCCGGGAACATCCGGTACAATTCCTCAGTCACAATGAGTTGCAGGATCGCATCACCGAGAAACTCCAAGCGCTGGTTGTCAAAGTGCGGGCTAGTGGACTCATAAGCCAAGCTCGGGTGCGTCAATGCCTCTGCCAAAAGCAGGGAATTGCGGAATTTATAGTGGATCCGTTTCTCGAGGGACTGCATCGGCGCTGGAATTATCTGACCTCCTTCCTCTTCCGGATCATTTGGTGAACCCGAGGAGAAAGATGGGGTGGACGACGGGACTCGAACCCGCGACAACCGGAATCACAATCCGGGGCTCTACCAACTGAGCTACGACCACCATTTCATGGGGAGACGCGGACCTTAGGGGACTAGCCGCCACTTGGGAAGGAAAAAATTCGTCCATGGCCCAAGAATCATCAAACTCAGGGTTCAACCTCAAAAGCGCCCCTCGGTCGAGCAAGGGTTCACTGTTTGGCGGGAGGCGGCTCGCGGTAGTCGGGAAAGACCATCACCCTCGGCGTGCGCACTCCATTTTCGGCATTGATGAAAACCACACTCCGGCTGCGTGGGTCATGGCGCCAGCGGGTTTCGCAGAGTGGATAGAGGTGATCATTATCAGGAATTCGGAACGTCAGATTCACCGGATAATCCAAATTGCCCTTGGCCGGCGCTTCCATCGTCACCCGTGAATTCGGCTGAATCACCAGTTTCTCGGATCCCACGCTGCCGCCCACCGTGTTTTTTGTCAGGTTGAACCACAGCATCTGGCCGACCCGCAATTTGTCGCTGCTGGCGTTGATTACCTGCATGCGCACCGGGGCGACGGTGTTGGCGGGGTCGCTAGTGACTAGCAGATAGAAGTCAGCAATATCACCGGCCACTGTCACGCTTGGAGCGCCGGGCGGCAGCTTGGTTGCATCGCTCAATGGCGAGGGCAGCAGACTGAGAGTCAGGGGGCCGGAACGCAGCGGATAGACCTTGGAAAAATTCATTCGCGGCAGGTCCACCTCAATTGAGGCGAGGCCATCGAAGAGTTGGAGTTTTTCCGGGGCCGCATCGGGCCCATCAAAAAACAAGATGCGGCATGTGTGCTTGACCGCTTTCTGCTGCTGCGCGAAGGCGGCAACCGGGGCTAGGAAAAGCAGGCAAATGTATGGGAGGAATTTCACGTTATTTGGCTATAGGTTATCAGGAAAGGTGCAAGGCTTGAAAACACAAGACACAAGAAATGACCGATAGGCAAGCGCGGGTTCGGGGCTTTGATCTTGCTGTCCCTAGGTCATCTTCACACTTCACTGGCGGCGAGCCAGCGCAGGGAGACGAGTTCGAAGCGCCGGCCAAAGACTTTGTTGGCAGCACTGGCAGGCGGTGTTAGCATTTCGGCAGCTTCCGAAGCATCGACAAACTCACGAGTGCGCTGCACCACCGCTTCACACACCGCGTGGGCAATGACCTTGCCGGTGGCGTCCCGGGCATCCCCATAGCCGCGGATGGTGAAGGTGTCATCACGCACAGATAGAATCGGTGCAAGCGGCCGCAAAATGTCCGCCTGCCGCGTCCAACCCGGCAGACCGTAGCCGCTGTAACCGACAGCTGCGGCCGGAAACTTGTACTCGGCTGCAGTGGCTTGAGGAGGTGACGCCACCGACTTGGTTGAGAGCGCCTGCATCGCGGAAAACGGATTGGTCGCCGCGTTACCAGACACCTGGTTGAGCGCAGCCTGCAAGGTGCCGGCCAGCGCCAGGTCTCCACTGGACAACTGGCGGTTGACAAACTCGGCCAGCGATAGAAACGGCCCGCGCAGACGCACTTGTTTCACCACCTCCTTGGCCATCGCATCGAGAAACACCGAATTCACGGTCCGGTAGCCAGCAAACTCAGTGGCCTCCGGAAAATCCCCGGACGAACCTGTTAGCCCCGCCCGGGTATCCCCGGCCACACTGAAGCGGCTGTATTCGTAATCCTGCTGGCTCGATAGCGTCACATTCCACGACGAACCCGTCTCCTGAATGAATGGAACCAACTGGTGACGGGCATGACCTAACAACGCACGCCAGGCGCTGACCGAGGTGGAATTGACGTTGAACATGCCTTCGACCTCAAAGCGCGAGGCGATGGATTTCCAGGAATCCGTCTTGGCAACATAGGCGTTATAGAGGCTCGCGGCCTTGGCGGCGCTCACTCCTGCGAGTGCCTGATCGGCCCGCAACGGCTTATAGGCGTGGTTGCCCAGTGGGGTTTTGCCGGTGACGAAATCCGTGTAGGTCGCCTGCAGGGAACGGCCGGAACTGCCAAAATTGCTAGGATCCGGCGTGATTGATGAGACAAACCAATCGTCGAACAACAGGTGGTTGGCGCAATACGAATCGTCGTACTGGAGGTTGACTGCCAACCCGGCATCGGCGGAGTTGACGACGGCGTTGGCGGGCAGCAGCGGGGTGGCGTCAGAGTTACCTATCAGGTTGAAGGCGAACGGCGGCACTGGGTTTTCATAACGCATGTCCCAGTTGACCAGTTCTCCTAACGAAACAATTGGGCGCGACGGCAACTCGTCGATCACGCAGCGCGACAGCCCGTCGGCCTTATTGAAGCCGGTGACGATGTAGCCGCGGCCGGTTTTATCGCTGGCGTTGGGCAGCAGGCTATCGCCGCCGGCCGGGTGCTTGACGAAGCTGTAATCAAACGGGGAATTAACCGGATTGGAAGTCCCTCCGTAATGACGGCTGATCGTAGTTTCCACCACGTCCTTGCCACCCATGGCGGTGTAATCGACGAACGGGCTGGATTGCACAAACCCCTTCGCAGCCAGGTGCGTCCGGCTGGCCATTCGCGCCCCGAATATGGTCGATAGAAACGGCACAGGATTGCTCAAGCACTGGCTCAATGTGCCCTCGGCGAGTTGGGTCAGCGGCGTGTACACGATGTTAGCGACGGCCGGAGAGTACACCATTCGATAGGCCAAGTCCCAGCTGCCGCCGACCGACATATCGAGATAGATGCCGACCCCACTGGCACCGTAGTCGTTGTAAACCGAGTCAAATTTGGCATCTGCGCGCAGGCTTGAGCCGCTAGGCAACGTCTGGGCGTTGCCAGAATTGTCCAAGACACGGAAAAAGTGCCCACCGCCGCTGCGGTAGCCGACGGCCAAGGAGATGGAAGAGCCGGAATCCACTGGAGTCGAGTTGATGGGGCTGAAGAGGCGGGTTTCGCCGGGGCGCAGGATGAATGCGTCAGGGATTTGGTAGCTCAGGGAACCGGCCCCGAGCGATGGGCTGTTATTGGAGCTACCGCCCATCACGGCATTGTAGTTGCTGTTGGTGACGCCGTTAATCGTGTAGCGCAGGGCGACGGGCAGCGGACAGGGAATGCCGAATGTGAGCGCGGGAGCGCTGATCTCCACACTGTATGGATTCCACATCGTGATCACCGGCGTCAATAACAGGCGCGGCTCGAGTTTGGTGGAATCCGACGGCACCGTCCCCGCACTGTGTGAAAGCACCCACTGCATCCGGGCAATAACCGGCAGGATACGCACCCGGTGCAGGAAGCCGTAGCTATCCCCGGTGATGGACACCGCCTGGATCGGCAAGGTCATCCGGCCGCCGCTGCTAGCATTGATCCGCTTGTACATGGTGACGTAGTCCACCAGATTGGCCCAACTGGCGACCGCGCCATGTTGATAGATCGGGATCGTGTCGCCGCCACGGTAGCTGGCCCACGGATAGAACATGGAACCGGACGGCACGGCGTTGCCCGGGGCGGGACGCGTGTACTTGACGTCCGTGGTGGTGGTGAGCCGAAACAGGGGCAGGCCGGTCGTCGGCTGGGCATCCCACTTTTCCGTAAACAGGGAGAAATCCTTGCGCCATGAGCCGGTGGCTGTGTTCGTCAAGAGCCCGACCGATACCGTCGAGAGGTCATGGAAAAACTCGCGAGAAGTGGTTAGCGCACCCTTGGTGGCAATGAGGTCCACTTCCGGCAGGGTGATCACCTTGTCCGCCGGGGTGGCATCCTTCAACAACGGGTCCAAGCGGAATGGCGTGGTGTCGGCCACTGCATGGGACTTAGCCAGCACTGCCCAGCGGGCAGGCGAGCTGCCCGAATCAGGCTTGTAGGGCTTCGGCAAGCGGGCCTTCTGGTTTTCCCCACCGATCCACCAAGCCACCGCGCCTTTCTGACGAGGATTGGCTACCTGGGTCGGCTGCAAATGAATTTCCAGCTTCTCGCGTCCGGTGCCCGTGCCGATAGTGCCACTGCCCACCAGCTCGACTTTACCTACGGTCTCGGTGGTATCGGGCAGCGTGGTGGGGTCCTCGATATTGACGGACGTCAACCACGCCACGAAGCGCTTCTTCTTCTCGCTGCTGTAATTGCTGCCGGGCGGGCGTGGGCGTCCGGCAAACGAGCCGCTGGTTTCGTGGTCGCTCCCCTGCCAACTCTTCCAGACTCCCAGCAGTGGCGGACTATTTTCTGAAAGAATGTCGGCCCGCGCCGTCACCCGTGTGTCCAATCCGACCTGCCTTTGCAATTCCCCCAGCGCCAAAATCATCGACATCCGGGCGTTGGCCCGTGCGGTGGCCATCGCCTCGCCCTGTGCCGACTCCCGCAGCGAAATGCCCGAAAGCGACAACAGACCGATCACGAGCAGCGTCAGCAATACCATCAGCGCGAGAGTGATGATCAAGGCAAAACCAGGTCGTGTGCGGCGTCTCATGCCTGGGCAAATGTAAATACAAACGCTCATGCACCAATGGAGCAGACCTTCATAAGTTCGTCAACTCCAACCTGAGAACCAGCAAAAGATACTGAGTTTCCAGCCACTGCTGTGGCAATCAAAGCGGCGACACCGCAGTGGCGACCTTCAGAACTCAGGGATCGACCTCCCGAGGAACAGCCCCCGGGAACGCCGAGCCCCAGCTCGGCAAAAACCCGCTTTTACAGGCAACGTTCGTCAATTTTCCACACCCTCTGCCAGCGTCGGGTTCGGGTGCTCAAAAGCGCCACGGGGTCGAGCAAGTTCTCTTGAAATTGCGGTCAAGCTCAGGAGCCGTCCAAGAATCATTGATTATTTCCAGCGGTAATGGCCGGTGAGCGGGTAACTGAGAAGAGAATCTTCCTCGAGGGCACCGCCACCAATATTATGAATCACCATGGGGTGACCATCGGCAGTCTTGTGATCGCTCACGATCATCACATGCGGCAGACTCGACGCCACGTTGCAGGTGACGATGTCGCCGGGATGGAAGGCCGAGGCATCGCCGGGCTTGGGCAGCGGCAATTGGCAACCCCGGCGTTTAAGATAGGCACGCAGATTGGGGACTCGGCGGTGATCGATGCTGGAGTCGGTACGGGTCATGCCCCAGAGTTTTGGATAATCCGAGAAATGGCTGCGCATATCCTCGTGGACCAATTTCTGGAGATCCTCAGCTAAAGCATCACGCAAGGCCCGAATGAGCACGTCAGAACACACGCCGCGATCCAGCGGCACGTCACCGTTGGGGTAAGCCATACTCACATAGGCGGGATCGTAAGTGACCGTGACGCCGACCTGTTTGTGGGCTGCCGCGATGATTTTATCTCCGGGTTCGGCATGAAGGGACAGCAGTGAGGCGAGCAGAATGGCTAGCAGTTTCATGGGCATGTGGGTGATTTCGACTGTGTTGGAGAGACCAATGTTATCAAAGGGCTCACGACCGGAGCCTCATGGCTCGGAGCGAGTGATTTCCAAGATTTGGCAGGCGTTTCCAGTGATGGTGAAACGGACGTTGCAGCCGCACAAATTGGCACCAAAAATACGGGCGGCATCAGCGGTTTGGGTGGCGGGGCGAGGATCGAGCGCCAGAGCCTCGCACAGCACGGCTTGGGAGCGTGGCGGCAGTAGGTCAAACGCCTCGCGGGCGTCCTCGTGGATCATCACGGGCAGATGCGGTTGGGATTCACTGGCAAAGCCGGCCGTGGCATCCGATGGGCATTCCGCGTAAGGCAGGTAGGGCTTGATGTCGAAGACGGGCGTGCCATCGATCAAGTCCAAACCGCCCAAGCGCAAGGCCGGTGCAGCCGACCCATCGCGATCAATCCCCTCCAAGCGCACCAGTGAAAGACCGAGGCCGTTGGGCCGGAACGGCGAACGAGTGGCAAACACACCCAGGCGTTGGTTGCCACCCAGTCGAGGCGGACGCACCGTCGGATGCCACCCATGGCCGATGGTTTGGTGGAAACCGAAGATGAGCCAGATGTGGGAAAACCCGTCGATTCCCCGCAGGGCCTCGTCGCTGCGGTAGGGGGCGTTGAAAACCAGTGTACCCCAAGCGCTGGGACAGAGGCCCGGTTGGCGCGGCACGGCGAATTTGCCGCCGAAGCATGAGTGGATCACACCAATGGGTTCGATCGTCATGGTACGGGTAACGCATACGGGCCGCCGGAGAATGTCCGGCGGCCCGCTGGGATCAGGTCAAATCAGAGGTATTCCGAGGCCAATTTTCAGCGGGTCTTGAAATAGGTGCTGCCGCGCAGCACCGCTCCCTCGCGCCGACTATGGATGGTTAGGGAATCCAGTTCGGCCATGGCGTCAACCAGTTTAGTGCGCATGTCCTTGCTGGCCGTGAATTGTGCGAGTTGCGGGGTATCCTCGCCAAACATAGCCGGGGCATTTTCATCCGCCAGTTTCATGGTTTCGGCGACGCACTCCTGCATGGCTTTGAAATTCATTTTGAGGTACATGCCGTTGCGGCCCGCGCCGCCCTTGTCGGCCTCGGCGAGGAGTTCGAGAGCCCGGTTCTTGGAGGTGGAGGCGGCAAACCACTTGTCGCCAACCGTCACCGACGGAACAAAATCATCGCTGAGGAAGGGCAGCGACATGAACCAAGTCGTGTAGCCGGCCTTTTCCGAACTCATCGGCTTTTGCATCGGAATTTCCTGGCCGGCAACCTCGCTGATCTTCGTCAGCAACTTGGTGCAGGCCTCGTTCATCTTCGTCCATGAGGAGGCCAGCTTCGCGCGGTCTGTCACTGGCGTAATCATCGTGGCACGCGGGAAACGGCCTTTATCGACCAGCAATTTTGGCACTCCCGGGATGGCCGGGACGGTGCCTTTGAGGTCAACGATGAGAGCGTGTTCTTGGCCGAGTCCGTCAGACATATCACCTTTGATGGCATCCCAGAGGGCGACAGCATCACCACGGAATTTTTCGTTGAACAGGGTGACCCCTTCCTTGAATTGCTTCATCGGCCCCTCTTCGACCGGCATTTCCGAGACTTTCATTGCCATCGCGTAGGCCGTCTCCACCAGCGCCTCGCCATAAGCGCGGGCTTTCACGTCGTATGCGGCATCGGCCGTCCAGTTGACAAACATTGCCACATCGGCGGCATCACCCAGATGGCTCAGTTTAGCCGGGGTTTTCCAGTTGACGGCACCGGTATCCGGGCCGCCGAAGGATTCCACTTTAAGCCCTTGATCGAAAAATGCCACCATGCCCAGCGCTTCCATGCCACCGAGTTTGCGCAGCGCGGTTTCACGCTCGGCCACCACTTGCAGCAGGGCCTGCAAATCGCGGGTGTCGCCCGCCCCGTCCTCACCGGCTAGGCCGTCACGCAGGCCGTTGGTGTAGGTGGCCAGGCCGCTTTGCATGTGGGTGATGGCTTTGGCCATGGTATCGTTGCCGACGATAAGTGCGGCGAGTTCTTTGGATGCGTAGGCATCGGAGAATGCCAGGGCGTTGCCGCTGGTGAGGGCCTTGGCGGGTTCGCTCACGAGATTGCAATCCGTTTCGGCGGAGCCGATGAAAATGACGACGTATTCGCCGAGGGTAGCAGAGGCGAGCACGAGGTTTTTCTTGGCGATCACGGCAATGAGTTTGTCGCCGGTTTCGGCACCAATGGCTTCATCCATGGAATCACGCTCCTTGGCCAATTGCTCGGAAAGCTTGGAACCCAGAAGTTTGAAACCGCTGAATTTGGCACCGGCTTTTTCAAAATCCACGGTTTCCACCATCTCGCCTGCCTGGCCCATGTTGCCCAATGTCTCTGTGACCGAGGCAGCAACAGCCGCTTGCCTGTCCTTGGTGGTGCGGAAGGCCACATAAATGGGAGGCATGTTAGAGCGCTCCAACAAACCCAAGCCGCCCTCGGCATCGTGGATCATGTCTTTTGCGAGTTCTTCACCGAAGCGGTTGCCCATGGCGCTGGACATGCCTGAGAGATCGCCGGCCTTCACGGCTGCGACGTACGCCTTGGCCAGCGTGCGCATTTGAAAATAGTTCAAGCGATTGCCGAGAGTAACCAGATTGCCCAGTTGCTCGCCTGCTGATTTCCCAACGGCGAACGTCACCTCTAGCCCGAGCATATCGCCCGGTGTGATGGTACTGGGGGCTTCCCCGTCCTCTCCAGCCGCTCCAGGCGGGACTACGTCCATCGCCGGTTCATCGGCGGCATCTCCGGCGGCATCTGTGGCTGCAGCACCTGCGGCGGCACCGAGCAGCGCTCCAGAGCCGGTGGCGGGCTTGCTTTTTTCCTGTTCTCCTTCGGGAATTGCGAAATCCTCATCCATCGGCTTGGCATCGATGCCCATTCCCTCAGCAGGCATCATCGGCGCTTGCCTGCCCCTGCCCATCAATCCTCCAACTCCCTCCTCGACGATCTTCCAAAGCTTCATATTTTTGGCCCGCTCACCAATTTTGCTGCCGTTGTAAATGGAAATCACCGATTCAGTGTCCTGTGGCAAATATCGCACGAAACCAAGCTTCACGGCTCGTTCCTCGGCACTCAGCGCTTTGCCTTCCACAGCCACCGGAGTGGCTGGAACCGCCGGTTTGACCGGTTCGGCTGGTGTCGCCGGATCGGCCGGGCTGGCCGGGGCCGCCGGTGTGGTTTCCGTTGAGTTCGTCCCAGTTGGCGCGGTAGCAGTCGCCGCCTTGGTCGATTCCTCACTTTTCTTACAGGCTCCGAACGTGAATATCACTGCCGGAATGAACACCCAAAACAATCGCGTTTTCATAGAGGCTTGAAAATTAGCCACTAGCTTACCCGCAAGCAAGCACAATCACATTGGCAACTTCAAGAGACACGCCTGCTGGCGGTATTTCTTAACCCGGTTTGAATTTCCGGGGTTGCGCATCAGCTTGCTTCGGGTCATGCTAAGTCTTCGACGCAACCCCATGGCCGCCAGACCCCCCACGCCCGCTCGCAGCGATTTATTCCCGTTCGACCTCGTCCGCCCGCAACTCGAGCGCGTCGAAGTGGCCATTCGCGAACAAATCCTCGCCTTTGATCCCGCTGTAGAGCCGTACGTCGATTACGTCTGCAATACCTCGGGCAAACGCATCCGCCCCGCCTTGGCCATTCTCGTCGGCGGGGCCACCGGCGGCGTCACTGACCAGCACCTAAAAATTGGCGTGATCCTCGAGCTCATCCACATGGCAACCCTTGTGCATGACGACATCATGGACGGGGCGACCACCCGCCGAATGGTGCCCACAGCCAATGCCAAATGGGGCAACGCACTCTCGGTTTTGCTGGGAGATGCGTTATTTTCGCATGCGCTGACGCTGGCGACGGATTTCAACAGCATTGATATTTGCCGCAAGGTCGGTAATTCCGCCCGCGAAGTCTGCCAAGGAGAAATCATCCAGACCCAGCGCCGCTTTGATCTGTCACTGTCCAAGGAGGATTATTTCCGCATTATCGAAATGAAAACCGGTGTCCTCTTCGCCGCCGCCACCGGCCTGGCTGCCAACCTTTCCGGCGTCGATGCAGCCACTGAAGCCAAGCTCTACAACTATGGCATGAAACTCGGCACAGCCTACCAAATTTACGACGACTGCCTAGATCTAGTCGGAGCCGAGGAGGTGGTTGGCAAGACGTTGCGCACGGATCTGGCCAAGGGCAAACTCACCCTGCCCATCCTCAATTTGCTCGAAACGGCTTCCGAAGCCCAACGCACGAAACTCAACAAGCGCATCCTTGAGCAACAGCCGCTCGACCTGCCAGTGCTCGTCGGCATCGCCGAATACGAGGGCTCCATCGAAAGCGCCGTGGATACCGCGCTGGCCCTGTTAGAAGAAAGTCGCCGTGACCTCGAGACGCTTGATTCCTCGATTCACTCCGACGCACTGGCCCAGATCACCTGGTTTCTTGCCGGTCTGCTCGACAAGTGCCGCCGTTAGGTTCCCGAACGTCAGAGAGCAGAGAAATTTGCCGCCACCATCCTAGCAATCCGGCTTGCCTGAGGCCCGAGCGCCGGGCATGCTTGCGGCGCAAGGCACACATGGCAACCCGATCCGAATCGATGGCATGGCTGGCGCGGCGTGACGGCTCAGTCGTCATTGGCTACGGCCCGTTTGAGGCGGCGGCGGAGATGCCGACGGCCGCCACGGCATTTTACGTCGGTGGGTTTGCCTTGGAGGAGACTCGGCCGTGGCAAATTCCAGCGGATCTAGAAGTCATTGGCTGCGACGAGTTTGCTGCGCGATATGCCGCCGTGCCCCCACCTCATTGCCAGTGGCAAACGCTGGAAGGCGCGCCATTTTCTGCGGTGTTTCAAGAGGTGATGACGGCGATTCATGCCGGGCTCTTTGAAAAGACCGTGCCAGTGGTCACAGAAATCGGGAATTGTGAAAGTCCCGCCGCTGCCATCATCGCTGCCATGGCTCGTCAAACGGCACCGCTCTACTCGTTTGGGTGGTCGTTAGGCGGGAGCGGATTCGCCGGTGCCACGCCCGAATTGCTTATTTCCTTGGATGGCCTCTGCCTCGAAACGATGGCCTTGGCAGGCACGGCCCGTCGCGATGATCGCGATGTGTTCGCCGTGGACGAGAAGGAAATCCGCGAACACGAATACGTCGCCCAATCCCTAGTCGCCAAACTCACCGACTGGGGACGCCTCCACCGCCGCCCCCGCGACATCCTCGACCTCGGTAGCATCGTCCATTTCCTCACCTTGCTTCGCCTGGATCTCCACCAAGCCCAAAGCCCGGAAACACTCGTCAAACGCCTCCATCCGACCCCGGCGCTCGGCCCTCTCCCCCGCACCGCTGAAACCCTCGCCATGTTATCGGAATGGCGGACCCGACTCGGATGCCCGTCCGAATTCGGTGCCCCATTCGGAGTCTGGCACGGCGGCCGCTTTGAGGCGGTGGTCGCCATCCGCGGCATCTGGTGGAATCATCACCAACTATCCCTGCCTGCCGGCTGCGGCATTATTGAAGCCAGCCGTCTCGTCAACGAATGGCGCGAGCTGCGCCTCAAACGCGAGGCCGTCAAGGCCGGGCTCCTCGGGCGGCCAAGCGGAGGTTTGTAAGTCGTTGCAAATAAATTGAGTACCTGGCATTCATAGCGGAATTTCTTCTGAATCCCGTGGTCCCTTTGAGAAAGAATATCGCAACGATCGGGATTGGCCGTTAGGGAGTATTCCTAAGTTTTTCCGCAAATTTGGCTTGATTTGCAACCGATCCGTTATCGCCAGAATCCGCCAGCACTGATACTCGTGCATATTCAAAACGACTGGCTCCAGAACTCAATATGTGCCAAATGATTTCCCACTCAGAGCAGGAGCTGTGAACATCGAATATCTGGATTTCTCGATCATCAGTCAATTCGGGTTTGACAAGCGGCGTGACAGAAGGCTCGAATCAGCGCGTACCTGCGTTCGGCTAGAAAACCCCTAATTCGAAGCATATGAAGAGCTTTACGGCATGGTGTTTGTCATCATTATGTTTGAAGGTGCTGGCCTTTGCGGTGCTTTTTTTCAGCGCGGCCAACGCTCATGCGGTCACCTTCAACAGCAACACCAACATCGGCGTCAGCGACGCGGGTTTTGACGGACAGGACATCATCGTCAGCGCTTGCACACTCACCGTGGACGGCGCACATACGTTTGCGAGCCTGTTACTGACGGACGGCGCGACGCTCACGCATACGCCGGCTTACGCGGGTGAGCCGAACAATCAGGTCAATCTGATCATTGCCGGCGATTGCGCCATCTCCTCCGGTTCCGTGGTGGTCGGCGATTTTCTCGGCTACGCGCCGGGGGCCGGGCCGGGTGCGGGCTACGGTGGCAGTTCCACGTACGGTTGTGGCGGTGGCCACGGCGGCTGGGGCGGCATCAACAGCTACGGCAACGCGGGTGGTGCGGGGTATGATTCCGTGGCCGCGCCGGTTGAGCCCGGCAGCGGCGGCGGCGCGGGTTATAGCGGTGCCCAAGGCGGCTATGGCGGGGGCGTCATCCGGCTGAATGTCGGCGGCACGTTGCAACTGGACGGAGAGATTTTCTGTCGGGGCGGCGATAATCACGGTGCTTTCGGCGGCGGCGGCGCAGGCGGGTCGGTGAATCTCACGGCGGGAATTTTTTCCGGCAGCGGCGGCATCTCTGCGGGCGGCGGTCATGCCGGCCTTGGCTATCGTGGCGGCGGCGGCGCGGGCGGACGGGTAGCGGTGCATTGCGGTGCAAAAACTTTTTCTGGGACAATCGCCGTCTCTGGTGGCTACGGTGATTATTACGCTGGCGGGCCGCTTGACCTCGGTGGGTCGCTGCTCGTTGGCGGCGCGGGCACGATGTATTTGAAGGTCGGGTCGCAGCCCGTTGGCGAGTTGACCGTGGACAGCGGCGCGCGTTTCGGAAATTTTACGCCACTGGTGCCCGTGGACGAAGCGTTCCATGTGCTGGTGTTGAACCGAGCCAGCCTGATCGCCACCGGTGCGGTCACGCTGACGAGCCTGCACCTCACGGCGAACACGGATTTCACTTACGCGAATGCGATCACCACCAACCTTGCACTCAGCGTCACCAGCAACCTGACCGTGGATGCAGGCGCAGTGATCAGCGCGGACGCCGCCGGCTATGCGCCTGACAGCGGGCCGGGTGCGGGTGCGACCGATCCTTCAGCCAGCGGCGGAGGAGGAGGTTACGGTGGTGTCGGCAGCTACTCCTATCATGGCTACGCCGGGGGGAATTCCTATGGATCAATTGCCGAGCCCGTCGATCCGGGCAGCGGCGGTGGCAGCGCATCGGGAGCCTCAGGCGGTAGCGGCGGCGGAGTGATTCGCCTGGTGGTTGGCGGCACGCTTCAACTCGACGGTGCCATCACCGCCAAGGGTGGCCATGGCGGCGGCAACTACAATTCGGGCGGCGGATCGGGCGGCGGCA
>CAIKHZ010000282.1 GCA_903827375.1 Akkermansiaceae bacterium
ACCGGTCAGGAGTTCCTCCAATACCACGCCGACCAGAATGTGGCCGACATCACTCCGAGCCATTTCTTCAAGGCCCTTAAGAGCGAACGACGTCTCGCCAACATCACTTCGCTCAACGACCTGCTGGCAGGTGCCATGACCAGTCGGGTAGCCGATGCCTTCGCCCATTGCCCGGAACTCGACGACTGGGACATTTACGCCGTTGACGGACACTATCACAAGGCCGCGTGTTTCGACCCCAAGCGCGAGGCCTCGGACGGCAGCATCCGGGCCACCGCCACCGGGCATTTCTTTCGCATGAACATGCGCACCCACCACCTCAGTTGCCTCGCCATGGCCGAGCCCAAAGACGGAAAGAAAAAGGAGCATGACATGGCCGCCATCAAGCGCAGCACCGCGGAAGCCCTGCGCTACGGCGCTGTAGCTGGACGCAAGGTGATGCTCTCATGGGACAAGGCCTGCATCGACTATCGGCACTGGTACAAGCTCAAACACACCTACGGCGTCTACTTCACCACTTGCGAAAAATCCAACAGCACCGCAGAAATCTGTTCTCTCAACTAGCTTGACCGCTCCGAACCGCGCAACGAGGGCGTGGTGTCCGACCACCTGGTCGGCACCTCCAGCGGCGTGCAGTTGCGGCGCGTCGTTTACACCAATCCCATGGATGGAGTGACATACACCTACCTTACCAACGACTTCACGCTGCCGGCCTATCTGATTGTCCTGATTTACAAACATCGCTGGGACATCGAGAAAATCTTCCACGAACTCAAGAGCAAGATGAAGGAGCGCAAATCATGGGCCAGCTCCACAGAGGCCAAGAAAAGCCACGCAATCTTCGAGAGTCTGTCACACAATCTGCTGCTGTTGTTCGAAAAACACATGGAACTCACCGAGGGCCTGTGTGACGAGGCGGAGGTGAAGAAGCAGGCCGGCAGGATCAAGGTGCAACCCGCTGTCATCGTTCAGGTGGCCAAAAACTTCATCAACTCTGCGCTCACACGTGCTACGCAGCGGACCCAACGTTTCATCCGCTGGGTCAGGGTCCGCCTCTACCAAGACGTTCCCTGGAGCGAATCTGTAGCTCGCCTGCGCGAGATCTGGTCCCTGCCCGCCTGAAAGTTTTCCACACCGATCAATGTTAAGGCCAGTCGGTGCTTTTTCTGAATAATGGCGAAATTTCTACATTTTTGGAATCGTGCCTTCACAAACTCAGGATTGTTCGTGTTAAGGGAGTGGAGGGTGATCCTCCATCAACACCATGACGACACGGTTAGAGACAGGGTTCGATCACCGTGTAATAATTGAACTATAAACCACGGCACCGGCAAAGTCCGGCGGCAAGGGGATGTCACTGATCGACCACTGGCGCTGGAATTCGGTAGCGGTGGGCAGCTTGAGTAGCGCGGGCGTTTGGCCCGGAAAGAGGGTGACCTCGACTGCCGCCAGCGCGTTGCTCAACCCCTCGCCGGTGGCTTTTAGATAGGCCTCCTTGCGCGTCCAACCGGTGAAAAATGCCTGGCGCTGCAGATGTGGTGTGGGCAGGGCTGTCAATTCTTCGAGTTCGCGTGGTGAAAAAAACAACGAGGCCAACGACAACCAATCCGGGACCTCCGTGCTCATCGACTCGATGTCGATCCCGACATCCCGTCCCCTAGCCAGAGCGATGGCGAGCAATCGGCCGGAATGCGATAGATTGAAGCGCGGATGTGCATCTGGGTCAGGAAGGGTGAGGAAGGGTTTGCCGTGGGGTTGATAGGCAAACTCCAGCTCTGCCGGTTCGACGTCCAAGTGGGCCGCAAGGAGGGTCCGCAACAACGCCCGGCCAAACACGAAGTGCTGACGCGCATCGACCGCCCTGAATCGCCCCGCCCGTTCGCGTTCGTCCCGACTGAGCAGGCCCGCGAGCCCAGCGATGCCGGCATCGGCGGCGGGCAGTCTTGCCAGCCACACCTGGATCTCGCCGCTGCCGAGCGCTGCTACCGTTCTGCGTGCGGTAGCAGGGTCGCCCCATTCATGAAATGTGATCGGCATGCGGTGGCGGGGTGAGGGACTTGGGCGGTGCTGCCGCTTGTTGGGCGCGTTGTAGCACCGCGGCCAAGGCCTGGGCAAGGACCGGGAGGCGTTGCGGAGTTTTCATTTCTAAGTGTCCGCCTCCTATGCGGTGGACTGAAACTCCGCCACGTGCCATGTGTCGCCAGTACCTATGCAACTCGGGCGTCTCGCCATCGCCGACAATGATATCAATCGGGCCGGGATATGGCTTTAGCTGATAGATGGCGGCGAGGGCGTGGTAGTAATCGCTATATCCAGGCACTTGCGGCGCTTGAATGGCGGGAGATGTCGCCACCACCTGTGGCGGCTTGACGAGATTGCTGGCCGCGATAATCCGCAAGGCGTCCCAGCGCCCACGCAGGAAGGCGAGACGCTCGCTGTTAGGTATTTGCCACAAGTGGCGCAGGTGCAGCAGGCAGCGGCGGGGGATATAGCTCGCCATGTTGCGTGCGTAAATGGATTTGGGAATGACACCGATGGGCCAGGTATCTATGAGGACGAGCAGGCCAACGGTCTGTCCGAGGCGGCGGAGTTGCTGGGCGACCTCGTAGGCGATTAGGCCGCCCATTGAATAGCCCCCGACGAAGTACGGGTCCTCGGGTTGGAACGAGCGAATCTCCTCGACGTAATGCGCGGCCATGCTCTCGATGCTGATATGGCGGGCGGTTCTGCCATCCAGTCCGACCGCTTGCAACCCATATACCGGTTGCTCGGAGTCCATCAGCCGGGCCAAATCCACGAATCCGAAGACGTCGCCGTTCACGCCATGCATGAGAAACAAGGGGGGGGTGGAGCCGTGTGGATGGAGCGGTACCAGCGAACTCCACGCCGGCGTCCAGTGCTCGTCGGTGAGCCTCCTCGCCAACATCTCGACGGTGGGTGCCTGGAACAACGTCGCTATGGGCAGCTTGCACCCGAGAAGATTCTCCACCGCCACCGCCAGATGCACCGCTTGCAGCGAGTGCCCGCCCAATTCAAAAAAATTATCGTGGGTGCCGATGTCCTGCCGTTGGAAAAGTTTTTGCCAGATGCGGACCAGTTCCAACTCCAGAAGATTGGTTGGTGCGTTGTCCGGGCTGTCACCGCTGCCGCCGACGTTCTCCGGCTTGGGCAATGCCTTGATGTCCAGCTTTCCGTTAGACGTCAATGGCAGTTGTTCGAGCCACACCCATGCGCCCGGCAACATATACGATGGCAGCTTGGCTGCCAGCATGCCGTGGAGAGCTGTCTCATCAGGTCGTGGCTCAGACTGTGCGACGAGGTAGGCGACGAGCCGTTTGTCCCCGGGGGTGTCTTCGCGGGCAATGACCCGTGCATCGCGCAGCGCTTGGTGGCTGCGAAGAATCCCCTCGATCTCGCCCAGCTCAATGCGGAAACCGCGGATCTTCACTTGATGGTCGATTCTGCCGAGAAATTCAATGTTGCCGTCGGGCAAATAGCGGGCCAGGTCACCGGTCTTGTAGAGACGGGCACCCGGCTTAGGGTTGAAGGGGTCGGCAATAAAGCGTTCGGCAGTCAACTTGGTGCGGTTCAGATAGCCCAATGCCAATCCGGCACCACTGGCATGCAACTCGCCCACTACGCCTATCGGCACGGGTTGGAGCTGCGGGTCTAAAATGTACACTTGCGTGTTGGCAATCGGGCGTCCGATGGGGATATTCTGTGTCAAGATGGAATGGGTCTCTACTTCATAGCAGCACGTGAAAGTTGTGTTTTCCGTAGGGCCGTAACCATTGATAATCCGGCACTCGGGAAGGCTGCGGCGGGCTTTGCGCACGGTCTCTGGCTGGAGCACATCGCCGCCAGCCAACAATTGCCGGAGCGGCCTCAAGTCCTCCAGCCGCTGCTCCACCATCAGATGGAACAAACCTGCGGTTAGCCATAGGGTGCTCACTTCGTGCCGACGGATGGCCGCGCCAATATCCGCGAGCGTTGGCGGTCCGGGTGGCATCATCACCACCTTGCCGCCATTGAGCAGCGCCCCCCAAATCTCAAAAGTGGAAGCATCAAACGACAGCGGCGACAGGTGCAGCAATGTTTCCTGCGCGGCAAGCGACACATATTCTGTGCCCTTGACCAATCGCACAACTCCACGATGCGGAATCACGACCCCTTTGGGCTGGCCCGTTGAGCCTGAGGTGTAACTCACATAGGCCGGACTGTCTGCCTGGGCGGCGGGCACTTCGGTCCATACTTGCAAGGCATCGGCGCAGGTCAATCCCTCCATGGATATCACTACGGGCGTATCTATCGGAATTCTGGCGACCAAGTCCGCCAGATGTTGAAGTGTTGCTTGGTTCGTCAATAACACCAAGGGGCGAGCCTCCGTCAGCATCAATTCGAGTCGTTCATCCGGCAGATTCTCCTCGATGGCCCAATACGCTCCGCCAGCCTTGAGGACGCCTAGCAGCGCCACCGCCATTTCCAGTGAGCGTTCCACGCACAGGCCGACGAGCACCTCCGGTCCGACGCCGAGGGTGCGCAGATGGCAGGCGAGCTGGTTGGCGCGGGCGTTGAGTTCGCCGTAGGTCAG
The DNA here is from genome assembly GCA_903827375.1 of Akkermansiaceae bacterium. Classification (GTDB taxonomy): domain Bacteria; phylum Verrucomicrobiota; class Verrucomicrobiia; order Verrucomicrobiales; family Akkermansiaceae; genus Luteolibacter. The sequence continues at coordinate 4,592 of CAIKHZ010000282.1, forward strand.
GGAAGTTTCCTCGAACACGACGGCCACTGCCTCGGGGTTGCGCGCCACCTGCTCCTCGAACAAGTGATGCACGCACTTGTCCCGAGGATAATCCCGCTTGGTTTGGTTCCACTCGACCATCACCTGGTGGCGATCTGCGGCAGGCATCAGGTTGAGGTTGCTGATAGATAGGTCGGGATCTGCGGCGATCGAGCTTAACAATTCCGCGAAATGGCGGCCCATCCTGGCCGCTGTGTCGGCGGTGAACAAGTCCAGCGCATACTCGAAGTGACACTCCCAGCTGTCTCCCACTGCTTCGATGCTCAGCGTCAGGTCGTTCTTGTTGGTGTGGGTGGTCGCCGGCAGTTGGCGGGCTTGGGCGCCGGCAAACTTCAACTCCGTCAGGCCCTCCTGCAACAAGACAAACATCACCTGATAGATCGGTTGTTGGCCCGGGTCGCGTCCGGCGGGAGCCATGGCGACCATTTGTTCGAATGGCAGTTCGGCGTGGCTGAAGGCTTGCATCAGCGAGTGGCGGGCCTGGGCGAGAACCTCGCGGAAAGCGGGGTTGCCATCCATGCGCAAGCGGATGGGCAGGGTGTTGAGGAAATATCCCACTATCGACTCGATTTCTGGCCGCATCCGATTGGCCACTGGCGTGCCCACCACCACGTCCGGCTCGCCGGTGTAGCGGTGGAGCCAAACGTGGAACGCCGCCAGCATGAGCGTGAACAAGGTGGTTCCTTCATTGCGGGCCAGATCCCGCAATCGCGCCACCACCGGAGCGGCGAGGTGGAATGCGTGGCTCGCGCCGTGGCCACTCGGGTTCGCCGGTCGCGGAAAATCGCCGGGCAGTTCCAAGGCCGCAGGCATGTCCCGCAATTGATCTTGCCAATATTGCCGCTGCTTTTCTAGCAAATCTCCGCGCAACCGTTGGCGTTGCCACACCGCATAGTCGGCGTACTGCACCGGCAACTCTGGCAATCCAGCCGATTCCGGCTGGCCGTCGGCTGCGTACAGTTGTTGCAGTTCCGCAAAGAGTCGGCGCATCGACCACTCGTCGATGATGCTGTGGTGGAACGTGAGTTGCAGCACTTGTTGGTCCGTGGCAAGTTGGATCCACGCGGCCCGCCACAGCGGGGGATGGGCCAGGTCAAACGGTCGCCTCGCGTTATCTATCAAAATATCAGCCAACGCTTCCGCCTGGTTCTCCGGTGCCAGCGTCTGCAGGTCGATTTCCAGCCACGGCAGGGGAACCTCGTCGGCCGTGCCAATCTGTTGGACCAAGTGTTCTCCGTGAAGCAGCAAGGCCGTCCGCAGCACTTCGTGGCGCTCATGAATCACCTGCAAGGCTCTGTGGCAGCGCAAGCGGTCCACTTGGCCGGATAGATGCCAGGCAACCGGTTGATTGTAGGTTGCCGGATCTGCCAGCGTCTGTTGCAGCAGCCACAGCCCTTGCTGGGCGAATGACATCGGCAAGACCTGGCTGCGATCGGCCCGGGTGATCGGGTTGGCATTCGGCCGTTGTTGGTCGAGGGATTGGATCTGCACAGCAAGCCGGGCAATGGTCGGATGCTCGAAGAGCCAGTGCAGCGGCACCTCGCGCTCGAGCCGACGGGTGATTTGTGAGCAGATGGCCACCGCCAGCAGCGAATGACCGCCGAGGTGGAAAAAATTGTCATGGATGCCTATCCGTTCACGGCGCAGAACCGCCTGCCAAATTTCCACGAGTTCACGCTCCAATTCCGTGCGTGCTGCCACATGCTCGGTGCCGATAGTCAATTCCTCTCCGATCATCATTTCCAGTGCCTTGCGGTCGACTTTTCCGTTAGGTGTGAGTGGCAGGGCGGGCAGCGCGAAGAACCGCGACGGAATCATGTACTCCGGAAGCTTCTCCCCCATCCATAACCGCAGTGCCTCCACCGTTATTCTGGCTGCATCCCGCGCCACGACAAACGCGCTCAATGTCTGCACACCCGTCCCGTCACTTTGCGCCACCAGCACGCAGGCACTCAGTTCCGGATGCGCCCCAAGCACGGCCTCAATCTCACCCAACTCAATGCGATGCCCGCGGATCTTGACCTGATGATCCAGGCGGCCAAGAAACTCGATATTGCCATCTGGCAGGTACCGGGCGAGATCACCTGTTTTATAGAGCCGGGCTTCCATGTCCATGCTGTAGGGATCAGCGATGAATTTTTCAGCTGTGAGTTCCGGCCGATTCCAATAGCCGCGTGCCACACCGTCGCCTCCGATAAGCAATTCCCCGGCCACACCGACGGGCACCGGTTCGAGATTCAGATCAAGAATGTATAGCCGCGTGTTAGCGATAGGGCGGCCGATCGGAACAAAGCCAGATCTACTTTCACCTCTCGTGAACTGGTAAACACAACACCCGACCACCGTTTCAGTAGGACCGTATTCATTGATCAGGATTGTCTCCGGCGCATGCTCATGCCAATAAGCAAGACTCTCGCCGCTGAGGTTATCTCCACCAATGACAAGTCGGCGCGTGGCTTTTGCCGCCACATCCGGCGGCAACTGTTCCACTAGCATGGCGAGGTGCGAAGGCGTGATCTTGACTAAACTATAATCCGAATATTTTGCGAGCGCCTTGCTCAACGCCTCGGTACCCGGTTCGTCACCACGGAGCATATCCACTCGTTTGCCCGCGAGCAACGGCGGAAACAGCGAGGTGATGGTCAGGTCAAACGAAATGGACGAATGCACTGGCGCACCGATGCCTTGCCGCGTGGCGTAAGCTTCTCCGCACCACGCAAGATAGTTCGCTAGGCCGCGGTGCAAAACCATGACGCCTTTTGGCGTACCAGTTGATCCAGATGTGTACATCACGTAGGCTAGGTTTTCGTGTGAAACCTCCACCATGGAATGCTTGACAGGTGCTCGGGCAATCTCGGTCCACTCAGTGTCTAGACAGATGACGCGGCTTGACATATTGCGCCAAATGCCAGCAAGCCGGTCCTGAGTGAGCAGTATGGATGCCCCTGAGTCCTGGAACATAAAGGCAAGGCGCTCTGGAGGATATCCCGGATCCAGCGGCACGTATGCGCCTCCTGCCTTCAGGATTCCCAGCAAACCGACCACCATTTCCAGCGAGCGCTCGACACAGATGCCTACCAGCACCTCGGGTCTCACGCCCAATGATAGCAGGTGATATGCTAACTGGTTGGCCCGCGCGTTGAGTTCGCGGTAGGTCAGGGACGTCTCTTCGAAAACGACGGCCACGGCGTCGGGGCTGCGCACGACCTGCTCTTCAAACAGCTGATGAACACACTTGTCCTTGGGGTAGTCCCGCTGGGTTTGATTCCACTCCACCAGGATGCGGTGGCGGTCTGTCTCGCTCATTGAAGGCGCACTGGTTATGTCAGCCGCTTCCGCAGTTGGCGGCTTTGTGGCGGCAAGGAGGATAGCTGTAGAATCGGTGGTCATGCGGAGGATTTGGGGTGATCGAGGACGTCGCCCAGCAATTCGAGGTCAGTACAATCAGCGAGCAACGGGGGAGCGGATGGGGGCTGTCAGAATTCCGCTAATCTGCTAGAAGGCCGCAGGGCTGGTTAGCGGGGAGACACGTAGTTCTTGGCACGCTTGTTGGAAAGGATTATTTTCGGGCTGCGCGATACGGGTTGCCGGGCCGTCCCGCTGCGACAGGGTAGTAAGTTATTGGAGAAAAGTCGGCCAGACTGAACCGCGGTGAGAATCGGCCCGCGCCAACTCGTCGGAGGATCGGATTCGTTCAGCCTCACCATTCGACGGCTTTGGATTACTTCCGGCATTGCGTGGCAAACGGGCACCTGACGGGTCTTGGACAGTTTTTTCGGAATCCGCTTAACCTTTCCCAATTTCAGACTAATTCTACTCAAGAGTGGGGAGTTGTTCCTCAGGATGCTAGGCTAAAACCTTCGGCCCTGTCAATATCAAGGTTTTCCGAAATGATTTTCATTACAAGGTGACAGACAATATGTAGGGAATGCGCTTGGCGGTGGGGTTTTCAATCCGCCGTGCTGGCCGCGCAGGGGACGATTTCGGGCTTGCCGAGTGCGTGATTGAGGCACAACATACGAGCATGTCAAGCGTCACCCCATGCCGAGCCACAGCCACCTTGTTCGATCTAACTGGCAAGAAAGCCCTCGTCACTGGTGGGGCGGTGGGCATTGGCCGCGGCTTTGCCCTAGCGCTGGCCGCCGCTGGTGCGGACGTTGCCATTGTTGATATCGATGACAAGGTCGGGCCCATCACCGCGGAGGAGATTCGTGGGCTGGGCCGGGACAGCCTGTATGTGCGATGCGACGTGACCCAGAGGGAGCAGGTGCAGGCGATGGTGGATGCGGTGGTTGCCCGCTTTGGTCGGCTGGACATCGCGGTGAACAACGCTGGAATCGCTATTCTCGGGGCCGACGAAACCCTCGCCCAGAGCGATTGGGACAAGGTGATCGGGGTCAACCTAACCGGCGCGTTCCTGTGTTGCCAGGCCGAGGCGCGCCAGATGATCGCGCAGCAAAGCGGCGGCAAGATCATCAATACTGCCAGCATGTCGGCGACCATCGCCAATTGCAACGCGTCCTACGATGCATCCAAGGCCGGCATCGTCCACATGACCAAGACGCTTGCCGCAGAGTGGGGCTGTCATAACATCAACGTCAATTGCATCAGCCCCAGTTACATCCTCAGCCCGATGCATGCATCCACCCCGACGGTGGTGCGCCAACGCATCCGCGACCTCACCCCGTTAGGATATGTCGAGCGCCCCGAGGATTTGCACGGGCCGGTCGTATTCCTGGCCTCGGCCGCCAGCAACTACGTCACCGGACACGACCTTATGGTTGATGGGGGGCACACGCTCAACGCCTGGTTGGTGCCGCTCGGCCGGGTTTTGCCGCCGCGTGTATCCCCCGAGCAGGAAACTGTCCAGCTCAAGCACGACCTGACAGTGATGGGGGTGCCGTTTGATGCCGACGGCATCAACCCCGACCTGCACCCGGAAATCGCCAACGCATTCAAGGCCGCGTTTGGCCTCTAAAAGGAGGCGGCCCCGATAAGCGCTTGGTTAGCGCTCATGCGGGGCCGCGGTGATTTTACCTTTGGAATTTTGCCGGATATTTACCGGCCGGATTATTCCGCTTTAGGGGCATCTTTCGGCTGGTCCTTGGCTTTTTCGATGTGTGCCTTGATCTGTTGTTTGATTTGCTCGCCCTGTTTGGCAACCGGATGATTCGGATAGGTGGCCACGACTTCATCGACAAATTTGTTGGCTCCTTCGAGGTCGCCCTTTTCGACAAAGCGGGGGAGGCCGATGTTGAGGGTCAGGTCGATTTTAATATCTTCGGCCAGGGCGGGATTCGCTTTGAGGTACTCCTGAGCGGTGGAGAAAGCCTTGTCAAAGTCCTTCGCCTGCATCAGTGGCATCACCTTGGCCTGCATGAATTCTTGCAGCCCCTTCATGGCACCTTCCGCTGCGTCCTTCTTGGCCGCAGTATCCTTTTGTTCCTTCACAAAACCGGAGGCGTCGTTTTTGTCGAGTTCGGCAATCTTGGCGACGACATCGGCGTAGGACGCTTCGACGAGTTCGCTGTCCATGGTTTTGAGACCTGCGACGAGGTTTTTGGCCTTTTCGACCGGGTCGGTGGCCTTGTCGGCGGCGGCGAAGGCGGCGTCGCGCTTGGCCCGCACTTCCATGAGTGAATTCAGGTGGGTGACATATTTTTCGGGGCCGTCCTTCTGATAACCGGTTTGGGCATAGGGTTTGCCGCTGGCATCACAGAGGAAAATCGTGGGATAGCCCTTGATTTTGAAGTCTCCGCGGAGTTTTTCATTTTGGGCCTGGGTGGCTTCGCTCAGCTTGGATTTGTCTTTCGGGAAATCCAGATCGACGAGCACCAGCTTGTCCTTGATGCCGGTTTTGAACGCGTCTTGCTGGAACACTTCCTTGTCGAGCTTGATGCACCAGCCGCACCAGTCGGAACCGGTGAAGTCGAGCAACAGGTCCTTTTTCTGCGTGGCGGCCTGTTTCTTGGCAGCTTCGAAGTCCGATGTCCAACCTTCGCGGTCGGCGAAAGCGGTGGTGAGGGTGGCGAGCGCCAGCAAGCCGGTGCGGAGTAGGTGCGGGGTAATTTGCATCGCGGCGAGTTTCCGCCACCGCCATACTGGCTGTCCAGCGAAATTATCCCGAATTATTCCCGCTTGCTATTTTTCGGGCCACCCATCTGGCTGGACCCATGCGCATTGAAATTATCAATACTGGCACCGAGCTGCTGTTAGGTCATACGCTCAACACCCACGGTGCATGGCTGGGCGGGGAACTCTTCAAGCTCGGGCTGCGGGTGGCGCGCCAGACCTGCGTGCCCGACGGCGAGGCCATCCGAGAGGCACTCGTGGAAGCGCTCGGGCGGGCTGACGGGGTCATTGTCACCGGCGGCCTTGGCCCGACCAGTGACGATCTGACGCGGGAAATCACCGCTGAGTTGCTCGGGCTGGACTTGGTGCAGGACGATGCCGCGCTGGCCTCGCTGGAGGCGTTTTTCGCGATTCGCCAGCGGCCGATGGCGAGTGATAATTTGAAGCAAGGGTATATTCTGCGGGGCGCGCTGGCGTTGCCCAATCCGAATGGCACGGCGCCCGGTGTGTATGTGCCTGCGGATTTGGCGGGGCGGCCGCACGGTGCGATTTTCCTGTTGCCCGGTCCTCCCCGCGAACTCTATCCGATGTTCCTGACCGAAGTCGCTCCTCGTCTTCGCCTGCTCAGCGGAGTGGCCGCACCGCCGGATTTGCTGGAAATGAAATTCACCGGCATTGGTGAGAGTGATTTTCATCAATCCCTGGATGCCCGCCTCGCCGCCATCCCAGACCTCGAATTCGGTTATTGCGCCCACATTGGCGAAGTGGATCTGCGCCTCATTGGCCGCCCCGCGGCGATTCAACAGGCCCGGGCGCTTGCCTTGGAGCACTTCGGCCCGCAGCTCGTCAGCGACGACGGCAGCTCGTTGGAGGAAACCGTTGTGCGCCTGCTCGGCGAACGCGGATGGACGCTGGCAACGGCCGAAAGTTGCTGCGGCGGCCTGATTGCCAGCCGCATCACAGACGTCCCCGGGGCCAGCGCGGTGTTTACCCACGGCTTCGTCACCTATTCCAATGAGGCAAAACGCGAGTTGTTAGGGGTGACCGCAGAGACCTTGGAAACTCACGGGGCCGTGAGCGAGCCGGTGGTGCGCCAAATGGCCGAAGGGGCTCTGGCCGCCAGTGGCGCGAACGTGGCCGTGGCCGTCACCGGCATCGCCGGGCCATCCGGTGGCAGCCAGGAAAAACCCGTGGGCACCGCTTGGATTGCTGTGGCCCAGAGTGGCGGGGCCACCTGTGCATGGCGGGTGTTCCAGCCTCGCAACCGACTGGATTTCAAGCTGGGTGTGAGCCAGGCTGCCCTCGACGGACTCCGCCAATGCTTGGGCGAATTGGCCGGTTAGTTGGGGCGGAAATGAGGATGATGGATTTTTCATCAGCCTCACTGGGGATCGAGGATTGCCCGCCCTGCGTGAATCAGAATGAGCCCTCCCCTGAAAGAATTGCCCCTCCAGCGCCGTTTACCGTCCATTCGCACGCAATGAAACGCCCGCTCCGCTCGCTCCTCATCCTCCTCGGCATCGCAGCCATCGCATTTGCCGCTTGGCGCATCTTTTACAAAAAGGCCGCCACCCTCCCCAATTTGCAAACCACCGCCGTGAAACGCGGCGATGTCTTCGCCACCATCAGCGCAACCGGCACCCTCGAGCCCGAGGAAGTCGTCGATATCGGCGCTCAAGTGACCGGCCAAATCCTCACCTTTGGCAACGATACCGCCGGTAAACCCGTCGATTACGGGTCGCAAATCGAAGAAGGGGCGCTTCTCGCCAAAATCGACGACTCACTCTACGCCATCAATAAAAAACAGGTCGAGGCCCAACTCCAACAGGCGCAATCCGCTGTGCTCTCCGCCGACGCTGGCCTGGTCCAAGCCCGTGCCAAACTCGAACAAGCCCGCGCACAATTCAATCAAGCCAAAAAAGACTGGGACCGCGCCGAAAAACTCGGCCCCTCCGATTCCCTCTCCCGCTCAGCCTACGATACCTATCAAAGTACCTTCGAGGCCGCCAAGGCCAACGTGTCCGCCTCCGAGGCCGCCTGCGAGGTCGCCAACGCCCAAATCGCCACCAGCAAAGCCACCGTCATGCAGGCCCAAGCTGCCATCCAGCTCGCCGATCGCAACCTTGGCTATTGCACCATCACCTCACCGGTCAAAGGCATTGTCATCGACCGTCGGGTGGACGTGGGCCAAACGGTCGTGTCTAACATGAGCGCCTCAAGCTTGTTCCTGCTCGCCAAGGATTTGAAAAAAATGGAAGTATGGGTGGCCGTCAACGAGGCGGATATCGGCAGCATCCACCCTGCTCAGGCGGTCACCTTCACCGTCGATACCTTCCCCGGCATCACCTTCCAGGGCAGCGTCAACAAAATCCGCCTCAACGCGACCATGTCCCAAAACGTGGTCACTTATACCGTTGAAATCAACACCGACAATGCCGACGGCACGCTGCTGCCCTATCTCACCGCCAGCGTGAAGTTTCAGATCGATCACCAGCAGGACGTGCTCACCGTGCCTAACGCCGCCCTGCGCTGGCGCCCCGATGACAACCAACTCGCCGCCGGCGCTGAAAATCCATTCTCCTCGAAATCCGCCAAAAAGGAGCCCTCAAAAGGGGCCGCCAAATCCTCCGATAAGAAGAAAAACCGCTCCGGGGTGTTGTGGGTGCGCGACCCCGGCCAGCCCAATCACGTCAAGCCGCTCAAGGTGCGCACCGGCATCAGCGACGGGACGGTCACCGAGGTGGCACCTCTCGACGAATCCGCCTCGCTCGAAGGGGTGGAGGTGGTCATCGCCGAGTTGCGCGAGGCCAGCGGCACGGACTCCTCCGAGACCACCAACCCGTTCGCACCGAAGTTCCCCGGCCGTCGCAAATAAGCCGCAGCCCCCAGCTTGTGAGCGCTCCCATGAATCTCATCGAACTCCACGATATTTGTAAAACTTTCTATCTGGGGGAAGTCGTCCTGCCCGTCCTCAAGGGCATCACCCTCAGCATCGCCAAGGGCGAAATGGTCGCCCTCACAGGGGCTTCGGGCTCCGGCAAAAGCACGCTGATGAATACCCTCGGTTGCCTCGACCGCCCGACGTCCGGCACCTACTCGCTCGACGGCGAGGAAGTATCGCGCCTCTCTAATGACGCCCGGGCCCTCATGCGAAACCACAAAATGGGCTTCGTTTTCCAAAGTTTCAACCTGTTGCCCCGCACCAAGGCCCTCGGCCAAGTCATGATGCCCCTTCTCTACGGTGGCACCCATGTCTCACAAAAAGCCGCCAAGCAGCGCGCCGCCGCCATGTTGGAACGTGTGGGCCTGAACGATCGCATGGACCACCAGCCGTCTCAGCTTTCCGGCGGCCAGCAACAGCGCGTGGCGTTGGCCCGCGCCCTCATCAATCACCCGCCGTTGTTGTTAGCCGACGAGCCCACCGGCAATCTGGATTCGCAAACGACCCGCGAGGTGCTGGGCCTCTTCAAACAACTCAACGAGCAGGACGGCATCACCATTCTTATCGTCACCCACGACCCGAAGGTGGCCGCCAGTTGCAAGCGCGTGATCCGCATGGCCGACGGTCTCATCGAGGCGGATGAACTCAACGGCGGAGGCCCCTCATGAGAGTGCTGCTGATCCTGCTCGCTTCGCTCACCGCCTTGCGGCGCAATGTCATGCGCTCCGCCCTTACCACCTTAGGCATCGTCATCGGCGTCGGCGCGGTCATCGCCATGATGGAAATCGGCAATGGCTCGTCCGCCTCAATCCAAAAAACCATCGCCAGCATGGGTGCCAACACCCTGATGATCTTCCCCGGCGCGGCAGCCAGCGGCGGCGTGTCCTTCGGCGCTGGCAGCACCATGACCCTCACCCCGGGCGATAGCGACGCCATCCTGCGTGAGTGCCCGTCGGTGCGCGCCACCGCCGCTGTCGTCCGCAGCCGCAACGCCCCGCTCATCGCTGGTAACAAAAATTGGGTGCCTAGCGAAATCGACGGCACCACCCCGGATTTCCTGGTCGTCCGCGAATGGGCGCTGTCCGAAGGGGCCTCCTTTGACGAACGCGACGTGCGCAACGCCGCCCGCGTCTGCCTCATCGGCCAGTCGTTGGTCCGCGAGTTGTTCCAAGGGCAATCGCCGCTCGGCCAGGAGGTGCGCCTGCAAAACGTCGCCTTGCGGGTCGTCGGTGTGCTCGAAAAAAAGGGTGCCAACATGATGGGGCGCGACCAGGATGACATCCTCATTGCACCGTGGACGACCATCAAGTTCCGGGTGTCGGGCACCAGCACGGCCAACATCGCCGCAGTGGCCGCGGTCGCGGGTGCCGCCACTGCCACGCCGCGCGGCCAAATCTATCCGGGCTCGTCGCAGGGGACTTTTGCCGCCCGTTCGGCCATCCAAACGAAGAACAGCCCGATCCCGGTGCGCATGATCACCGTCGATCAAATCATCGTCTCGGCCACCAGTGCCTCGGAGATCAAGGATGCCACAGCGGAAGTCACAGCCTTGCTTCATGAACGCCACCACATCGCAGAGGCGGATGTGGACGATTTCAATATCCGCGATATGGCCGAGATCACCAAGGTCATGACTTCCACAACCGATTTGATGACCAAACTGCTGCTGGTGGTGGCCATGATTTCACTGGTCGTCGGCGGAGTGGGCATCATGAATATCATGCTCGTCTCGGTCACCGAGCGCACCCGGGAAATCGGCTTGCGGATGGCGGTTGGCGCTCGTGGCAGTGATATTATGCGGCAGTTTCTAGCAGAATCGGTGATGCTCTGTCTGGCTGGCGGCGCCATGGGTATCGGTCTCGGGCGAGGCACGTCCTACCTGGTCGCCAAAATCCTGCACTGGCCGACACTGCCCTCGCTGGAGGCCATTGTCGCCTCGGTCCTGGTGTCCGCCTCAGTCGGCATCATCTTCGGTTTCTATCCAGCTTGGAAGGCTTCGCGCCTCGATCCCATCGAAGCGCTGCGCTATGAATGACCCCATTTTCTATGATCACCTCAAAATCACCTTATATCCTGCTAGGCCTGTGTTTCACCAGCTGCGCGGTGGGCCCCGACTTCAAACTGCCTGACAGCGTTGTGCCTGCCACCTGGGGTTTTGGCAATAGCCAGCCGGTCGCAGCCACCCCGGCCAATCCCGCCGATCTCAGCCAATGGTGGCACCGCTTCAATGATGCCAAACTCAACTCGCTCGTCGAGCAGGCGCTCGATGCCAACCTCGACGTGAAAATCGCCGTGGCACGTCTTCGCCAGGCACGCGCTCAGCGACAGGGGGCTTCGGCCTCGTTCTGGCCTTGGCTCAATTCTTCGGGCGGCGAATCCCAATCGGCTGTCGGCGGATCAGGGCCGGCGGCGGGCAGTTCATCCAGCTATCATGGCTCATTGAGTGCGGCTTGGGAGTTGGATTTGTTTGGAGGCAACCGCCGCAACCTCGAGTCCGCCAGCGCCCGGCAGGCCGCCGTTGCGGCTGACCTTGATGCCACCCGCCTGAGTCTGGCCGCCGAGGTGGCCCTGACGTATTGCCAACTCCGGTCGATTCAAGACCAACTCACCGTTGCTCACCGCAACTTGAGCACCCAGCAGCACAGTTCTGAAATTACTCACGACCGCCGCAGCGCCGGCTTCGCCAGTGATTTGGATGTGGTCAACGCCGATGCCCTTGTCGCCAGTACCAAGGCCCAAATCCCCAGCCTGGAAACTTCCGCCAGGCATTCCACCCACGCCATTGCCGTGCTGTTGGGCCGCCCTCCTGCCGATCTGCTCGGAATGTTCACCAAGGTGGCTCCGGTGCCCACCGCATCCGCCACCATACCGACCGGTATTCCATCGGATTTGCTCCGACGCCGCCCCGACATCCGCAGCGCGGAGGCCAGCGCCCATGCCGCCACCGCCAATATCGGAGTGGCTGTGGCCGACCTGTTTCCCAAGTTCACTCTCAACGGATCCATCAACCAGCAAAGCGCCAAACTCTCCGACTGGTTGTCGCCCTCGGCCCGCTCAAGTTCCTTCGGCCCGTCGTTCAACTGGGCACTGTTCCAAGGTGGGGCCATCCAAGCCAATATCCGCGTCCAGCAAGCGCTGCGCGATCAATCCCTGCTCGCCTACCGCAAGAGCGTCCTCATCGCTTTGCAGGAGGTCGAGGACGCCATGGTCGCTGGAACCAACGAGCAAAAGCGCTGTGCCTCGCTGATCGAAGCGGTGGCCGCCAACCGTCGTGCCGTTGAGCTCTCCACCCAACTTTACACCGCCGGTCAGACGGATTTTATCAATGTTCTCAACGCCCAGCGTTCCCTGTTGCAATCCGAAAGTGAACTCACTCTCAGTCATCTCGCCATGGCCACCGATCTCATCGCCCTCTACAAAGCTCTCGGCGGCGGCTGGTGAGCTCCCTGTGGCTGCCGCGTCTCACGGCAGGCCCTGACTCCGTGCCTCCAACCGCTGCGCCCATGGGCAGTGCAATACAAGCGGAAGACAAGTCTCGCCGCATGGGCAGCCACTTGGAGAGTTGCCCTCCACCGCCAAACCATCGACTCGCTGTGCTGGCGCATTCCGGGATCTGACGAACTGTGAAAAAGGTGCTGCCCACCTTTCACTGAGGAAATTTGAATATAATTCTCATAAATTCCCTTGACGTCCCGGTTCTAAACGTCACGCTCGCATCTTGATAACCCACGAAACCCATCTCCCTGCGTGGCAATGCCCAGCTTGGGGAGTGAACTATGGGTGATGAATGACCCGATGAACCCAAGCATCCCATCCGCCATGAACCGCCCCTTTTCCCTGCTTCGCCGCCTCGCTGGTGCTGCCCTGCTCTGCTTGGTTGCGACGCACGCCAGCGCCGTAACTATCACCACCTCAGCGACAATCAACTACACCGGCTACGTCATAGCTGCGGACGCCAGCGACGGCTTGCCGGCCACCAACCGCCACCTCATCTCCGCCAGCGCACAACTCGACCTCGGGGCCACGGCCGGCAATTACAAGGTGACCTGGTCATTGCTCGATCCTGTGGGCACCGTGATGGCATCGGTAACCACGGTGATGGCTCCCGGCCTCACCGGCGTGCAGATCGCCAAGGGTGATATCCTGCCCACGGCTGCGTCGCGGCTAACGCCGGGCACCTTGTACCGACTCCAAACGGATGTGATCGATACCACTAGCAATATCCGCGTGGCCACCGCCATGGAAGCTGGGCGCACTTATGTCCATTTTATCGGCACCACGTCTAACTCCGCAGAGTTTAACACGGTGACCCAAATTACTGCCGTGACGATCAACCGCAACTGGTTGCTCGAAACCGATAGCACCAAGCGAACCATCCCGGTGCGGGTGGACTACACCGTCTATCGCTATGACGACTGGGCCGGCTCCAATACCCCGCAAAATGTCGCCATCGGGATCAATGCCTCCCTGCTGCGCGACAGCGACGGGGCTGTGCAGCCCAGCAGTGTCACATCTAACACCACCACCGAGCTAGCCTTGCCCAGCTTTGACAACAGCGTGAGCCCCGCAGTGCCCGCCGTGAGGACCGGCTACATCGTCATTTCGGTCGATCCCAGCTCTATCCTTTCGCCTAACAAATATCGCTGTGATGCCACCATCTCCCACTTGGAACAGTCACCCTCGACCCGCTACACCGGCAACACATACTCCTCGGCCTCGCCGATTTTAACCCACTTCAGCGGGGCCTTGAAATTTGGCAGCGCCCCGGGAATCGCGACCCATATCAGCAACTTCGCGATTGACCCGCTCAACACGTCCTCGCCCTACGTGCCCGGTGTGAGTATGACATGCACGATCATTCCTAACGCAGCCGCAGGCAGCATCGATGGCCGCAGCGATTACAGTTTTGGTGCCACCTCCATGGATGTGGTTCTGGATAGCAGCGGGTTGGCCACCGTTCGCTCTACCTGGGCCGGCACCGCCACCCTGACGCCTGCCACCCCCGCCGCGACCAAGGGCAACGTCAACGGCGTGGATTACACCCGCAGCGGCACCGCCTATTTGGATAGCACGGGTGCTCACAGCGCCATCCTGGCGGCCCTGCCGGTGGGCATCGGCTGGGCTGCCGACCGGGTGACAGGGTTGCTAGATAACACGGTCCAATTTGCCACCACCGCACTGGTACAAACGCTCGACCCGACTGGTTCGCTGAGCATCTCGCCAAGCGCCGGGAGTTTCTTTCTGTGTGAGGAAACCAAACCCCTCTATATCGAAACCACTACCCTATCATGGGACACTGCCAGCGGCGTGTTTGCCGCCGGGGCAGCCCCGACGCCCCACTCAATCCGCCAGCCGCTGCTAGATTTCATCACCAGCTATTCCGCTTCCTACGCTGATCCGAGCGTGGCCATCAAACGCTCTAACGACCATCTCTACAATGGCGTGAATGCCGCAACCAATGTCAGCTTCAAGAAAGGCACCAGCGGCGGCGGCGAAATGACCGCAGAGTTCACCCTGGCCAGCAGCGCGGGTTTTCTAACGCATTTCCCGTGGAACGTCAATGTGGCGTGGGGTGTGGGCACCCACAAGCTTAAGGTGGAGGGGGACCTGCTCAACCCGGCATCCAGCCAGATTTCCGCCCCGGCCAACCTCGTCACCCAATACCAGCAGCACTGCCAGGACAGCGTCGAGAGCGGTTGTGGCGCTACCAAGGTCAGTTCGATCACTCTGGCACCGGCGACCAACCTTCGCTTCACCGCAGATGGCGGCTTGCAGTGCAGCGGCGCGGTGAGCACCGCGCTGGCCTGGGGCTGGAACTCCCTTAGCAGCAAGTACACCCATCAGGTGACCTCTAGCTTCAGCAACGCCAACTTCCTGATGGCGGGCACCTTCCTGCGCGGCGACAAGAATGCCCTCACCGATGAGGACGGCCCGGCCGTCCTGTTGCTCAGCGGCTTCGATTCCGCCACCCTGACTGTTGCAGAGCGTCCGCAAACCACCGCCTATCAGGCAGGGCTGGGCGATTACCCCGGCCACAACTTCCGGGCTAGCAGTTTCGCCTCGCCTCCGCTGCGGGGCCACAGCACGCTGCAAGACGTCAGCGTGGGCGACTACGACCTAACCAACCGGTCAAAATACTACGCCCGTTACTCCGGCATCTCCGGCATTCACGAGTCGCCAACAGGGCCCGGTGGCGTGGCACTCGGGGGCTATCTTTTCTCACTGACGAGTTATGGGTTCAATTTTCTATCCAACGAGATGGAGGACTCGCGCACCAGCGGCCACCTTGACATTCCGACGCCTTGCAATTTTTCGCTAGACTTCAACGACCTGCAATTCTCCTGCCTCGGAGCGCTGGAGAGTTTTAAGCTAACTGCTGGATCGAGCGCGGCGGATTGCAAGAAATTTGACCGATGGGGGTCGTTTTTCACCCCGATGGCGGTGTCTTTTGTCTCCGACAATG
>CAIKHZ010000283.1 GCA_903827375.1 Akkermansiaceae bacterium
GTATATATATATATTCACATCAAGAATCAACTGCTGTTCGACCAATAGAACAGTCTAATATTACAGCAGTGTCCGAAAATTACAAGCCCATTCCAATCAAGCCTC
This sequence comes from Akkermansiaceae bacterium, assembly GCA_903827375.1. Lineage (GTDB taxonomy): Bacteria > Verrucomicrobiota > Verrucomicrobiia > Verrucomicrobiales > Akkermansiaceae > Luteolibacter. The sequence goes on from CAIKHZ010000283.1 coordinate 106, forward strand.
TGCTTGAGGAGGACTCCCCGGAAGAGCATAACACTATCGCCGCGCGTTTCGACACCAGGGTTCGATTTTGGGGGAAAGTGGTGGACCAGAACGGGAATCCAGTGAAGGATGCTGAAATCGCTGCCAGCGTCACTACATTGCGGTTGGTCAAGGTAAATGGAAGATATCAGGAATACTCCATGCTGACAGCGCGATCGACTGCCGACGGCAGTTTCAAGCTTGAAGGTGCCGAAGGGTTCTCTCTTACCATCGAACAAATCCACAAGGTTAGCTATGTACTGCCTTCGGCCTATCAGGCAGGCACCCGCTGGCCGGGGGCAAAATACGATTATCGGTATTTATCAATGGACGGCCAAGGGAAAATCTTCACGCCAGACATGTCAAAGCCTGAGGTATTTCACCTATGGAAACTCGGAAAACCAGAGCCCCTCGTAATCGGAGGCGATACTTCAGGTCTGAATGGCCCAAGGCTCAACTTGAACGCGCCGCCAGAGGTGTATCGAGACATAAGCATGATGGTTAAGGATGTTGGAACCATTCAAGCTCCCCAGTGGGAGGTGACGGTAACTGCCATCGATCCCGATGGTGGAGTCATCAAGGCCGATCCGACCGATATATTTATGTTTAGTGCGCCCGAATCAGGCTACTCTGATTCGATCAAATTCAGGTATGGACCGGATGGGTCCGACCAAGGCCTTGGTGACCCGGGGGCTCCGGTCCGATTCTTTGTACGAAGCCATGGTGGCCGCTGGCATACCGCAGCAGAATATTTCTTTTTCTCCCCTGAACAGAATGTCAGGATCAGATCGAAGATGCGCTATTGGCTAAATCCGAGCGGGAGCCGCAATCTAGAACATGATGCGGCCCATCCGTTGCCTGAGCCGAGGTTGAAGTAGTGATTTTTTCCTCGATTCCTTGGAAAGCCAAAGTTCTGTCGTTAGGTCAGGCTTTCTGCTCTTGTGCGTTTGGCGAGCTCAGCAGGGCTGCCTTCAAATCTTGCGTCTTGGGCCTGAGGCGCCGCCTCGCTACATGGCAGCTGCGAAGGCCGGGACGATTTGGGTGATTTTTCGCGGAATTCTGTTCGAAAACAGGGTGTCCACTGGTACGCCACAGGCAGGGATTGCAATGTAGTCTGTCGCATTTTTGCTTGGCAGGGGCGGCTAGGGCGTGTATCAGTGCGTTGGAAAGATGACGCAAATGCCTACCAGTCAGGAAGAATTTGACAAGGATGTTTGACTGCCATCACAAACAAGTCTAGCGAGTGTAGCAACCATGAAACTTACATCCATCGTCGTATTTATCGCGTCCGCTCTTTTCGCCTCCGGTGAAGTGGAAACGCCCAAATCAGCAACGAAGTCGGCTTCCACAGCACCGATTCCAAAACTTGTCGTTGTGCAAACGGCCAAAGGGAATCCGGCCGATGGCTGGAGAACCCTCAAGGGGCTGACAGGGCTGAGGAGATACGAGATTACACCGGAACCCGTTGAACTGATAGCCACTGAGGTGGATGTTCACATCCTCCGGTTCAGTACTGATAACGCCGGCGGGGGTGATGCGGGCAAAGCCAAGGGCGGAATGATCGACTCTGAGACCCTCCTCAAAGCCATCAAGGACGCGGGATTCCGGCCCGCTACCATCGTTGAAGTCCTGTCCGTAAAGAAGAAACTCAAGGACGTCGATGTCTCGATCTATGGAAACGTGGCCGAGCTAGCGGGCAGAAATCATCGATTCCAGATTGAGTTTATTCCTAAGCCCGGCCAGGATATCACTGAATTCAGTGGCGGACGGGTGGGTCTATTTCCGGCCGATTGGAAGTGGGAACAGGCGGCCGCCACAGTTGCCGCCGTGAAGGAATAAGGGTTACGCTGCCCTCCAATTGGAGTCCGTGACGTTTTATTAGGTCCCGGATTTTTGGCTTAAGTCATGGCAAATCCTTCAAACCGGCAGTGTACAACCGGCAAAAGCCGTGCTTGAGTGCAGATTATCTGGACATGCCACACCTCACCAACCTTCTACACAACAATCGCGCTTGGGCGGCTTCCATCACCGCCCATGATCCGGGATTTTTCAAGAATCTCGCCAATCAACAGCGCCCTCAATATTTGTGGATCGGTTGCTCGGACA
>CAIKHZ010000284.1 GCA_903827375.1 Akkermansiaceae bacterium
CACCAGCCAGTGGCGGCGCGAACCATCGTTTTGAGTGGCGCAAGCGGCTCCGTCCCGGGAGTCATCTTGTGCCCAGCCAGAAAACTTCCCGATGGCCGCGCCGACCACCAGCCAGTGGCGGCGCGAACCATCGTTTTGAGTGGCGCAAGCGACTCCGTCCCGGGAGTCATCTTGTGCCCAGCCAGAAAATGCTGGCAGTCGCCTCCAAGCGCTGCCGTCAGCCAATCCACCACAGATCCCGCCGCATCGCCAACACCGCCGCCCATCGGGCGGTCAGCGTCAAGGACCAGAGTGCTTGGGGTGGTGGACATCTTCGTCAAAAAATCGGTCACTTAGTTAAGGTTAGAAAATCCCAAGATCGTCGCGCTGGTTCATCTCGAGTTCCTCCCAGCGTTCAAAATGGAGGCGGTTCCAGACCTCGTAGTGCCCGTGACGGCCCACCAGCATGATCTCGCTGTCCGGCTTGATCTCTGCCCGCTCACTTAAATCTTTCGGAATAAGCATTTTTCCCTGTTCATTGATGCTAACTTCGCGGCATAACATGGCCAGACGCCCTTTCAATTGGCGCTTCGTCGCCTCGTCCTTGTCACTTTTTTCCACAATCTCCACCCGCTCCATGTACCCCTGTCGCGTCAGCACCTTCAGCATCGGCATCTCGTTGGTCCGTGAATACAATAAATACAACGGCTCCCCGTTCTCAGTTCGCCACGCCGGCGGCACCGCGAACCGGTACTTCGGATCGACGGCGTATGGTTTGAATCCCAAATATGGCTGACCTGTGGTGCTCACGTGCAAAATAAGTAACTCTCGTGCACTTAGGTACACAAAAAATCGCTGCCCGCACAACATAAAAATGCAGGCCGGTTGATAATTTTTTTAGGCATTGATAATGAGTGACTTACGTCAGTGTATCGAGGGTTCGCTCGCTCGATGAAATGTCAGAATTGGATTTTTTATGGTTTTTTATGATTTTTTTACGGGTTTCAAATTGGCTTTGGCCGGTCATTTTTGACTCATTCGGATGGGTTTTTCGGGTGCCGCAGGGTGTGAATTGTTATTGACCAGTCCGGCGCTGCCTCCCACCCTGCCGGGCATGCGCCATTTAGCCTTGCTCTATATTGCCTCAGCCACAGTCGCTTCGGCCGGACTGGATCCGGCCCGCCTCAACGCAGCGGGCGACAATGCTCCGGTTCTGCGTGCCTTTGCCGAGGAAGCGGCCAAGGCATTTGGAGATGCTGGGGGCAAGGCGGCCGAGTTTCTAGTTGCCGGGATGCCCGCTGGCGACTTGCGCTCCCTCAGCAAGGAATTTTTGGTGGAAAACCTGCGGCTGGCCATGCAAACCCGCGATGCCTACCCGTGGTCCAAGCAGGTACCCGAGGCGCTGTTTCTCGATTGCGTGCTGCCCTACGCCCAACTCGACGAGCCACGCGACCCGTGGCGCGCCAAGTTTCATGACCAATGCGCTGCCATCGTCAAAGACTGCAAAACCGCCACCGAAGCCGTCCAAGCGATCAATCGCACGCTCTACAAGCAAATCAACGTAAAATACAGCACCCAGCGCAAGCGGGCTAACCAAAGTCCCAAGGAATCCATCGAGCAAGGTCTGGCCAGTTGCACCGGGCTGTCCATCATCCTCGCCGACGCCTGCCGCAGCGTCGGCATTCCCGCCCGCGTCGCCGGCACCGCCCTCTGGACTAACAAAAGCGGCAACCACACATGGGTCGAGATTTGGGATGGCGACTGGCATTTCACCGGTGCCGCCGAACCCAGCCCCGATGGCCTCGATCGCGGTTGGTTTAATGGCAATGCCTCCAAGGCGGTGGCCGACGATCCAACGTATGCGATCTGGGCTAACATGTGGGCCCCCACCAAGGACCATTATCCGTTGGTTTGGAATCTAGCCGATCACTCGGTCCCCGCCGTCAACGTCACCAACCGCTATACTGGTGGGGCCAAGAACAAAGCCCCCGCCGATGACGCCAAACCCGCCGCCACCACTGCCCATTTGCGGGTGGTCGAGCATGACGGCCAACGCGTCGTGGCCCGCGTCGAACTGTTGGACAAGGCCGGCAAATTCCTTCACGCCGTGACCACTAAGGCCGGCACCACGGATCATAATGACATGCCGGCCTTTGAATTGCAGCCCGCCACCGAGTTTGTCCTGCGCGTCGTCCGCGACGGCCAGGCCCGCGACTTCCCCTTGCCCGCCAAGCCGGCCGGCGATAGCATCATCGACCTCATCTGGTTGGACGGCAAACCAGTGGACGCCACTCCGGGCCTGCTCGCCCTGCGCAAATGGCTGTGCCAGCCCGCTGCCGATACGCTGCCAGCCATTCCTCCCGCCGCCCTCACCAAAGCCGAAGCCGAAGCCGCCCTCGCTTTGGTTTGGGACCAATGGCGCACTCAGTTGGCACCGGCCCGCATGGCCGATTTGAAGGACAACGTCATCACCATCGGCGACAAAAGCATGCGTTTGCTCATCCGCGTGTTTGGCGCGCCACCTGCTGACGGCCGCAGTTTGTGGATATCCATGCACGGCGGCGGCGGCGCTCCCGCCGCAGTCAACGACCAGCAGTGGCAAAACCAAATCCGCCTCTACCAACCCGCCGAGGGCCTCTACATCGCCCCGCGGGCTCCCACCAACACCTGGAACTTGTGGCATGAGGGCCACATCGACGACCTCTTCGACCGCCTCATCGAAGACGGCGTGCTTCTCGCTGGTGTGAACCCAGATAAGATCTATCTGATGGGCTACTCGGCCGGCGGCGACGGCGTCTATCAAATTGCGCCGCGCATGGCCGACCGATTTGCCGCCGCCTCGATGATGGCTGGCCACCCGGGCAATGCCTCACCCCTAAGCCTGCGCAACCTGCCATTCGCGATTTTTGCCGGCGGCGAGGATGCCGCCTATAACCGCAACAAGATCGCCGCCGAGTGGGGAGGCAAGCTCGATGTCCTCGAAAAAGCGGATCCCGGCGCCTACATTCATCGCCTCAATGTCTATCCCGGCCTCCCCCACTGGATGAATGGCAAAGACGCCGAAGCTGTGCCGTGGATGGCCAAATTTACCCGCAACCCGTGGCCTAAAAAAATCGTCTGGTGCCAAAACGGCCGCACCCATGACCGCTTCTTCTGGCTGGCCCTGCCCGCCGGCGTCGCCAAGGGCGGCATGACCCTCAGCGCCACCGCCGAAAATAACCTCATCACCCTCGACGCACCCGATGTCACCCAGCTGACGCTGCGCCTCAGCGACCGCCTGGTCGATCTGGACCAACCCATCAAGGTGCTGCTCAACGGAAAATCCGTCTTCGAGGGCAAGGTGACCCGCCAGGCTGACGCCATCCTCAAGTCCCTCCAACAGCGATCCGACCCTAACAGCGCTGCCACCGCCTTGCTGGATATCAAGGGCTGAATTCATGGAGTGTTAGGTAACCTTCCCGGCTGTTTCTAGGTTGACGGCCCCTGCCACTGGTTTTACCCTTCTGCCATGACAAAATACCTGACAACCGCGTGTCTAACTCTGATGAGTCTGGCGATCCCGGCGCTTTGCTCCGCCGCTCCAAGCACGGAAGTCGCGGCTCAAGCGGTCAATGCGCTGGGCCTCGACCTGATGGCCAAGGGCACCGCATCGAACGCCAACGCTCTCTTGTCGCCTTATTCGATCCAGGCTGCGCTTGCGATGACCTATGCCGGTTCGGCGGGGAACACGCGCAGCGAAATGGCCAAGGTGTTGCACTATCCGGCGGACGAGGCGCTCCTGCATCAGGCGTTTGGCGCGATGGCGCAAGCTCTCGATGAGGTGGCCAAGACGAGTGCGCAACAGGCGGAGAATGCCAAGAAATTTGGAGGTTCGGCCGAGCCGGTGGTGCTGACGGTTGCTAACCGGTTGTTTGGCCAACAGGGATATGAGTTTCGGCAGCCGTTTCTTGATTTGGTCAAGGGAAGCTACGCTGCGCCTTTGCAAGCGATGGACTTTGTCTCCAAGGCTCAGCATGAACGGCTCGCCATCAACGCCTGGGTTGAGGAACAAACCCGCAAGCGCATTCGCGACTTGATTCCATCCGGTGGCTTGGACCGCGAGACCCGTTTGGTGCTGGTTAACGCCATTTATATGAAAGCACCGTGGAGCGAACCCTTCCACGATACATCCACCCAGCCGCTGCCGTTCGCGGTCATGGGCACAGGTGCCCAGAAGGTGCCCACGATGCACCGGTTGGGCAACATCGGCTATGCCAAGCGCGACGCCTATCAGGTTGTTACCTTGGCCTACACCGGCGGTGGCCTGCAGTTGCTCGTTTTGCTACCCGATGCCAAAGACGGGCTTGCGGCGCTGGAGGCGAAACTCACGCCGGATGTCCTGCGAGGTTGCGCCAAGCCAGGGACCGCCGAGGTGGATCTCTACCTGCCCAAATTCAAGCTGGAGCCCCCGGTTCTTAGGATGAGCGAGGTGCTTCGCAAACTGGGCATGCTGACGGCCTTTGACGTTCCGCACGGCACGGCCAATTTCGATCGCATGGCACCGCGCAAACCTAACGATTATCTGTATATCTCCGAGGTGTTCCACAAGACGTTCATTGCGCTCGATGAAAAGGGCACTGAGGCTGCCGCTGCCACCGCAGTGGCAATGGCCAGGGCGGCCGCCATCATGTTGGACAAGCCCAAGCCGATTGAGGTGCATGTGGATCGGCCCTTCCTGTTTGCCATCCAACACGTCGCCAGTGGTGCGTGCCTGTTTCTGGGCCGCATCACCGACCCTCGCTAGGCGCCGGAATCGGAGGACGGCCGATGAAAATGTTAAGAATTGGTAAATTTCCGCGACCTCTGTGACGGGTTGCGGTTCATCGCGTTCGTAACCTACCCACCCATGCGCCCAAGTCTCCTATTTTTCGCCATGCTCGCCGCGCCACTCGCCGCCGCCGAGCCTTCCTTGCCATACACGATTGTGGATAGTGGCCACCAGCGCTGCTTCAACAATTCAGGTGAAATGCCGCCGCCCACACCGGGTCAGCCGTTTTTCGGCCAGGACGGCAATTTTCAAGGCCACCCATCAAGCTATACCATCAGTGCCGATGAACTCACCGCCCTCGACAATCAAACCGGGCTGACCTGGCAGCGGGTGCCGGAAACCAACTTGGACGGCATCCTCACCCACGCAGACAAGCTCACTTGGGATGAAGCCTTGGCCCAACCCGCCAAGCTCAACGCCGCGAAATTTGGCGGCTTCAGTGATTGGCGGCTCCCGGCCATCAAGGAGATTTACTCGCTTTTCGACTGCCGCGGCAGCGACCCCAGTGGCTCACAAGGCACCGATACCTCGGGCCTCACCCCGTTTCTCGACGCCAAGGTTTTCCCTTTCATCTATGGTGATGTCGCGCACGGCGGCCGTGTCATCGACTCGCAATACGCGTCGGCCACCAAGGATGTCAACAAGTCCGCCCGCGGCATCGACAAAGTTTTCGGCGTCAACTTCGCCGACGGCCGCATCAAGGGCTATGACCAGGAAATGCCGGGCGGCTCCCGTAAATTCAAGTTCTTCGTCCTCTGCGTCCGCGGCAACCCACTCTACGGAAAAAACGCGTTTCACGACAATAACGACGGCACGATCAGCGACCGGGCCACCGGCCTGACTTGGTCGAAAGCCGACAGCGGCAAAGGTCTGAATTGGGAAGCCGCCCTTGCGTGGGTGCAGCAAATGAATGCCGCCAAACACCTCGGTCATGACGACTGGCGTATGCCCAGTATCAAGGAGCTCCAAAGCATCGTGGACTATTCAAAATCCCCCGATACCACTCATTCTGCCGCCATCGACCCGGTCTTCTCTTGCTCTCAAATCAACAACGAAGGCGGAAAACCCGACTACCCATGTTACTGGAGCGGTTCCACCCACGTCGGCCATCTCGGCGGGGCCGCCGCCATGTATATCGCCTTCGGCCGTGCCGGCGGCTTCCTTTCAGAACGTGCCCTGGCCGGTGGTCCGCCGGTCCGCGGTCAAGGCGGAAGCCCTGGTGCGGGCGGCCCAACTGCTGATGACGGCCCCTATCGGTTCGTCGATGTCCACGGTGCCGGTGCCCAGCGCAGCGATCCGAAAACCGGCGATCCAAAGCTCTTCCCCCACGGCCGCGGCCCTCAAGGCGACGTGATCCGCATCTTCAACCACGTCCGACTCGTCCGGGGCGGAGGCGTCTCCACTCGCTCATCCATCCACCCCGTCGCCTTGCCTATCAAGCCCTCAGCTACGCCCGCTGACCGGCCTGCGCCATCTCTCGTCGCTCCACCCAACGGCCAGCCGCCAGTCATTCCTAACGGCGGACCTGACCACACCCTGCCTGTTTCACCGATGATCAACGCACTGGATACCAACCACGATGGCATCATTGATGCCGATGAAATCGCCCATGCCGTTGAGGCACTCAAGTCCCTTGACAAGAACCATGATGGCAAACTCACTCCCGATGAGTACCGCCCGCAGTTAGGCCGAGGAGGCCCTGCCGCGCCATAATCCCGAGGGGCCAGAGATGCAATTACGCTTTTGAGGTCGAACACTGAGTTCTGAAGATGTTGTCGTTAGATCAAGTTCTTCGGTGTGTCAGTTAGAGAGAAAGTATCAGGCGCTACGCACCGAGCTTTCTTTCTTCTCTCACCGAAACACCGAAACACCGATCCGCGTAGCGGCGCAAGCGGTCATTTGCCGGGGAGCAGGGCGCTGCCGCTGGCGACTCGTCCGATCAAGCTCGGGTGGTGTTTTGCCTGGCTGAGCAGCCAGGCGCGGAGAGCAGCCGGTCGGCGATCGCCGGTTTCCGCCGCGTGGCGGGCCAGGGCACCGGCGACGGATGCGGCAGCTTGCGAAGTGCCGCTGCGCGACTCCTTGCCGCCACTCGCGGCGGCGGCCAGCACGGCCAGGCCGGGGGCAGCAAGAAGCACGCTGGTGGGGCCGTAGTCGGAGGTGGCCAGCAATTGGCCGTCGTTGCCGCAGGCGGCCACGGCAATCAGGCCGGGTCCGTGAAATGAGGCGGGGAACAGGCCGAGGGCGTTGGGCAGGGTATCGATATCGACGCTTTGGTTGCCGGCGGCGCAGACGCAGGTGGTGTCATGGCTGAGGAGTTGGCGGAATGCATTTTCAAATTTGAGGAAGGCCGCCTCGTCTTTGGGACTGCGCCGGTATTCGAAGGCGCACAGCACCACTGGAATATCCCAGCCGAGGTCACACATGGCGCTCACGGCCTCCACGGCTGCGGTGACGTCCTCCAGGCGCTGGTGTTTGTCGCCGCTTCGTAACATCACCAAGCGCACCGTGGCGCAGGCGGCACCACCGCGGGCCAGAGCGTCGGCGATCACGCCAGCCACATGAGTGCCGTGGCCGGAGGGATCGCGGAGGCGGGGGCTGTGGGTGAGAAAATCCCAGCCCGGCCACGGGCCATCGCCTCCAGCGCTCAGGCCCGTTGGCAGGCGCTTGGTGACTTCACCTGCGGTCAGCCAGCGGTCGTGGAATGCCGGGTGATCAGCGGCGACGCCACTGTCGATGATCACCACCACCGGTGGGCCGACCCGGTGCGCCTCTTGGGCGTGGGCCACTCCGAGCCCCGCGAACACCAGTAATGCCAGCGCCAACCGTCTGGAACCCGTGAGCCACTTTCGATGCATCCTCAGCCATCATTGCCTCAGCGCTCGGCCCGCGCAAGCTCGTACTTCGTGCCCAATGATGGAAAAGTGGAGGAGTCACTGGCAGAAAAAAAGTGGTCCTTTAAAAAAGGTAACGCAAATTTTGCTTTTTTCTGGTCATCCCGAAAAAAAACGGTATCCTGAGAAAGGTCAGGCAAATTCAATAGACGATGGTCCTATGAAGACGATTCTTTCATTTTTAACGGGTTTTGTGCTACTGCTATCGGGTGTGGTGAGCGGCCAGCAAGTTCTTAATTTGCAGGAATCGCCACCGGCCAGCGGGTTGTTTACGGCGCGAGTGGATGACGCATACAGCGGGACGGGACTGGGCAATGGCAAGGTGTGGATATTCAATGCGGAGGCGAATGATCGGGTTGTATTTGTGGTGCGCACCGGGGTTCGGGCCAATAGCTATCCTGTGTTGCGCGTCACCAATTCGGGTGGGGGGGTGATTGCCGAGGTGAGCGGATCGGCAGACGGGCGCTGTGTGTTGAACGGATTGGTGCTGGCGAGTCCCGGTGTCTATCAGGTTTCGGTGTACAGCAATAACACGGCCTCGGCGTTCACGATGCAGGGGTTATTGGGGCGCGGAATTGATCTGGAGGGCGAGCCCAACGATTTGGCGGTGCAGGCCAATCCGGTGACAGCGACGATGCAGGCCGGAGGGTTCCGCGCTGGGGTGGCTGGAATCTTGGATGGGAATGTGGATTGGTACGACCTAGGTGTGCTGAGTTCTGGCAATGGGGTGAATTTGTCGCTGCAGACACCGACGGGATCGACGCTGGCGGGTGCGGCCACTGCGGTGGAATTATACAAGGATGACGAGACGAGTCCACTGGCCCGCGCCATGGGGGGAGCCTTGGTGCAAACGCTGGCGGCGAGCGGTCATTATCGGATGGCGGTTCGCATGCCGGGACTGGATGGTGGCAATCTGCACTTTCACGGTGGCCAATCGGTGGATCTGGGCAATCCGGTGGCACTTCAGCTGACGGATAGCCAGACGATCGAGTTTTGGATTCGGCCGGATGACTTTAACTCTCGCCAAAACCCCTATGCCAAGGCTTACGCCGGAGAAGGCACGATGACCCTCGAAACCGACGGTACAGTCAACTATTTTTACGGCACTGGTGGCGGCAACAATTCTCCTTACCAAACATTTAACACCGGGGCGGCGCTTCGGGTCGGCCAGTGGCAACACATCGCTCTGGTGCGCGATTTTACCTCCACTCCTAAACAACTGCGCTGGTATATCGACGGCCAGCTGGTGGCGCAGACGGAGGCGAGTTACTTTCCAGCCGCTGCCAGTTCGCTGCCGCTTACGTTGGGGACGGGTTATGCGGGGGATTTTCGCGGCTCGTTGGACGAGCTGCGCCTGTGGAACGTCGCCCGCTCCGCTGCCGATATCGCCAGCAACCTGGGCCACCCGCTCAGCGCTACTGAAAGCGGGCTGGTCGCATACTTCGCGTTTTCGGAAGGCAGTGGCACGACGGTGAGTGATGCTACGGCCAACGCCCTCAGCGGTACCATAAGCGGTGGCCCGGTTTGGGAAGGAAGCCCGTCGGCGACGCTGGCGAGCTACGTCACTCAGGGCATCGGGGCAATCTATCTGTTATCGGTGAACGTGTCCGACACGGTGGCCCCGGAGGTCACTGATTTTCAGTCGATTCCGACGAGTGGCTATGTGTTCGACGGCAGCACACCGGCGCCCTACAACATGACGGCGCAGCGTGGCAACAACGGTCAGAGTTTTGTGTACACGTTAGTAGGCGACTCCGGTGGGGGCAACATTTGGGGCACAGACACTTACACCGTTGATTCTTATCTGGGCCGTGCTGCGGTGCATGCCGGAGTGCTTGCGCCCGGTGAAATGGGTGCGGTGCGCGTGACCATCAGGCCGGGAATGGGTTCGTACTTGGGGACCAGCCGTTTTGGCACCGGGTCGTATGGATATGGTGCCTATGACAGCAGTTATGTGATCGAACGCTACAGGCCGGCGGCACCGTTTACTCTCAATGGCCTTTACAGCAGTCTCTACATCGGATTCAGCAAAGCCATTAGGGAATCCACACTGGCGGGCGGGGTGACGCTGGTTTCGGCCGGGCCTGACGGGGTGTTCGGGACGGCAGATGACCGATCCTATCCTCTGAGCTTGGTCCGGTTCACTCCGGACAACCGGGCGATATTTTCGTTAGGCAATGCAATTCTCTCGCCGGGCTTGCACCGGCTCACGGTCGCGGCCAGTGTGGCAGACCGCAGCGGCAACACCCTCGCTGCCCCGTACAGCCAGAACTTCACCGTGGCGGCACTCGCGCACTATGTGAATGAAAAGGGGGATGATAACACGCAGGCTACGGCGACCTCGTTGTCCACGCATGTGGCGGCGGGCACTCCGGACGGATCATTCGCGGATTTCGGGCGAACGACGGCCACAGCGGGTTGGCCGTTTGACGTGGAGTTGGCGGATTTTGATGGGGATGGCAAGCTCGATGCGGTGGTGAGCCACCTGGGATCGGTGGACGGGCTGAGTATTTTCCCCGGCAATGGCGACAAGACGTTTGGCACGCCGCTGACGTTTTTTGGACTGGGCGACGAGCCATATCACATTGCCTTGCTAGATATCGATAAGGACGGCAAGACCGATATTGCGGTGACGGTGGCGGGCGGGCGATTCGTGGCCCTGTTCCACAACGACTCGACACCTGGCCACATCTCTTTCACCCGGCTGGGGAACGTGGCAGTGGGAGACTGGCCGATGCGGCTGGCGGTGGGCGACATCAACGGCGACGGCTGGCCGGATTTGGTGTGCTCGAACAACGGCACCGATACGGGCAACGGTGGTTATTCGGTGTCGGTGCTGCTCAACGACCAGCACGGCGGGTTCACGGAAACCAAGATCGGCCTCGGTCTGAG
>CAIKHZ010000285.1 GCA_903827375.1 Akkermansiaceae bacterium
ATCGGGCATGTTCTGGACCGAGGAAGGTGCCAACGCCGTCATGGCTATGCGTTGTCTCAACGCTGGAGGCCGCCTCAACACATTCTGGCTCGCACGCCATGCCGCCTACGCGGCTTAACGGAATAAATTTGTCATGCACCCAATCAAGACTCCCCCGCCCATTGTCATCTTTCCCATTTCCGGGGTTGCCCGGCACGCCGCTTTACGCTATCCCTCCTCACATGAATCTCCGCAACGCTCGCCACTTGCTGCTCCTGAGCCTGACTGCCTTCGCTTTGTCCGCTTGTTCGAACAAAAAGAACCTGGCTAAAATCCACGATCTGGAAACCCAGCTGGAAACCCTCCAGGAAGAAACCACCAACACCACCAATGATCTCAATCGGCGTATCACCGAAAACGAAGACGCCGCCCGAAACGCCCAAGCCGAGGCCGCTCAGCAAATCCGCCAGCTCACCACCGAGCGCGACGCCGCCACCCAGCAACTCGCCAAGACCAAGGCCGAATTTGCACGCGCCGAGGAGGCGCGCATTGCCAAACTACCCAAGGATGCGTCCGTCCCCGGCCACCCGGAATTCAATCCGGCCAAGGAAACAAAAATCACCAACGCCCTCGTCACCATCAGTGGCGACAAGTCCGCTGGCACCGGTTTCGTGGTCAACTCCAGCGGCAAATTCTACCTCTACACCTCCGCCAGCACCCTCGCCGGTAACAGCCGCCTCACCATCACCAATGCCGAAGGCACCAAATTTACCAAGTTCGGCAACCTCGAAGTCGCCGAAAAAACTAGCTTCGTGCGCCTCGAAATCCTCGAACCTAACGCCCTGCCCGCCCTCAGCCTCGCTGAGGAAGACGCCAAGGTGGGCTCAGACACCCCCGTCACCATCCTGGCCACCGAAGCGGCTTCCGGCGGTGTGACCAGCAGCAGCGGCAACGCCCAAGGTCAGAGCGAGGAAAATATCAATATCGAGTTTTCCCTCCTCCACGGCAAAACCGGCGGACCCCTTCTGGAAACTGCCACCGGCAAAGTGCTCGCCATCATCATCGACCCCGCCGCCGAACCCCAACACCAACTCTGGGTCGAACCCGCCGGCACCGGCGATCCCGATAGCCTCCGCGCCACCCGCTTGAATCACCGCGTGCTCTGGAAAGCCGTCCCCGTCGCCACGTTCCTCGCTGAAGCCAAAAAAATTGCTGACTACAACCGGCTCACCGGCGTGGCGCAGGCATTCGCCGGGTTGAACACCACCCCGGGTCTCGGCCTAACCCTCACAATTGCCGGTTCCCGCACCGGTTTGTCGATCCTCACCGCTGCAAAAGACCTGCCCATCGCCGCCGAGACCATCACCCTCCACGACGATATTGCCGCCAAACGCGTGCGTCTCGGCGAGGCCGACCTGAAAAAACGCATCGCCAGCATTATTTCCAGCGCCGTGACCCAATTGCAACGCGGCGAGGCCGACTTTGTCCCGGCCAAGTTCAACCCCTACCACCGGCCCTACGCCGAAGAGGCCCACAAGTGGCACAAGGACGCCGTCAAACTCCTCTCCGGCAGCAGTACGGACAAGTGAGGACGGCATTCCACAGAACTCAGTGATCGACCCCCGTGGTTCATTTGAAGTTGAACACGCAACTTTGCTACTTGCGTTTTCTGCCGCCGGAGTAACGCAGCGGGGTGGCCGGGGGCTTGGTCACCGTGGAAGTGTTATCCTTGAGTGCGCGGATCTGATCGCGGAGGTGGGCGGCGCGCTCAAACTCAAGTCGCGACGAGGCTTCACGCATTTCCTCCTCCAACTCGGCGATGACGCGCAGCTTGTCATACGTTTCCTCACTATCGGCGACCAGCGATGCGTTGAGCTTGTTGGCATGAACCAGCTCGTTCTCATGAGTGTGCAGGCTTTGTTGGACCGCGCGAATCACGCTTTGCGGAGTGATGCCATGGGCCTCGTTGTGCGCCAGTTGCCGTGAGCGGCGATGCTCAGTCACATCCAGCAAGCGTTGGATCGAATCAGTCACCTTATCGCAAAACAACACGCACTCGCCATGGAGGTGACGGGCAGCGCGGCCGGCGGTTTGGATCAGAGAGGTATCATTGCGCAGGAACCCTTCTTTGTCGGCATCGAGAATACACACTAACGAGACTTCCGGCAGGTCAAGACCTTCGCGAAGCAGGTTGATGCCTACCAGGATATCGAAACTTGCGGCCCGCAATTGGCGCAATATCTCCACCCGCTCAATCGCATCAATGTCGGCATGCAGGTAGCGCACCTTCAGCCCGGTGCCACTCAAATACTCACTGAGGTCCTCCGCTGTCTTTTTCGTCAGAGTGGTGACCAACACCCGCTCGTGGCGTTCCACACGCTGCCGACATAACTCAATGGTCTCGTCGATCTGCCCGCTCAGCGGCCGCAAGATCACCTTCGGATCGACCAGCCCAGTGGGGCGGATGATCTGCTCCACAACCAACGGCGTGCCTCGCTTGCTGGGATCAAAGTCGGCCACCGCTTGCTCGTTGCCGCTGGGAATGGCGTGAATCTTTCGGCGATCGTAGATGGCGAAACTTCCGTCAGCATTGCGCGACTTGACCGGGATGAACGCCTTGTTTTCCGGGCGCGAGTTGAGGATATCAAACGGCCCGGGAGTCGCTGACACGTACACCCGCTGGCCGGTCACCTGCATGAACTCATCAAAACGCAGCGGCCGGTTGTCCAGCGCGCTTGGCAGCCGGAACCCGTGCTCCACCAATACCAGCTTGCGGCTGCGATCGCCTTCATACATCCCTCCGATCTGCGGAATGGTGGCGTGACTCTCGTCAACCAATAGCAGGAAATCATCAGGAAAAAAGTCCAACAAGGTGTTGGGCCGGGCACCGGGCTCGCGGCCGGTTAGATGACGCGAGTAGTTCTCAATGCCCTGGCAAAATCCCATCTCCGCCATCATTTCCAAATCAAACTCAGTGCGCATCCGCAACCGTTGCGCCTCTAGCAATTTCCCCTGCTGTTCAAACTCGGCGATGCGTGCGTCAAGCTCGCCGCGGATGGCCACCGCCGCCCGCTTGAGCTTGTCCCCCGGCGTGACGTATTGTTTGGCGGGAAAAAACGTGTGGTGATCAAGGCGCTCAATCACCGACCCGGTTAGAGTGTGGATGCTGGTGATTCGCTCGACGGTGTCGTCGAAAAACTCGATACGGATGGCGGATTCATCGAGGTAGGCGGGGTGGACTTCGACCACATCACCGCGCACCCGGAACTTGCCCCGGCCGAACGCGATGTCGTTGCGCTCAAACAGCATCACCACCAGCGAATTGAGAAACTCCTCGCGGCTGAGCGATTGCCCGACCCGCACCGGCACCATCATGTTTTCATAGTCTTCCGGAGACCCGAGGCCGTAAATGCAAGACACGGAGGCGACCACGATGGTATCCTCGCGGGTGAGCACCGAGCCCATTGCGCTGAGCCGGAGACGCTCAATCTCATCGTTGATGGCTGAATCTTTCTCGATGTATGTGTCGCTGCGGGCTATGTATGCTTCCGGCTGATAGTAATCAAAGTAGGAAACAAAGTACTCCACCGCATTGTGTGGAAAAAAGTTCTTAAACTCGGAGTAGAGCTGGGCAGCCAGGGTCTTATTGTGGCTCATCACCAACGCCGGACGCCCGTGACGCGCAATCAAATTCGCCATCGTGAACGTCTTGCCCGAACCTGTCACTCCTAACAGCGTCTGATGACGGTTGCCAGCTCCTATCGACTTCGCCAGCTTCTCAATCGCCTGCCCCTGATCGCCCTCAGGTTGGTAGTCACTGACCAGTTCAAATGCCATCGCCGCTCAATCCATAGACCGGGACCACCGACTTGACAAGGCGGCAAGCCCAACGGGCGGCAAACCACTGGAGCGTCGGAGATGGCAACGAGAAAAATATTGCATGACCCAGGGCTGCGCCACACAATCATGGCTGTGCCGGGTCCTACTGCATGTTACGCAAGCAGCGGGATTGCCCTACTAGCCGGTTTTTCAATAGACAGAGGAACCAATGAACCAGCCCCCCAAACAAGCAACGATGAAATCCCCCAATCGACCCCTCGTGTGGACTCTCGCCACCCTCCTGACCTTGACAGGCGCAGCCATCGGCGCGCCTCCGGTGGCCGCTCCGCCAGACCTCACCCAGAACCAAAAAGTTGACCACAAGCTCACCTATAACCTGGGTGCCACCGGAATGCGGGGATGGATTTACACCTTGCCGGTGCGCCAATTCGACCTCGAACGCCTCCAGGGCCGCACCACCCTGCCCAGCCGCCAAATCCTCGTCACCCACGTTGGAAAAAATTCCCCCGCCGACGGAGTGATGCAGGTGGATGACGTGATCCTGGGTACCGGCGGCAAGCCGTTCAGCGATGATGCCCGAAAAAGCATCGCCTATGCCATCCAGGATGCTGAAAAGGAAACCAACAACGGCGTCCTCAAGCTGACCCGCTGGCGTGCCGGAAAAACCGAGGAAGTGACACTCAAATTGCGGGTCATGGGGACCTACAGCGCCACCGCGCCCTACGACTGTCCCAAATCCAAGCGCATCTTCGAGGACGCCTGCAAGGTGTTGGAAAAAGAACCGCTGCACGAAAGCTGGACCGGCTGCGTCACCGGGCTCGCGCTGTTGTCCACAGGCAATCCGGAGTATCTGCCCAAAGTGCGCGAACTCGCCCGCCGGATGGCCCCCACAACCCTCAATCTGCGCAAACAAACCGGCGGCTCAGCATGGGACAACGGCTACCGGAATATCTTCCTGAGTGAATATTATCTTCTAACAGGCGATCGCGAGGTCTTGCACGCCATCACCGAATACACGCTCTCCCTAGCCATGGGCCAGGGCATGTATGGCACCTTCGGCCATGGCTATTCGGATCTAACCGCCGATGGCAAGCGCCACGGCAGGATCCCGCCATACGGCCCGGTCAACATGGCCGGACTACCCGCCAATTTGGGCATCGTCATGGGCCGCAAATGCGGCGTGAAGGATCCTGAGGTGGATGCGGCCATCGAGCGGGCCTCTAAGTTTTTCGGCTATTTCGTCGATAAGGGAGCCATTCCATACGGCGAACACGAGCCATGGCCATATCACGAAAACAATGGCAAAAACTCCATCTCCGCCCTGCTCTTCGCTCTCCAAGATGACAAAATCCCCCAGGCCCAATTCTTCGCCAAAATGGCCACCGCTGGCTACCGCAGCCGCGAGTGCGGCCACACCGGCCAAGGCTTTAGCTACCTGTGGAGCGCCCTCGGTGCCAACGTCGGCGGTCCCGATGCAGCGGCCGCATTCTTCAAGCAAGCCTCTTGGCACCTCGACTTGGTGCGCCGCAGCGACGGCTCGTTCACTTATGATGGTGCCGAGCAATACGGTCCCGGACGGACGGACGATGATACATACTACGGAAATAGTAGTTATGACGGGCTGAGTCCCGCCGCGACCTACGTTCTCACCTATTCCATGCCGTTGAAAAAACTCTGCATCACCGGCAAAGATGCCAAGCAGGCCGGCTGGCTCAACAAAAAGGAAGTGGCGGCCGCTATCGCCTCGGGAAGCTTCGACACCGATAGAACCACAAAATCCCCTCAAGAACTCGTGGCGGCATTCAGCGATTGGTCGCCCATCGTGCGTAGCTGGGCCGCCGATGAACTCGCCCGGCGGCCCGAGGCCAAGGCGATGACACCCGCCCTCATCGCGATGGCAGAAGACAAGGATGTGCACATTGCCCAAGGTGCCTGCGAGACACTGGGCCTTCTCAAGTCCACCGAGGCACTGCCAGCACTGGTCCGCCAACTCGCCCATCAAGACCGCTGGCTGCGCTACAAGGCTGCACAGGCGATCCGCAAAATGGGAGCCACGGCGGCCCCCGCAGTGCCTGACATTTTAACGGCTCTGGTGAAGACGGCGGAACCATCCGAACCGATCAACTGGGCAGATGCCATTCAATTCACGGAAGGGCAGTTGGCCGGAGCTCTCTTCTCTGGCGGCTTGACGGAGTCGCTCAAGACGGCTGATCCAAAGTTGCTCTATCCGGCAGTGCGATCTGTGTCGCGCAATGCCGACGGCATGGCGCGGGCCACGCTGCGGGGATATTTTGAAAAAAACCTCACATTGGACGACGTGGAGGCGCTGGCACCGGACCTTCTAACATCGATTAAGACCATGTGTCCGGCAGACACCATGTTTGGTGCTGAGATCCGCATGGGTGCTTTCAAGGCATTGACCAAATATCACTACAAGGAAGCCATCGATGCAGGTGTGTTCTTTGCCAAAACCCAAGGCGGCCACGGCAGTGAGAGCCGCACCGGGGAGATCATGAAGGAAATCGCCGGTTATGGCAAAGCCGCCATTGCGGCGGTGCCCCAGCTCAAGGATTTGATCAAGGAATTGGATGCCCAATGTGCGAAGGGCGAGTTTCCCGCAGGAGAACTCAACAACCGCCGCACCGGCGCGGTCGCCGACGCGATCAAGACCATTGAGGCCGCCAAGGATCAGCCCGAAGTGCGCAGCATAGGTGCCAAATAACGGTTGAAGCGGTTAGAGGGACCAAGACCATAGGAGGCATGAGAGGTGCCTGCAGGCCATTTGCATGGCCTGCAGGAAATGTGTGGGTGTAGCGCAAGAATCCCCAGATTTCCTTCGTATGGGTCCGCCCATCCCCCTGATGTCCTTGGCACCTCTTTCCATTCAATGAACCTCAACACACTTCTCCTAACCAGCGCCCTCCTCACCAGCATTGCCCCTCACGCCTTCGCCCAGTATCCGGGCTGGCAGCATGAAGGGTCGCTCTTTCTGATCACCACACCCGACGGCGCAAACCTGCCGGCAAGCGCCTCGGAGGAGAATTTTCCGGTGCTCATTCGCTTGAACCAGCGGACGTTTGACTTCAGCCAAGCCAAGCCTAACGGGGATGACATCCGCTTTTCCGCCGAGGGCAAGCCGCTCGCCTATCAGATCGAAGAGTGGGACTCGGCCGCCGGTAGCGCCTGCCTCTGGGTGCGCATCCCGGTCATCAAGGGCAACGCGCGCCAAGGCATCAAACTGCACTGGGGCAAGCCTGATGCCGCCACAGAGTCGAATGGCAAGGCAGTCTTCAACGAATCTAACGGATTCGTCACTGTCATGCACTTGAACGATCCGAAGGAGCCCAAGGATGATGTGGGCACGCTCACGCCGATCAATTTGGGAGCGACGGCCTGCCCTGGAATGATTGGCAAGGCGCTGAATTTCGTTTATGGTCGGCCGGGAGTTGTTGGTGGTGAGAATATCCCTAACTACCCGAGTGGCAACAGCGCGTCTTCCACCGAACTCTGGTTCAAAGACAACAAACTGCCGGGCCCCTGGGGCACCCGCTTTGTCTGCTGGGGCAACGAGGGCAGCGGCAGCAAATTGCTCGTCGGTGTGCTCAGCCCGCTGCATATCAGTTGCGGCGTGGAATGCCCCGGCCCGGTGGCGTTGAACCAATGGTATCACGTGGTGCACACCTACGCGCCGGATGGCACCCAGAAGGCATATATCAACGGCCAATTGGTGGCCTCAGCCAAGGCACCCATGGATTTCAAAACCCCCTGCCGCATGTTTGTCGGTAACTGGTATCGCAACTGGGAGTCGGATTGTGACGTCGATGAAGTGCGTATCTCCAAAGTGACCCGCTCGGCCGACTGGATTCAATTATGCTATCAGAACCAGAACCCACTACAATCGCTCGTCGGTACGCTGCCGCAACCGGGCAATGAGTTTTCGGTATCTGCCACCTCGCTCAAGGTGGATGAGGGGAAAAGCGTGAGCGTCACCGCCAAGGCCGGGGCAGCCCAAAAGGTCTATTGGATCATCAAGCGTGATGCGGCCGAAACAGTGGTGGCAGTGGATCAGAACACCTATACCATCGACGCGGGGCGGGTTGAGGCGGACACTTCCTATATCCTGCGCTTCAAGGCGGTGTATGCCGATGGCGTCAAGACCAAAGACATTCCGGTGACAATCAAGGAAGCCATTCCCGAGCCGGTATTCTCCCTTAAAGCACCGGTCCAGTGGGACGGCCGCGATACCATCGAGGTGGCCCCCCAAATCAGCAATCTCGCAGCCATGCAAGCCAAAGGCGCAGGCGAATTGCATTATACATGGACGGTTTCCGGCGGTGCCGTCATCAAGCAAATCGCCCCCGATAGATTGCTTCTCAAACGTTCGCAATTCAGCGGGTCCCTCACCGTCAAAGCGGTGATCGACAACGGCGGAGCCCCCCGCGAGGCTAGCACCTCG
The DNA here is from genome assembly GCA_903827375.1 of Akkermansiaceae bacterium. Taxonomy (GTDB): domain Bacteria; phylum Verrucomicrobiota; class Verrucomicrobiia; order Verrucomicrobiales; family Akkermansiaceae; genus Luteolibacter. The sequence goes on from CAIKHZ010000285.1 coordinate 8,276, forward strand.
CTGCAAGTGAGCGAACCCAAGAGCGACCCGTGGATCCAGCGCACACCTAGCAACGACGAACAACCGGAGGACGGTCAATTTTATGCCAGGGATGGCTTCAAGAATGAAGGCACGCTATATTACAACGGCACGTTAGAGCAAGTGGCGGACTCAGTGTTCCTCAAAGTCTATGCCGACGACAAACTGGTGATTACCGAAACCGCGAAGCCCACCGCCGACAAATCCTATGCCTTGAGCGCTAAACTTAAACCGGGACTCATCAAATACAAAGTCGAGTTCGGCACCAAAACAGGTGCCACCGAAACCGTGGCGCGCACCGTCACTAACTTGGTCTGCGGCGATGCTTTTCTAATCGACGGACAATCCAACGCGCTTGCCACCGATACCGGTGAGAAGTCACCGCCGGAGACCAGCGAATGGATCCGCAGTTATGGCCGGCCCGAAGGCGACCCAAAGGGCCCGCACAAAAACCTCTGGTGCCTTCCCGTTTGGAAGGGCGAAAAGGCCGAGTTGGGGTATTGGGGAATGGAACTCGCCAAACGCTTGGTGGCAACTAACAAAGTGCCCGTCTTTATTATCAACGGTGCGGCTGGCGGCACCCGCATCGACCAACACCAGCGCAACGAAGCCAAGCCCACCGACTTGGAAACCATCTACGGCCGCATCCTTTGGCGCGTGCAACAAGCCCGGCTAACCCACGGCATCCGGGCGGTGTTGTGGCATCAGGGTGAGAACAACCAGGGCATGGCTGGGCCCACCGGCGATTTTGATTGGAAAGCCTATCAGCAATACTTCATGGATATGTCGGCGGCCTGGAAGCAGGACTTCCCGAACCTCCGCCACTACTATGTATTTCAGATTTGGCCGGGTGCCTGCTCAATGGGTGATGGCAACATGATTCGCGAAAAGCAGCGATCCTTGACGCGGCTGTATTCCAATCTGGATGTCATGCCAACGCTCGGGATCAAACCGCCCGGCACCTGTCATTATCCATTGGCCGGCTGGGCGGAATTCGCCACCCTGGTGCAACCCCTTATTGAACGCGATGTGTATGGAAAAAAGGTCACCGAATCGATCACCGCGCCCAACCTCAAGAAGGCCAGTTATGCTAACGCCGCCAAGGATGCCATCACTCTCGAATTCGACCAACCGGTCATCTGGCTCGACGCTCTAGCTGCCCAGTTCTGCTTGGACGGGGAAAGGGACAAAGTTGCCTCAGGTGCGGTGCATGGCAACGTGGTCACGCTCAAGTTGAAGACCGCCTCCGCCGCGACGAAGATCACCTATCCGGGCCCCAACTGGAACCAGAACGACCTGATCTTCGGTGCCAATGGCATCACAGCCCTCACGTTCTGCGACGTGCCGTTGGAGAAGTGATGGCTCAATCTCTGGATAGACACGCGGGCTCAGCGTCAACCACCTCACTTGGCATCCATCATCTTAGACAGCCATCACCGTTGCGCCGCTCGCACTCGTCCAGAGAGTGACGGCGTCCCGTCGGCAGTTGGTCCGTGCTAACTGAGCCCGGACTGTGCTTGACGCCTAGCGTACAATAGCTGGAAGATGCCAAAAATAGCGATTCTATCCGACATCCATGCCAATGAACCGGCTCTCAAGGCGGTGTTGCGGGATGTGGCCAAGGGCAAGATTGGCCGGATCGTATGCTGCGGCGACACCGTCGGTTACGGGGCGAGTTCCAATGCCTGCGTGAGTCGCTTGCAAGGGCTGGGGGTTGCCAGCGTGATGGGCAACCATGATTTTTATACCAATCACATTCGCAGGGATCGGACGGCCTTGCCTGCCAACCGGGATTGGCGAAAAAATCCGGTGTGGGCCGGCGTGGAAGAAGCCGCCCGCACATTGAATGACGACAATGCGGCTTGGCTGCGCAGCTTGCCGCGCGAGTTGCCAATCCCTGGCGGCGTGCTCGCTCATGCCGCCTTGCACCATCCTGAGGAATGGCCCTATCTGCGCTCGCTGAGCGATGCCTTGCCAACCTTGGAGTGCTTGCGCGTATCGGCCCGCGGGATTGGATTTTTTGGCCACACGCACCGCCAGGAGATTTTTTTTGATCCCTCTGCGGCGGTGCCCCCGGAGTGGCTTGGAGCCACCCGTGTGCATCTTCCCGAGGGGATTGTGTGTGCGGTGATGGTTGGCTCGGTGGGTCAACCGCGCGACGGGGATTTGCGGGCGGCTTGGACGCTGTGGGACTCTGACACCCGGGTGCTGGAGTTCCGTCACAGCGAGTACCCTGCCCTGACTGCCGCACAGGACATCGTGGCAGCCGATCTGCCCGTGGAATCGGCGCTGCGCCTGCTCACCGAGGATAGCGCGAGGGAATTCCGCCGCATGATCGGAATCTGAGCCCCCCTCAAAAAAATCTGCGAATTTTTTGGCTTGCGCTTCGCTGCGCATTTTCTACTTTGGAGATGTCTTCCGATGAGAACTCAGGATTGCGTTGCCGAGTTTGGGAGGCAATGATCTCAGCCCACTACCCTCTATGAAACACCTCGAAAGAATCACACTGCTGGCAGTGACTACGGTGTACGCCGGTTATTTCATTCGACAAGCCATACGCACCCGCGCCGAGCGGCTATTCCGCCTTGCAGCCGGCGAGAGCCCGTACGAACGCGTCCATCCCAGGCCCCTCAGGCCAAAATCCGCGTAGGCTCGCTTAGCTGATTGAAGCGGCGTAGGCAGCAGCATCGAGCAGATTGAGGGCATCTGCGGGATTTTTGACGCGCAGCTTGAAGAGCCAGCCGTTGCCGTAAGGGTCCGTGTTGACCATTGACGGGTCGGCTTCCACTGCGGGGTTGAGCTCGACGACTTCGCCGGCGACTGGGGCGTAGATGTCGCTGGCGGCCTTGACGGATTCCACCACAGCGGTTGGGTCGGCAGCATCGACCGTACGGCCGAGGGCTGGGAGTTCGACGAAGACGACGTCGGTGAGTTCCTCTTGGGCGTGATCGGTGATGCCGACGGTGGCGATGTCGCCATCGAGGCGCAGCCATTCATGGGAGGAACTGTAGCGGAGATCAGCTGGGACGTTCATGGTGGGAGGGAGTTAAGTAGGGAAAGAATTAAAATGCAAGCCCCGAACCGGGGTTGGCAGGGGGGACTCCTGAGTCTTTTTATCGGACTTTATAGAATGGCTTTTTGACGACAATAGCGGGGAACAGGCGGCCGCGGACGTCAATTTGCAGGGGTGTGCCGGGTTTGGAAAACGCGGTGGGCAGGTAGGCCATGGCGATGCCGGTCATCAGCGAGGGCGAGAGGACGCCGCTGGTGAGTTCTCCGAGAGGGCTGCCATCCTCGGCGAACACCGGGTAGTGGGCACGGGGTGGTGCCCCCTTATCGGTGTATTGGATGGCGCTGAGCTTTACGGTTGGCCCCTCGGCTTTTTGGCGCAACAGGGTGTCACGGCCGATAAAATCCGGTTTGGTTAGGTCCACGAAAAATCCCAGACCTGCTTCGATAGGGGAGCGTTCGGGCGAGAGGTCATTGCCATTGAGCGGATAGCCCATTTCGAGTCTGAGGGTGTCGCGGGCACCCAAGCCGCAGGGGGCGGCACCGGCGGCGACGAACGAGTCCCAAGCAGCGATGCCCTCGGCGGCGGGACAGAAGAATTCGAAGCCGTCCTCGCCGGTGTAGCCGGTGCGGCAGACGATGGAACCGGTGGTGGTGGTGGCGTAACCGTTGCGCGTTGGCAGGGTTTCGCCGGGGCAGGCGGCGGCGAAAATCGCGCTGGCACGGGGGCCTTGGATGGCCATGCCGGCCCACAACGCGCTTTCATTGCGCAGGACGATGTCTGGATCTTGGTGGCCGGCCAGCCAGAAAAAGTCTTCCTCAATCATCGAGGCGTTGACCACCAGAAAAAACTCGGCCTCGCCACTTCGGTAGGCGATGAGGTCGTCGATGACCCCTCCCTGCTCATTGAGCATGAGAGTATATTGGCCCTGACCGGGGGCCAACTTGTCGATGTTGTTCGTAAGCAGGCGGTTGAGCCAGGCGGCGCAGCCCGGTCCGCTGACCAGGAACTGGCCCATGTGGGAGATATCGAAAATTCCGGCCTCGTTGCGCACGGCGTGGTGCTCGTTGAGGATCGATGTGTATTGGACCGGCATGTTCCAGCCGGCAAAAGGCACGAGGCGGGCAGCGAGCGCCTGATGGGCGGCTTCGAGGGGGGAATGTTGCAGTTCGGGGGTCACACGCGGAGGGTGCCCCTGATGCAGGGGCTTGTCAACCGGCCGTGAAATTTCTTGTACGCTGTGGCAGTGGCGGCCTAGCCTGTGGCCGAGCGCGACATGCCCGACGGATGGATTTGCTTGCGGCGCTCGGCGTGCCCACGTGCCGATACTTTCACCCCTGAATTCCACAACCCATATGTCCAACCGACCATGGTCGAAAGATCCACGGGATGCCAAGTCTGTCAACTTTGCAGTGCTCACGCATTACCTGCCCGTCACCCTGATTTTGATTGTTGTTTCGGCGCTGGTGGCGGCATTGACGCAGTTTGGCAGCCACTCCGAAAAGGCGGATGGGTTGTTCATGGCCTCACAGCGAGGGCACGAGGAATATGTCAAGCAGCGGCAGGAGTATTTGGAATTGCTAGACAAGTGGGGGTACGACTCTGCGAGCGGGCGTTTTGAGCCGGGCGACGGCCAGGAGGCGATTACCCAAGAGCAAGTGCGGGAGCTCGATGTGATGGCCCGGAATTTGAACCTCGCCGCAGCCCGTCTGAAAAATCCGGATCCTCTGGCCGACATCAAGCGGGGGCAGCTATGGCGGTTGGTGACGCCCATGTTCCTGCACTTTGGCATCATGCACATCGTTTTCAACATGATGTGGCTGTGGCAATTCGGCTTGGTGTTGGAAATGCGTTTCGGTTGGCGGAGGTTTTTGGGGCTGGTGCTGGCGGTCGCGGCATTGTCTGATCTAGCGCAGGGGTTGTGGGCTGGTGCTGGCTTTGGCGGCATGTCCGGAGTGAATTACGGCTTGTTCGGGTTTTTGCTGCTGCGGGGAAAACTCCATCCCAGCCCGGAATTCGTGATGAATCCACGCACGGTTTCATTAATGCTCATTTGGCTCGTCGTCTGTTATACCGGTGTCATCGGCCCGGTCGCCAACACCGCTCATTTGGTCGGATTCCTCACCGGTGGAGCCATCGGCACGGCCAACGCCCTGCAGGCCGGAGGCTGGCAAATCCTCAAGCGCCGCCAGCAATTCCGTGCTGCCATGTCCTCGAGCGCCGATTGCCTGCACCACTGCACCACCTGTGGGAAAACTGAGCGCAGCGCCCCTGACCTGGAATTTTTCGTCAGCCAGCAAGATCACCAAGAATACTGCAGCTACCATCTGCCCGAAAATCGTCGCTAAGGTGCCACCCACCGCCTGAAATCCGTGGTAAAAATCGCAGCAGCAAGCCATTTTATCGTCTTTTCAAGAATGGCCCGTTGGAAAAGAACGGCGGGCCTCGTGCTCGGCTGGCTGGTGGCGCTTGCCGGTGCCCACGCCGCCATCCCGGAAGGGGCCACGCCTGTTCAACTGGTGGAATGGCCGATGCTCTCGCCCGACGGCAAAACGGTTGTCTTTGAATGGCTAAACCATTTATGGAGCGCCTCAGTAGAAGGAGGGGAGGCCGTTCGTCTCACCGATCATTCGGCACGAGACACCCGTCCGCATTTCACCCCGGATGGTCGGCGGGTGGTATTTTCCAGCAACCGCACTGGCTCATTTCAAGTGTTTTCGATGGCTGCTGGGGGGGGCGGCGAGAACCTCCAGCATTCATTCCACAGCGAAGGCGGCTTGCTCGAATGCTTGTCGCCGGACGGCACGCGGGCCATCATCTCCGGCAAACGCGAACTCGCAGGCCCCAACTCCACCCGCTTGCTCGAAGTGGATCTGAGCCGTTCCAGACGCGAGCGTTGCCTGTTTGATGCCTACGCCAACAGTGCCGCATGCTCGCCGGATGGCGGACGTATGCTCTTTTGCAGGGGAGGGGAGCGGCCATATCGCAAGGGCGAGTCCGGCTCCCGCGGATCGCAACTCTGGCTCTATCGGGAGTCCGATAACTCATTCCTGAGATTGTTGCCCGCTGCCACCGATGCGCGCTCGCCGCTGTGGCAGCGCGACGGCAAGGGATTTTACTATGTATCTCGGATCAATGGCGTCGCTAATCTCTGCTCCTACCGGGAATCAACACATGCCAGCAAACCACTCACGTTCGCCACATGCGAGGGAATTTCACAGCCGAGCATGTCCGCTGACGAGGGGACTTTCATGATGTTAGTCGGCTGGCAACTCTGCCGCCTGCGGCCCGAAACGGATGCAGCGCCAGTCCCCCTCGAACTGTGGACGCGGGCAAACGTGCCCGACGTTTCACACTCCAGCGAGCAAGTCGCAACCGCAACCGACGCGGATTTCTCGCCTGATCTCGACCAAGTCGTGTTTGCTGCCTGCGACAAGCTGTGGCTGTCCGACCACGGCCGCAATCCGCCACTTTGCCTGACAAAATCATCCGCTGCTGAAAGCGAGGGGCGCTTTTCCCGGGATGGCGAGTGGCTGTACTTTCTGCGTGATGACGGGTTGGAGGCCAATTATTTCCGCGCTGCGTTCAGCCATGGCCGCCTCGGCGAGGCAGAACAACTCACCCGTGGCCAGAGCTCGAAGTGCCGCCTGAAAGTTAGTCCGGATGGCAAATATATCGCCTGGGTTGAGGGCAATGGTGATGTGTTCCGTGCCGAAGCCGACGGCAGCAAGCCCATCCGGGTTTTCCAATCCTGGGACAAGCCGACCCTCGAGTGGTCGCCCTGCGGCCATTGGTTAGCCCTCGGTGCTGTGGACCCCAACAGCAACCGAGATATCTGGCTCGCCGCCGCCGATGGTAGCCGCCCGCCGCTTGATCTCACCCGCAACCCAGCCTTCGACGGCTCGCCGCGATGGTCGCCGGACGGACGGTTCTTGGTGTTCACCTCTCGCCGCGGCCTTTCTAACAAGGCTGGCCTGTGGCGCATCGACTTCGGCGTCGGCGGCCTCGCCCGAGACATGTCGGATGAGGAGATTGTCCGCTGCGGCGAGCTGGCCACTCCACTATCGACCCGCGGAATGGAGCCCAGCCGGGTGATCTGGACAGCGGATTCCAAGAGCCTGCTGCTGCAAAACGACAACCCTAACGACCATCATTGTTATTCTCTATCAGTATTAAAAAATTCCCTGAGAGTCGTGGCAAAATGTCGCGGCGTGCCTATCCGGGTGACACCTGATGGCGGATTGCTGCTGCAGGTGGACGGTTGTCCGGCGATTCTCAGGGAAGGCGAAGTAACGAGTTTCCCCATTCTCCTGTCGGTTGAGCGGCGGCGTGACGAGCGGCTTCGACTGGGCTTTCGGCGCATCTGGCGAACCCTCGGCGAGCGGTTTTACGACCCCTCCATGAAGGGAGCCGACTGGCCGGCGCTGCGGATAAAATATGAGGATCTGGCGGTCGGAGCGCGAGATTCCCGACAGTTTGAGCGGGTGATTGAAATGCTGTTAGCCGAACTCAATTCCTCACACCTTGGATTTGTCGCTGATGATTGGCCTCAGCCATCTATTGCGCCGACGCCAGCGCCCGAGGTGACGGCCCACCCGGGCCTGGTGTTTAGAGACACTGCGGGTGAGGGGCCGCTGGTCATCGCTCGGGTGCTTGCAGGTTCGCCCGTGGGACAACTCAAAGAGGCACCGCAGCCCGGCGAGACGCTCGTGCGCATCGCCGGCCGGGCGGTCAACAATCACACACCTCTGGAGGAATTTTTCACCGGGGCGATTGACCGGCCGATTCCGCTGGTGGTGCAGGCGGCCGGGGGCGGCCAACGGGTCATTGAATTGCGCTGCATCACTTATGAACAGGCCCGGTCCCTTGAGCATGAGGCACGCGAAGGCACCAACCGCAACCTCGCAGCAACGCCGCCGCACCCGCGCCTCGCCTATCTGGCATGGACGCAGATGGCACCGGAGGACGTTGAGCAGTTGGAATTGGCGATCTATCGAGCATCGCTGGATCACGACGGGCTCATTCTCGACGTGCGCGACAATGCCGGAGGCAGCGCGGCGGATCAGGTGCTGGCGATGTTTTGCCAGCCAAAGCATGTGCTTACTGTTCCGCGTGGAGGGCCGCCGGGCTATCCGGTCCAGCGCCGCTCTCATCCGGTGTGGGATCGACCTCTGGTGATTTTATGCAATGAAAACACTTGCTCCAACGCAGAGGTTTTTTGCCATGCCATCCAGCAATCCGGGCGTGCTCCGCTGGTCGGCAGCGCCACAGCGGCCTGCGTGATCTCTACGGTCGAGGAAGCCCTCCCAGATCTCGGCCGCCTCCAACTGCCATTTCGCGGGTGGTTTGATGCGGCCACCGGCAATGATCTCGAGGGCTTTGGCGTACTTCCAGACCAACCAGCTACCATCGAACCCACCGACGAAGTCGCAAGGCGTGATCCGCAATTGCAGCGAGCTCTGGAGGTTCTCCGCGCTACCCTAGCTCACATTCCGAGCCGAAATGCTGAGGAAAAATAACGGAATTAAGAAGTCTCCAATCCCCATGAAACGGCGCAGCTTTCGCACCTACATCAACCCCAACGGGATCCTCCGATGGTCCACCCTCTGCATCCTCGCTGCCCTGCCAGGATGCAACAGCCCTGTCGCAACCGACAATGATGTGGCCATGGCTGAAAACCAGGCACAAATCGAGCAACTCGACCGCGAACATGCCAAGCTGTTAAACGGAGAGATCGACAACAACTTCTACCTCCCGAAGCTCGGGTATTACCACGCCAACGCCCACGATTTCTTTGAAAATCCGTATGGCATGGAACAGGATGGGAGATACTACGTCGATGGAAGGTGGCAGGATGCCGCCGTGGCCGAATACGAAGGCGGCCCCACCCGGCCGACCCCGGAAGCCCTGAAAAAAATCGAGCTGGTACTGGAGGATGAACAAAGGGCCGAACAGGAAGCGGAGCAAGCCCAAAACAGCAACTACCGCTCCTATCATGGTGGCTCCAACCTGATGATGTACTGGCTGATCTTCGGCAACCGAAACACCTATACCCCCGGACCCGGATTCCAACAAGCCAGCACCCGGACCGCCGTGTGGGAACAAAACCTGGCCAGCCAGCGGTCGGCGGTCTCCAGCTATGCGGCGGCCAGTCCAAGCTACCGCAGCCTCGTCGCCCAAAGCCGCGCCAGCGGCACAAGCATCCACTCGGCATCCGGTGCCTCCGTCCGCGGTGGATTTGGCGGCAGCGCACACGGCTCCAGCGCCAGCTAATCCCATGATCGAACTTCAAAACAACCCACCTCGCCCGGACTGGCACCAGCAGGTTGAGGAAGCTGGCCTCATCTGGCACGGTGCCGTCAGCGAACCTTACTGGACCGAAGGCCAGCATCTGACGCTCTCCTTGCAAGAAGCTGAGACGCTGGAAGACGCCGCCACCGAGCTGCACTCACTGTGCCTTGAGGCATGCGAACAAATCGTTCGCCGCGACTGGTTTGGCCGGCTCGCCATCCCCGACCCGGTGGCCGCCCAAGTGCAGACCTCCTGGATGGCCAAAGATTTTTCCATCTATGGCAGATTCGATCTGGCATGGGACGGCACCGGTACGCCCAAACTCCTCGAATACAACGCCGACACGCCGACCTCCCTGCTCGAAGCGTCCGTCATCCAGTGGGATTGGCTGGAAGCTGTGGCACCCCAAAGCGACCAGCTCAATTCCATCCACGAAGCGCTCATTGACCGCTGGAAACTGATCCCGGAAGAACGCATTCATTTCGCCTGCTCTTGGGAAAACCTGGAAGACCGGCAAACCATTGCCTACCTCGCCGAAACCGCCGAGCAGGCCGGGAAAACCGTCGAACTCATGGACATGGGGGAAATCGGGCATTCTCCGGCCGGCAGATTCACCGGCCTCGACGAAATTGCCATCGAAAAGCTGTTCAAGCTCTACCCCTGGGAATGGATGGCCCGGGAGCCGCTCTTCGCCGAAATCGGGCAAGAACGATCACGGTTCATCGAACCGATCTGGAAAATGATGCTCTCCAACAAAGCCATCCTCCCCATCCTCTGGGAACTCAACCCCGGCCACCCGCTCCTGCTCCCAGCAACGTTCTCGAAAGAAACCCTGTGTGCCCAAGGCGTTTCCCAGTGGGTGGAAAAGCCATTCCTCGGCAGGGAAGGCACCGGCATCACCCTGATGAATCGAAACCGCCAAACCTGCTCTGGAGCCGATGGCTACCAAGACAACCCCCGCGTGTTCCAAAAACTCGCCAACCTGTTCACCGCCGACAGAATGCATTTCGTGTGGGGCCTCTGGATGGTCGGTGACGGCTGCCACGGGCTATCCGCCCGCGGCGACACTTCGCCCATCACCGGTAACCTCAGCAGATTCTTTCCACACAAAATGGTTTGAACGGGGACAAACCTCAATGAGGATCCATCAGGCCCTCACTCACGCACCGGGACGGCGCGGCACCGTAGCCGCCTTGAATGATTTTTTGGAGGGTATCAAACCCGGCCCACACAGTACAGGTTAGATTGGGGTTGAGCCGGAAAACCAGACATCCTTGAAGCCATTAGTGATGTCACCGGTTTTGCCGCTGCAAGCCGCATAAAAGCCCAGACATCTAACCGAGACAGCAGTGTGGTGGGTGGTCACTTCGGTTAGAATACTGGATATCACACACGGGCCAGCTAGCCGTGCCCCTCTTGTTGCTGACGCTTTTCACTTGGCACTTCTAAACTCCCTCAGGGCAGAGCACTCGACTAGACGGTCCATGGTCTTGGGAGTGAACACCTTGCCCTTGGTGTGCAGGATCAATTGCTGCATGTCGGCACGCCGCACACCAAACCCACGTCCGGCGATGCAGGCGATCACTTGATAGCCAGGCTGGCCCTCGGCAGTCCGGTCTTTGGCCATTTGACAGAGCCGGAGGATCCGTGCGACCTTGTCCCGGGCGGTGCCGTCATCTGCGGTGATCTTGGCCTCGATGATGACTCTTGGGGAGAATTCATCGGGAATGATAAAATCCGGAGCTTGATCAAACCCAGCCAATCGTTCAGCTCGTCGGGTCTTGCGAAAACTGATGCCATCCTTGGCAAGCATCTCCTCAATTGCCGCCTCGAGATTGTCGCCAATCAGGTCGCTCACCGAATCACGGTGCCCTGCAAACGGCCGCCCGAGAAATCGTTCATAGAGAAGCATCGCATATGGCGCACCCATCGCCGCGAGGTTGCGCACGGCGGATAGTCCCCCGTTGGTGTCCGCCTTGTGCAGACGGTGCAATTTGTCGCCGGGAACAGGCGGGCATCCCTCTTCCAACATGGCGCATGCAGTTTCCACAAGAGCCTTCACACGAGGCTTGTTGGTTTCCGAAAGCCGCCATGGGAATTTAGTCACCAAGCGTACTTCACGGTCAAAGGAGCGGGCGGTATTCTGAGGAACCGTGATGCCGGTCCGGAGCCCCGCAACGTAGGCCCACTCTGGAGGCGTGAATCCCAGCATCGCCCGCAACACAATGAGGCTAACCGGTGCGTGCAGAACCGTCGCAAAGACCTGGTCAGGCACGAGATGCTGAAAGCCCTTGGTTGCGAGTTTCAGCGCTTCGTATCCGGATTCAAAGGCGGCATATTCAATATATCCCTCGCCCTTCGGCATCACGAGAAACTCCGATGCAAGACTGGAAAATACGCTGCTCACGAATTTCTCGGGAGCTGCCAAAATCTCATTTTCGTCGGCTTCAAAAGGATACTTTATCTTCGCGTTCTATTGATTCTTCTACCATTCCGCTCATCAGCCATTTTTGTTCGCTCTGAGCCTGTGAATACGTTTTCTCAAGCGAGGTAAGAACAGCCCCGACGCCTCCGAAAGCTGCGAGCCAATCTTGGACCTCCTTCATGCGCTCTTTAACCGGGCGCTTCATATCCCACTTCGTTCTCAGGTGCCAGATGGCAAGGCGCGTAAGATGCCCGTAGCTGACGCAGCGAATATCGCCCTGTGTCGCCTTGAGGCCGCCTGCGGCCAATTCATCAATGTCCCGCTTAACAATCCCGGCGACGCCAACTGCGTCGGAAGCCAGCCAGCGTTTTGGAAAAGACCCGGTGGAACGGCAAACAAATACCGTGTCCACGACAGATGATCCGGTGCCATTGATATGAATCGAGGCACCCATTTCGGCAGGGCATGGCAGCGACGCTGAAGCGACAAGGCCCGCATCGAGGATTGCCACCGCCATTGGAATGTATGCGTCGAGTTGATTGTGATGATAGGTGAATGCGAAGGGCTTGCCGGGTTTGAGCTTCGCCACGGCATGGCGAATGGTCCGTGAGATTCCCTCCGTAAAATGATCGAGGCCGCGTCCCATGTTCACGTTGCCAGTAAGTTCGTTTTCGTGGCGTGTCGAAGGCTTGGCAAACTCTGGCATCTCGCTGCCTAGCAACTTGCGGAGCCAGACATAGCAAAAGTCCATCAACTCGGCGTATTGCACGTTGCCGAAATAGGGGGGATCGGTGAAGACGGCGTCGAATTTCGCCCCGTTTAACTTTGCGCAGGAGGAATCCCCGCACACCAATTCGATCTCGCGCTCAGCCGGAGGATTTGAGCCGCTGCGCGACGAGCCAATCCACTCCCCTTTCATGGCAACTTCCACCTTGCGGTTTCCCTCATGGCGTATCTCGAAAGGCTGTATGCAATAGCGTTTCGCTTTGGCAAACTTTTCGACTATGTTCAACCACCCGCCACTGCCCACAGGCGAGCCTCTTCGGCCGACGATGCCCAAAAAATTCGATTCGCATTGGATCAATCCAACTGGAAAACCATGTACGGAAAACACATCCAGTGACTTGAGCGCCATCGTGTCGTAGCGACAAAGCATGTTCTGGTATCGCAGGAGGTCGGAAAGGTTGGTTGCGAGAGCCTCACGGATGCGCTGGTCCTTTACTGCTGCTATCCAACGGCAGCTCAATTCCAGGCCTAGCAATTGCCTTGCATTGAAGAGATCCCCGTAGTGGTGATAGCCCCACCGATGCAAGCGCGCCGTTTCGTCTCCCATTGGAATGACATCCTCGGGGATATACTTTGGACTCATCCTGCCCAGTCTCTGCGCTGCTTCCTCGAACTTGCCCAACTCATCCGGTCCAGCTTTCTTAAAGCGTCGCCCTTTTCTACCCTTGCCTTGTTCCGCACAAGTTTCGCAGTGGTATTCGATGGCATAGAGCCGGTGCGCCGGAACCCAGTTGCCGGGATAACTGACCGGATGGTTGCAATGGCGGCACTGCGCCTTGCCCCGCTTGGCCGTGTGTGACAGCGGCAATGCCTTGCCGCAATGGGGGCAAGGGCCGGGATTCTTGCGATCTGCCGCTTCAAACAACTCTCCACAACAACCGCATACGAAGACGTTGGCCGTGTGACGCACGTCTTCCGAAAGCAGGAAGTTAGGAAACAAATCGTGGTCTTGTCCACATGACGAACAAGCGCTGGTCTTCACCCATAGAAAGTATTTCACATGCGCTTCGGTACTGCCACACTGGGCGCAACCGGTGCGATACAGGTGACCGATTTCCGCCTCAAGATGCGCCCTCAAGCGGGCGGCAGTCTTCGTATATGCATCGACGTCCAGATCTAGCAGTTCCTGGCGGACGATCCACCATGCCATGGGATTAACGTCGGCCCCGATCACGGAGCAACCGATGCGGTTTGCCTCCATCATCGTCGTCCCGCCCCCCATGAACGGATCGAAGACGCGGAATTCCGGCATGTGGTGGGATTGATAGAACTATTCCTCGCCCTCACTCGCGCACTGGCACGGCGCGGGGCGGCTCGGGCTCGTCCTCCTCGACCGGAGTGGCGTGGGGAGCTGTGGTTTCTTCACGAACGGGCGTGGCCCGCGGCAGGGTGGGGCTGGCAGCACTGGGTGGTGGGGCGGTGTCATCGACGGGCACGGCGCGCGCCGGGTGTAGCGGACAGAGGTCGCCGGGGGCCAGGAGTGTATCGTTAGGGACGTGATCGAGGTAGGCGGTGTCGGCAGCCTCGCAACCGGCGGTGGCGCGTTTGCCGGAGAGGCGGCAGAGATTGACGTCGGCGAGAGCCACGTTGCTGTTGAGTTTGCCGGCCTTGTAGCCGAGTCGCTCGGCGGTTTTCATAATATCCACCCACACCGGCAGGGCCAGGGTGGCACCGTAGCCACCTTGAATGATTTTTTTGGGGGTATCGAATCCGACCCACACGGTGCAGGTTAGATTGGAGGTGAAGCCGGAAAACCAAGCATCTTTGAAGTCATTGGTGGTACCGGTTTTGCCCCCGCAAGCCGCATCAAAGCCGAGACGGCTAACCGAGGCGGCGGTGCCGTGGGTGGTCACTTCAGTTAGGATACTTGATATTGACCAAGCTGCGCCGGCTTTGGCGGCGGGATATTGGACGGGCAGCGCCGAGTAAAGGACGTTGCCTTTTTTGTCCTTGATCTCTGCAATAAGATAGGGGCAGAAGCGGACCCCTTTGTTAGGAAAAATGCTATAGGCGGTCGCAATTTCCCATGGGGAAACTTCCCAGGCACCGAGGAAGGCGGCGGGGTTGGCGGGCATGGGGGTGGAGAAGCCGGCATTTTTGGCGACGTCGGAGACGCGCTCGATGCCGGCGAGGTTGCCGACGCGCACAGACATGGTGTTGCGGGAGCGGATCAGGCCGTAGGACGCTGGTTCGAAGCCGCCGAATTTGCCATCGGAATTGTGGGGCCGCCAGTTGCCTGCACCCTTGATTTCGCCGGGTTGGATCGGTCCATCGTCGATGCTGGTATCGGGGCGCAGGCCGACGTCGAAGGCGGCCAGATAGACGAAAGGTTTGAACAACGAGCCAAATTGTCGGCGACTCTGAATGGCACGGTTGTATTTGCTTTCGTTAGCATCGCGGCCGCCGACGACAGCGAGCACTGCGCCGCTGCGATTTTCGACGACCACGGAGGCACCCTGCAAATAGGTAGGTTCCTCGCGCTTATCCTCAGGAAGGGCACGCCAGGCGGTGCGGGTTTGGTGAGGGTAACCGGGGATTCGCTCGACCTCGCGCAGTTTTTTATCGAGCGCCTCTTCGCCCTTGCGTTGGATGCGCAGATCAATGGTGGTATTGATAGTCAGGCCGCCAAGGGCGATGTTCTCTTTTTCGAGAATGATTTCCAAATCATGGCGGATCGCGTCCATCGCATAACTTTCCTGGGCGTCGCGGCGCCACTTCGGCCGCAACTCAATGGCTTGCTTTTTTGCAGCGTCGGCCTCCTCGCGGGTGACCGCCTCGGTTTCGACCATGCGTTCCAAGGTGGTGTTTCGTTCACGAATAGCGGCGGTGAGCGAACTGAACGGGTTGAAGGCATCCGGGCCGCGGACGATGCCGGCGAGCATGGCGGATTCGGAGAGTGTGAGTTCTGACGGATGTTTTTCAAAGTAAATGCGTGACGCCTCACCGATACCGCGAATCTGCCGGCCCCAGTTGATTTGATTGATATACGCTTCGAGAATCGCGTCTTTGGACAAACTCATTTCGATGCGGCAGGCAATGGCAATCTCTAGCAATTTCCGGTTGGCTTGGCGCAGGTAGTCGTGGCGCTGTTCCCCTTGTTTTAGCTGGAAAACGTCGGAGGCCAATTGCTGGGTAATGGTCGAGGCCCCCTGCCGCTTGCCCTGGATGTTAGCCACCACGGCGCGGGCAATACCGATCGGATCGATGGCGTAATGCTTGTAAAAGCGCGCATCTTCACGGGCAAGAATGGCTTTGCGGAAATTCTCGGCCACCTCGGCCAGCGGCACCACCGAGCGTTTCTCACCATGAATGCGGCCGATTTCCTCACCCAAACGGTCAAGCACGATGCTGCGTTCGGGCATGGCGTCAAGTTTGGATAGATCGTACGATCGGGCCTGGATGCCATAGGCCACGGCACATCCGACGAGGCCGTAAAGTCCTGCCACCAACGGAAAGCCAAACGCCAGCAACAGCAGCCGCACGGGCACGGAAAACGCGCGAGTGAACCAATTGAAAAGGTGAAACGGCCAAAACAGCAACCACGACAGGGCACTCCTCGAATGCACGGAAGTCGCCGCAGGCTTGCCTCCGCGGCGGGCATCATTTTCAGGCGGGTTGCGTTTTGGCATCGGCAGGCGCAATGTAGCCTGTGGTCCTCCGGCAATCCATCCCGGAATTCGGCGGCAGACAAATGAGCGCGACTTTGTCGCTCCAAACCATGCAATGAAGACCATACAACGAATATCCCTCTGGAGTGCGGCTGGCCTTTGGCTGCTTGCCGCCGTGCTGCCGGTCGCCGCTCGCGAGGCCACTCGCAGCTTGTCAGACCTGTCAAAATTGGAAGCCAAGGTCGAGGCGGTCGCCACCAAGGTGACCCCGGCCACCGTCGCCTTGCTGGCCGAACGAACCGGTTCGTCGGGCTCGGGAGTGGTGACCACGGCCGATGGTTTGGTACTCACTGCGGCGCATGTTGTGCAGGGCACGGCGGAGTTGCTGGTGGTTTTTCCAGACGGCAAACAGGTACACGGCAAGGTCCTGGGTGCCAATTATTCCAAAGATATCGCCATGGTGCAAATCACCGACAAGGGGCCTTGGCCCTTCGTCGAACGCGGTTCTTCCAAACCCCTCGCCGCCGGCGACTGGGTCGTCGCCCTCGGCCATTCCGCAGGCTTTGATCCGGGCCGCCCGCCGCCAATTCGCTTCGGCAGGGTCCTCTCCAAGGGTCCGGGAAATTTTCTAACAACAGACTGCACGCTCATTGGTGGCGATTCCGGCGGCCCGCTGTTTGATCTGGATGGCAAAATCGTCGCGATTCACTCTAACATCGGCCAGTCTCTGGTAAACAATAACCACGCCGGCATCGATGGCTTCCGCGAGGACTGGGACCGATTGCTCAGCGGCGAGGGCTGGGGACGACTCTCACTCAACCCATTTGCCAACCCTGAGATGCCGGTGTTAGGCATTGAAATGGGCCTCGCACGGCGAGTCAAGGGCGTGCCCGTCGAGATGGTGGTACCCCGCTCACCAGCGGCGGCTGCCGGAGTGCGCCCCGGCGACCTGATCCTTTCCCTGGACCGCAGTGAAATCCGCAATGGCAACGAGTTGTTGCAAATCCTCGCTAAAAAACAGGCAGGTGAATCCATCAAGTTGGGTGTCTTGCGAGACGACAAAAACCTTGAATTCAAGGTGACCTTGGCGCGCCGTGACAAGTTGTTCCAAGTGCAGTGATCATTCTATCAAAAAATTTGCGTTCATCTGCGGTTCGTATATCGAAATTGAATCCCCGGTGCCCCAATAGCAATCCACCCTTATCCAAATTCCCCAATGAAAGCTCCCTCAAAATTTTTGTTAGCATATCTCTTGGCTGGCTCCCTCGGTGCCCAACAGCTGCAGGACATTCCGTTGCTCCGCCCCGAAGAGCGCCAAACCATTGATGGCGAGGCCGACGAATTCAGTCAGGCCCTCACCCCGACTCTTGCGACGGCGGCAAAATCCACCGTTCGGGTGTGGGCGGGCAAGCGGCGCCTTGCCTACGGCACGGTGGTTGCTGACGGCCACAAGGTGCTCACCAAGTTCAGCGAAGTGGCCCGGGCAGCCGGCTCTTTGCGAGTGGACAACGGCGACGGAGAGGTGCGCGCGGCGGTGATCGCCGGCGTCTATCAAGACGAAGATCTTGCGCTGCTCACGCTGGCCGGAGAGCCGCTCACACCGGTGAAGTGGTTTGCCGGGGAGCCGAAGCTGGGGAGTTTTCTAACGGCCCCTCAACCGGGTGGCAAGCCAGCCGCCTTCGGGGTTGTCAGCGTCTTGCAACGGGACCTTCGGGAAACCGATAAGGCCTATCTCGGGGTGCTCGGCGATCCGCACTTCACCGGCCCGGGAGTAAAAGTGCAGGACGTCCAAGCGGAATCCGGTGCCGCCGCCGCTGGTCTGCGGGCAGGAGACGTGATTCTGCGGGTGAACAAACGGCCGATTTCCGGCATGCTGGAATTGCGCAACGCACTCACAGGGGTAGCCCCCGGAGCACGGGTGGCCATGGCAGTGACACGCAGCGGAAAGCCAATCGATCTGGATGTTCTGTTGGGAAATCGTCCGGACTTGCCGCAATTTCCCGGCGAGCGTCTGCTTCAGATGGAGCAAATGGGTGGACCGACGAGCCGCGTCCACGATTCGTTTTCCAAGGTGATTCAAACCGACATGCGGCCTGAACCAAACCAAATCGGTGGACCGGTGGTCGATTTGCAGGGACGCGTGTTAGGCATCACCATGGCGCGGGCTGATCGCACCCGCTCGTTTGTCATGCCTTCCGCTGCTGTGACCAAGTTGTTGGAAAGCAAGCCATCGGATCCGGCACGCGTCAACGACGCAGTGGCCGAGGCTCGTGGAGTGGCCGCTGGCCCGAACCGAGTCAGGCCGGTGCCTCTGGATCCGGGCATGGCACCCGCCGATCCGGAGCGCCTGCGCCGCCATGCCGACGATATGCAACGCCTGCTGGAGCGGTTGCGCGAGGAGATGGAGCGCATGGACCGCTAGAACCGTTAGGCTTGGGTTTGGATTTCATCTGAGACATGTTGTGGCGGCCTGTCTGTGACCGCGGATGTGCATGAGATGACCCTTGTCGAGGCGGTGGGTTCATTGGCGGTTCAGGGTCACCGGCGGTCATAGACACGCCGCTGCAAAAGTGACAAATATTTGTGCGGCTCCTAGGCCTGACGGTGAATTTCAGGGGATTGACTTTGCTCGACGCTGTGGCGCTTTTGAGGTCGAACACTGAGTTCTGAGCTTAACGCAAAGGCCCCCACGAGGCCCATAAGAAAATCGGGAGTCTCACCAGGCATCTGTGCCAAGGAGACTCCCGATAGCAAATCGAGCAGGGCGGCTTATTGCGGCACGCCGTAAACTTCGACTTCGATGTAATGGTTCATCTCGTTGGAGGTGTTGCCATTGCTGTAGAGGCGCACATAGCGACCCTTGGCACCCTTGCCATCGGCGATCAGACCGAAGCGGCTTTCGACATAGGGATTGTCGGAACCTTTGCCCAGTTTGGTGACATTTTCGTAATCGTTGTTGTAGATGGTGGTGGTGGCGGTGGCGGCGAATTTCGGATCATCAGAAACCTGAATGACCACACCCTTGTAAGCACGCTTTTGCGAGTGGTAATGCCAGACGCAGACGGCATTGACGGCGGCGGATTTTTCCAGGTCGATCTGGACCCATTGCGGTCCTTCGAGGAGTTCGACGAAGTAACCTTCGCCAGCCTGCTTGTCGCCATCGGTGATGAGCTTCAGGTCGCCGATGATCGGATTGTCATCACTGCCAGTGACCTTCTTGTCCTTGGACAGCAACACAGCTTCCTTGGGAACCAGAAAAACCGGGTCCTTGTCGGGAGGCTGCACCAGATTGGGCACGTTCATGGCCTTCGGTGTGCCTTCGATGAGTTCGGGCGGATAGTTGAGGGCGAGAGCCACACCACCGACGGTGCCGCCAGAGGTGGCTCCAGAGGCCGCAGTGGCACCCGTTGGTTTCTTGTTATCGCCACAACCGGTGATGAACAGGGCGGAGGAGGCTGCTAGGATGGATACGATTAGTTTGTGTTTCATACGCTTAGTTGTTCTGGGGTGAATACGATAGGTTGTTTGCTGAGGGCGGACGGATTGACGAAGTAGATAGGAGCTTCACTGAGGAAGGCGTGGCGGGCGTCACAATTGAGTTTCGCCTCGCCGCGCACGGAGGCGAAGAAGTTTTCCAGATGCGGTTGATGGGGTGGCTTGTTGAGTTCACCGGGCAGTGAAAACCCCTCGGGCGGGGCCGACACGCGGGAATCGGTCACTCCGCCAGCGACCGGTGCCACCACTGGCGCGGCCTTGCGTCCGAGGAAGCCACGTTGCACGAGATTGTCCCAGGAGAGGGAACTCGCCTTCTCGTTGGGATCCTTGGGAGCGTTGGGATCCTTGGGAGCCGGACTCGCCTCCTTGAAAATCTCCGTGGTCGCCGAATTCTCCGAGATCTTGATCGTGCCCTCGGTGCCCATGAACGACTCCCAGTAACCGCCACCGGAACTGGTGGTCGTCAGCACTTGATAGAAAGCGCGCACCTGACCCTGCGGCGTGTCGTAGTCGAAAAGCGCCATCACATTGTCGAAGTGCTCGCGTTGCGTGAAGTAGCTGTTGCCGCCGGTGGCATACACCGATTTGGGAACGGCACCGAGGAACCAGTTGAAGATATCGATTTGGTGGGCACCGAGGTCGGAGATGGCCCCACCGGATAGATCGCGGAAAAAGCGCCAGTTCATAAACTGATGCATATCCTTGAAACCGTACTTGGTGAGAATGTCCTGCTTGATCGTCAATTTCTCCGCATAGGCGATATTCTGAGATGACTTGACCGCACGGTTCCACTGGGCGTTGGCGTTGACGATCTGGCCGCAAATCTTGTTGCCATTGATCAACTGGTCGAGGGTGAAACGGTAGCGCGGATTGCTGCGGCGCTGGTGGCCAATCTGGCACAACTTGCCGCTCTTCTCCATGGCTTTGACCATGGCGCGAGCCCCATCGATGGTGTTAGACATCATCTTTTCGCAGTACACATTGAGGCCGGCCTCGAGGCATTTCACCGTGTGCGGCGAGTGCCAGAAATCCGGCGTCGCGATCACTGCGGCATCCAGACCCTTTTCGTTAGCCAGCAGATCTTCGATGTTCTCATAATCCTTCGGCGTGTGCTTTTGCAGCGCACGAACGTGGCCCACTGCGATCTTGCGATTGTATTCCCAGATGTCGCACACCGCTTGGAAGTGCAGACCGGGAATGTTCTTCATCGACTCAAACAGCACCTGGCCCTGTTTGCCGTGGCCAATGAGCGCGACGTTAAGTTTGTTAGACGGGCTGCCAGTGCTGGCTGCACTCAGGAGGCCCGGGGTGCCGAGCACGAGGCCCGCGCCCGCGCCGGCGGCGGTTTTCGCGAGAAAATCGCGGCGGTTAATCATAGAAGGAGGAGTTTCCATATAGGGTTCAGGGCTGTGGAATTACCATTTTTTCAGCAAGCAGAAGCTGTTGTATTTGGCGAGCATGAGCGCCATGACGACCAAGATCATGTGGATGCCGAGCCAAGAGATGCCGTCGTCTTGTTTGATAAGGATGAGGCCCCAGGTGAGGCTGATGTAGAGCAGGCCCAGCAGGAACAACGAGGTGCGGCTGGCAATGCCAAACAGAATCGTGAAGCCGAGCACCAGCAAGGCCGGCCCGAGGACCAAATTATACATATTGAGCATCACCGGCTCTTGCATGAACTTCTCCCATGCGGCGGGCGCGTCGGCGAGCTTTTCTCCGTTAATTTTGCCACCCATCGACTTGTAGATGTTCTTGAGCCCATCTTCAATCGGGCCGGGCAAGCGCATCAGTGGCTCGGTGGCAAACTTCTTGAAGAGCCCTTCCGGCACACCGTGATAATGGCTGAGCGCATATTCCTTGATGTTGGTGGCGGCCGTAAGCCCATGGACATTCGGCTTGCCGTCAATCATGACGGGTTGGTCGGATCCCACGGTGCCAACGTATTTTTCAAGCCCGGTTTGAATGGCTCGAACAGCAAGCCAAATACGCAGCAAAAGCGCGGCGTAGAAATACCCGAGATGAGTTAATGGGCAGGACTTGCAGCATTCCGTGGAGTCAGCGGAGTCAGTGGATTTACAGCATTCAGTGGATTCAGTGGTCATGATTGTGGTTAGTTTCGGTGGTTTAATACGTGTGTGGGTTGCCGGATTAGTCAGTTTTATTGGTCAGACTGGATCGTTCAATTAGAATAGTTAGAGCATGATGAATCAGCCGGGTTTTGGTTCCCAGCCGGGGCGGTAGCTACGTTTGAGCATGGCCGCGACCTCGGGCAGGCCGCGGGCCTCCATGGCGGTGGCATCCCAAGAGATGGGCTTGGCGAGGCGCACTGCTAGATTACCGGCGAGGACCATTTCGGTGAGAGGCGCGGCGTGATCGATAAAATTGGACACTGGCTTGGGGCCTTCGCCCCGGATCGCGCGGCAGAGTTCCTGGGTGGGGCCGCCGACCACTCGTGGATAGACGTTTTTGATGGCGTGGGCCTTCTCGCGAAGACTCACGGGAAACACGACTGGCGCAGTGCCGCAAATTGCATCGTTAACGAAAATCGCGCCGGCGGTACCGACGAACACCTGACCGGAATCGTCATTGAGTTGGAGATCGGCGGGGATGCCCGGCGGCCTCACAAACTCCTTGTCAGTGTTCGGATTTTTTACTCCGTCCTGCCACACCACCTTGACCGGACCCCGTTTGCCCTTGGCCGGAAATTGATAGATAATGGTCGCACGCTTGGGACAGGTTACCTCATCAAACTCGGAAACCTTGCTAGCCTCGACGCTGAAGTCGCCCCTGAGATCGAGCGCCCAAAAGGCTGAATTGAAACTGTGGCAGCCGATGTCGCCCAACGCGCCACAGCCGTAGTCCCAGAAGCCGCGCCAGGCGAAGGGATGGATCTTGGAACTATAGGGGCGTTCGGTGGCGACCGAGCCCTGCCAGAGGTCCCAATTCACAAAGGGAGGCACGGGTTCAGCGGGAAACTGCAGACCTTTGCCTTGCGGCCAAATCGGCCGGTTCGTCCAATAGTGGACTTCCTTGACCTCACCGATGAGGCCAGCTTCGATCCATTCGCGCAGCACCCGGGTTCCCTCCAAAGTCGCCCCTTGGTTGCCCATCACCGTGAACACCCCTTTCTCTTTGGCGCAGGCGGCCAGTGTGCGGGCCTCCCAAATCGTGTTGGCCAGCGGCTTTTGCACCATCACATGTTTGCCTCGGCGCATCGCCTCCATGGCGATGGGAAAGTGCATGTGATCGGGCGTGGACACCGTCACCACATCGATTTGATCACCCATGGCAGCAAACATTTCCCGGTAATCGGCAAAACGTTTGGCCTCCGGAAACTTCTCGAAGGCTCCCTTGGCACTGTCTTGATCCATGTCGCAGAGCGCCGCGATCCGGTTGCCTCTGGCAATCTCCAAAATGTCGCCCATCCCCTTGCCTCCACATCCCACGGCCGCCACATTCACCTGCTTGAGCGCCTGTCCTTGGCCTAACAATAAATTAGACCCCCAAACGCCGCCAGCCAGCACTGTGGCTGACTTGAGGAAACGACGGCGGGAAAAAGCTGACATGACGGCGGCGGGCGGGGTGGCTAAGCGTGATGGCAGGGCTTGTCAACTGCGGAAGCAGTGGGCCGAACGAGAAAAATCGCACACTTTCCCCACCCCGCCTTGGGCGCGGATGCTGGGTTGGGAAGCAAGCACAAATTCGACATGAGAGCTCAATTACGCCTCAACGACCGCCGCTTTTTCATCCAACTGGGTCAAATTTGCATCCATCCTGCCGGATCATCCTTGCTATCACAGCCATTTGATCGCATCCATAGCACGCCCACAAGCATCCTCCATCTCTAACGACTCATCGACCCCTCCCTCCAGTTTCAAATCCAAAATCCAAAATCCAAAATCCAAAATCCAAAATCCAAAATTTAACCCCCCCCGTCATGCC
>CAIKHZ010000286.1 GCA_903827375.1 Akkermansiaceae bacterium
AAGCCGCCATCACGAGCTCCCGGGTCGCCATTGCCGGATGCCTTGATGATGTGCACGACAGGGAAAAATCCCTGCACCTCGTCCACCAGCAGCAGGAGTTGGCATTCCGCCAACTCATTGAAAAGCACAAGCAACACCAAAGCCAATCCGTAGAGCGTGCTGCCCTTGAGAAAAAACGCAACGCCATCATCGAGTTTCAGAATGAGTCCGGTGAAATCCAAAAGCAGATCAAGGCCGCCGAAAAACGCCGCGTGGAATTGCTAGGCAGTCTTTCGGAAGTTCGCGACCGTCGTTTCGCCATCCGCAAGCAGGTGGCCGAGCGGCTCAATACCGCGCTCGCCCCAAACATCACCGTGAGCATCCAGCAGGATGGCAACACCGACGCCTACCAGGCGATCATCGAGTCGTCGATGAAAGGCAGCGGCGTCAAACAGGGAATGCTCGCCCAGAAACTCATCCGTGCCCTGCCGCCCGGGCAATTGGCCGAACTGGTGCGCTCGGCCGATCTCACCGCCCTCATGGAACGCGGCGACCTGAGCCCCGACCAGGCCGGCAAGGTGATGATGGTCTTCAATAATCCGGAAAAACTCGCCGAGCTGGAAACCGTCGGACTCCAGGATGCCCCAGCGATCCGCCTGCGTGTCGGCGAGCAGGATAAGGATTCCACGACGCTTTCCACCGGCCAGAAATGCACGACCATCCTCCCTATCTTGTTGCTGGAAGGCGGCAGACCACTACTGGTTGATCAACCGGAAGACAATCTGGACAATCGCTTCATTTTTGAGACTGTCGTGGCGAACATCCATAAGGTGAAGTCCACGCGACAACTGATCTTTGTAACTCATAACCCAAACATTCCGGTGCTGGGTGATGCGTCGCGTGTGTTTGTCATGGAGTCGGACGGTGAGCACGCGCTGGCCGCGATCTCCGGGTCCGTCGATGAATGCCGCACCCAGATTGTGACGCTGCTGGAAGGCGGAGCCGAAGCGTTTCGTCAACGCGGACAACGATACGGAGTGGAGGCATGAAAGCGGTGGCCATCGAAGCGAAACTCAACGAATTGCGCGCCGATCCCGAGGCGATCGGATGGTCCGACCGCATCCGTTTGGTTGGCAATCTGTTGGGCGAATGCAATCCGGCCCGCCCGCTGGACGGACACACCGCCGAACTGGCCCGTCTGCTCGCCGCGGATCCGAAGTGGGAAGTCCGCATGGCGCTCGCCAATCACCTCCATAAACTCAGCGAGACGGACTTTGCGTCGTTCACGGCGGTTCTATCCGAAGACGACAACGCCTTTGTGAAAAGCGCCGCCGAGCGGGAATTGGCGCGCCGGCACAAGGGGCACACCGGAACGGCCAAACGCATCCGGGGACTCAGCCGGATGGAGGATGATCTGCGCAAGTTGGAGCGCCAACACGGCACGAAGGCGTCTAACATGGTTTCTGAAATGGCCCACAAGCTCTACGAAGGGCTGGTGGGTGCCAGCGTTCACGAAATGCGCAGCGTGATCACGGCCATGAAACTCGACATCGAGCACCTCGCCACTGAATCGACCACCGTCCCGATGATTGCCAAAATCGCCCCGCGGCTTTCGATGTCAGTCGCCTACCTGGAGCGCCTGCTAGGCGACATGAAGGAATACACCCGTGCGCCAAATCATGACATGGCCACGGAATCACTCGCCAATTTGTGCGGTGACGCGCTGCGCATGGTGCAGGCTGAGATGAAATTCTCCGGGCGCGATGCCAGCCCGATTGTCATCGAATGTGCTGTATCATCCGATCTGCTCGTCAGGGTGTCGCGCATGCCGATGGTGCTCGCCTTGCGCAATCTGATCAAGAACGCCCACGATGCGTTCATGCTCGACGAGACCCGATTCGAACCCGGAGTCATTCACGTGACGGCGGGCCGTGAGGATGACGGGGTGAGGCTCACCATTATCGACACCGGCTTCGGGTTGTCGGAAGAGGAGTTGAATAATGTCCGGCAGTTCATCCCCGGTCGCTCGTCCAAGGGCAATCTCGGCACCGGCTTCGGACTGCCCATTGCCAGGCGAAATATCCAGGCCAATGGCGGCGACCTGCGCATCGAAAGCCGGCTTGATGAAGGCACCCAGGTTACGGTCTGGTTTCCGAACAACGGAGGGACGGACCCATGAAACCCATTGCCCTGATCATCGAGGATGATACATCCATCCGTGCCTCTATTGCCGACCGCTTGGAGTCCTTCGGGCATGATTACGAGGCGGTCGGGTCACAGAACGAAGCCAAGGAACGCATTGAAAGGCGTGAGTTCACCTACATCCTGCTGGATTTGGAACTGCCGATCCGCTTTGGCCGCCCGCCATCCATCCCGACAGGCAAAAACATCCTGCGGGACATCCGGACGTCTTCTCGCAACAAGGAGACTCCGGTCATCGTCGTCACCGCGCACGGGCATGATCGCCCCGATCTCGCCGTCGAATTGATGCGGGCCGGTGCGAATCATTTCGTGAAGAAGCCCTTCGAGAACCTCGAACAGGCAATCATGGAGGTGCTCGGCGGCCATGACGGGCAGGGGTTGACTGCGGCGGTCGCGGGCCCCGATTCCCCGGAACTCCGTAAACTCGGGAACGCCACTCTGCGGTATTTTCCCGACCGGATTGAACTCGACGGCCTGGAAATCAGTGATCCCGACAATGGCATGATTTGGCGGATCCTCAACCTGCTCAAGGAACGCAAAACCAATGGCCAGCCCATGGCCTTTCCCGGCAAGAAAATCGCCGAATTGCTCGGCCTGGGGCGGGGACAAAATGCCGTGTGCGATGCGGTCAGTGCGTTTCGACGAAAATCCATTAGCCAGTTGGCGGAATGCGGCATCGAAGGGACCGATGATTCCGTCATCGTGCGCGGAAAATCCGGCTACCAACTCCACGCCAGCCTGACCGTGGACGACCAGTCGCACCAAACGCCCCGGAAAACCAAGGAGGAACTCGGAGAATTGCCGCCCGACCGGCAAGAGTGGATCATTGGCGAACTCAAAAGCGGTCGCAAACTCCGCCGGGCCGACCTCGAAAAGCACTTCAAAATCTCCACCGCCACTGCCAAGCGGGACATTGCCGACCTGGGGGGCGGCATCGAATTCGTCGGAACCGGCAAGGCTGGCTACTACGCTACGGTGTCCGCACAAAAGTAAAGGGGGAGCGGCTTTCTAGTTCTCTTGTCAGCCCAAGGACACGGCCCAGAAGCGAAAGGGAGGCGGCTACTGGTCATAATCTGCCGCAGAAAAAGATTTCACCTTTTCAGCTAGCCGTCCACGTCTTCACAACTTGGTTGAGTTATGTATCTTTGGCAGATCCGGTGCGGGAACGATAGGATCATCTGAACCTGCAATCTGCCAGTAAGAGCCGCCGATTTCTGCAACTCCAGGGCCAGGCGCTTGTGCGGGTGCTAACCGAACGGAGATTGAATCACCAGGGCCAGGAACAGGAATGCCAAGGGCAGTAGCGATGATGGCATGCGACTTGTATTGACCAAGAACGACGACTCCCTCAGGTTTGAGAGACGAACGAGCTCCGCCGTTTTCGCGAACTCGCTTCATATAGTCGTCTTGTTGCGCCACCGTGGCGACAACGGACCTACCAACAATCATTCCCAAGGCTTGGCGGAACAGTTCGTTCGTGCGCTGGGTCCCGTGTTTCAAGGACATGATTTTCTCAACGATATCGTTGTCCAGTTGCAGCAATACGTTTGGCGGAAGTGAAGCGCGATCCCAAAGCCACCGAATCGAACTGCGGCCAGCCGTGTTAAGTGTTAGTTTAGCGTCGCGGTTACCACCTGTGTTCAAGACATCTGGACTTATACGAACAAGACCCAGGCTCCACACAGGAGTCGCACTATCCTTAGCCCAAAGAAGCATGCAAATGTGGCCATGGGCCTCCGGCGGTATCATCCAACCTCCGTTCTTTTGGGAGTATTTACAGTCCACTTCAATATCAGCGATGCGAAAATCCATTTCTTCGCCATCGGCGAATTTGAATTCACGCTGGAGATTGATTTCAACCAGTGTTCCGCAATGCGTCTTCTCCGTTTTGTAGAGCTGCTCCCATTTGTAGCGGCCAGTTCGCTGTCCGTCATAGAGCTGATCTATTGTGTCGCGAAGAACGCGAGCAGTCTTCGTTCCATCTGGATCAAGGGAACGCAGTTCCATCTCAACAGCAGCGATTTCGGGGTCGATTGGCTCCGGAACGCTCATATGCGCTGTTTACCCTTACCGGGGTTCTGGTTCTGTGCTGCTTCAATCAACTGGGGTAAGCTGATCTTGAGAACGCTTGCAATTCGGTCGGCGGCGTCAAGCGTCGGATTGCGGACGCCACGCTCGACCATGCTGATGTAGGTCGGGTGGAGGCCGGCTTGTTCAGCCAACTTCTCTTGGGTGATTCCAGCCGCCAACCTCCTGCTGCGGACAGCAAGTCCGAATAGCTTTGAAATGTTTGGCGCGCTCATCAACGGACGTTTCTGACAGGAATATCAGGAACCGTCCATAGACTATAGTATTAAAGCGTCCGCCAATTGAGGG
Source organism: Akkermansiaceae bacterium (assembly GCA_903827375.1). GTDB lineage: Bacteria > Verrucomicrobiota > Verrucomicrobiia > Verrucomicrobiales > Akkermansiaceae > Luteolibacter. The sequence continues at coordinate 4,558 of CAIKHZ010000286.1, forward strand.
ACAAGAAAAAAAGCCGCAGACTGGTGAGGAACCTTGGGCAAATGTCCCTGCGGCGATTTCGCGCCGAAAACATGCATGCCTCGAAAGTCAAGAGGCGGCGCGGTTCTTGGCGCGGTCAGCCTTACCCAGAATAGCCTGGCGGATTTTTGCGGCCACGGCCTGAGCGACCGGCGGAGGGAAAGCATTCCCCACCTGACGATAAGCTGCGGTTTTTCCTCCAGCAAACTGCCAATCGTCGGGAAATCCTTGAATGCGGGCTGTCATCCGCAACGTGAGCTTTGGCATTTCAGCGTAACCCCGTGGTGGGGCTGTATCCGCTAGGGCCTTGCCATTAACGCCAAGACTGGCCCACGCCTTCTTAGCACGCGTTGGGCCGAGATCGGCGCCGCCGTGTTTCTTTGAGCCGCCCACAAGGGTTGGTGCAATCTCATTCGCACCTGACGCCCACGCCAATGCCCCTTCCCAACCATTCTCGCTCATGAGGTCAATTAGGGTTTCACCTACCGTTTTGGCCATTGCCCCATCAATGAGCGGAATTGGCGGAAAGAAGTTCTGGGTCAGATCCTCACGAATTGCCACGACAACCACCCGCGGCCTGAGTTGTGGAACACCAAAATCCGAAGCGTTGAGCAGGTGCCAACTGGCCTGGTATCCCAGGGCCTTGAGTTCCTTTTTCAGGCTCATGCGATAGTCAGTAAACACGGCGTCAAGGAATCCACGGACATTTTCCAGCATCACAGCTTTTGGTAGGCACTCCTTAACCAAACGCAGCGCCTCTGGGAATAGATCCCTTTCATCATCAGGGCCAAGTTGCTTGCCAGCTTTCGAGAATGGAGGACACGGAACGCCACCTGCGAGAAGATCTACTCCTTTGAATTCCTTCGCCGAGAAGGCGCGGACATCCCCCTCAATAACGTTCCAGTTTGGCCGATTCAGGCGGAGGGTGGCGCAGGCGTGACGGTCATACTCAACGTGGGCCAGCGAATCAAAGCCTGCCCATTCCAAGCCAAGCGCTTGTCCTCCCGCGCCAGCGCAGATTTCAATGCAACTCAGGCCAGATGGACGTTTGTCGAAGCTCAATTTGCTTTTCATGGGTTCAATTGAACAGGTTTTTGCTCGAACGTCAACACCTTTTTCCGAACGACCTGCTGCCTGCGGATCAAATTGGTGCCGTGCCCGAAAGTCAAACTCATTTTCTTCCCACTGCCTTTTCAGGGCTGAAGCAAGGAACTTCGCCGGAGTGGTGCAGAAAATGGTGGCAAAATACCTTCCCGTCCGTGACCAAACCTGGTCAAATCCGAGCAGGTCTGGGTTGGCCACCTCGGATGTGACCGGACCAATGAGTCTCTTTGATATGAACGCCCCCATTTCAACCAACGCCAGCCGTCCCCTCGTTTTAGGGGACCGTGTCCGCATTCTCCCGGAGTTCCAGGATGCTGGTGACGATGATTTTGAACGGATCGTCGTCGAGGCCCCTGCGGACAGTCCGCGCGTCTTGGTCAAGACGATGATTCCCGGCTTTCAGATTCCGCCGACTGAACGAATCGAGGCGAGAATGCTTGTCAGGGTCACTTAATCACCCCATCCGCATCCGTTCCAGAGCGGCGTCCAGCTCGGCTTTCCTGAATCTCACCGCCCGGCCGATTTTGTAATAGGGGACCAGACCGGCCATGCGCCAGCAATAGAGGTTGCGTTTGCTGACCCTGAGGTAGGCGCAGGTGTCTTTTTCGGTGAGGAGAGGGGAGGGGGCTTGTTCGGTGCGCGGCGAATCGGTTGTCTTGTCCATGCCGGTGTTGGCCATGTCAACCACCTTCTAACGGCATGGGTGGCGACAAATGGCGACAACCAGATTGCCACCGCGGTTCCAGTTGGCAAAATGGCTCAAAAAACTGATGGCCAATAGCGGCCAATATAGGCCATTATCTGCTGTAAAACGCTTATTATGAACGAATTGCGACATTCTGTAAATCTGCTGACGTAAGTCTACGCTGGTTCGAATCCAGCTCTGCCCACCATCGTCTTCGATTGACTCTGTAAGTCACTCAGTATCAACGAATACGGACGATACATCAGGAGCCGCGACAGGTTTTCCTTACAAAATTCCATACAAGTTGACGCGGAAACCGGGGTCTATGACCCCAAAGAAGAAGCGCCGCAGCAGCATCGTGGAGATCGGAACCGGCCCCGCGAGAGTCAAAATCTACACCATCAACCGCAAGGACGGCTACAGCGAGTTCGTGCTGGCATGGAAGGAAGGCGGCCGACGCAAGGTCCGGAGCCTCGCCTGCATGGAGGAGGCCCGCCTGATCGCCCAGCAGACGACCGTCCGGCTGACCAACGGCTATAGCGGCGACGAGGCCACCAAGCGCGACATCGACATTCTCCGGCACTGCGAGGGCCAGGCCAAGCAATTCGGCGTCACCCTGGCCGCCGCGATAGATGAGTGGGTGAGCGCAAGAAAGACCGCCGGTGATATTGCCCTCTCGGATGCCGTCCGGTTCTACCAAGCAAACCGCGCCGACATCGTGCAGTTGAAGTCCCTCGCCCAGGTGGCCGAGGAATTCGTCGAATCCCGCCGTGCCAGCGGTGTGACCGACGCCTATGTCACGAGTTCCAAAGATTATCTCAAGCGCTTCACGGGCCAGGTGAGCGGGAATATCGCGGACGTGACGGTGAAAGACATCAACGCCTTCCTGCAAGCCCAGAAGACGCTCGGCCCGGTCACCCGCAATGGACTGCGGACCTGCCTCGTGACGATGTTCGGTTTTGCCAAGCGTCAGGGGTATCTCCACCCGGACCGCAAAACGGCCGCCGAGCAGTCGGAAACCTTCAAGGTGCCGGACAGCGACATCGAGATTTTCACCCCGGAGGAAATCCGGAAGGTGCTGCTCGCCTGCCACGCCCGCCTCATCCCGCTGGTCGCCATTGGCGCCTTCGCCGGTATTCGCTCCGCCGAAATCCAGCGACTCGATTGGGAGGACATCAAGTGGGACCGCGGCCACATCGAGATCGCCGGCCGCAAGGCGAAGACGGCGGCCCGCCGACTGGTCCCGCTCAGCGACAACCTGAAGGCATGGCTGGCCCCCTGGCGGGAATCCACCGGGCAGATCATCTCGATGGCCACCGCCGGGGGAGCGCTATCCCTCCTAGGCTCCAAGGCGGGGCTCGCGGGCGGCTGGCGCAAGAACGCCCTCCGCCACTCCTACATCAGCTACCGGGTGGCCCTGACCGGCGATGTCCCGCGGACGGCGCTCGAAGCCGGAAACTCCCCTGCCATGATCTTCCGCCATTACCGCGAATTGGTGGACGCTGAATCGGCAAAGCAATGGTTCGACGTCACCCCGCCGGACGGCTGGATGCCGAAAGACCTGCCGCCCACAATCAGACAGCGGCTCAGAATGCTGGCCCATCAAAACCGTCAATTCGTTGACACTACCAATCCTGCGTAACCATGAAAGTCATCAACATGAACACTGCCAGGACAATGAACTCCAGCGAGCCGATGGAAGCGGCTAGCCCGGTGGGCACTGTCACCCCATGCCTCATCAAGAAAAAGGAATTGGCCAAGCGGCTGTCGATTTCCACCCGGACCCTCGACAACTGGATGGCCAAGCGACTGATTCCTTACATCCAGGTTTCTCCCCGCTTCTACCTTTACGACTACGACGAGGTTCTTGCCGCGATTCGCAAACACTATCAGGTGGAACCGGTCAGCCGGACCTGATTCAGCCAAAAACAACGCCCCCGGACAGCGCGAGCCATCCGGGGGCGTTTTCGTTTGATGGTTTTCAGCCCTTGAAGCTGGAGTTGGGCTTGCCGTCGTCCAGCAGGTCGCCGATGCGGTTCACCGCGTCCTTGAGGATCGAGGCGGCGGCGAACACGATCACCCCGGCCGTGGGATCGACAAACGGGATGACGTTGAGGGCGGAGACAAGACCGGCGACCTTGCCGACGAAGCTGAGGTATTTGAGTGCTTTCATGGTGACCGGGGGGCGGTGTCAACGGCGGC
>CAIKHZ010000287.1 GCA_903827375.1 Akkermansiaceae bacterium
AAAAAACCGGGTTGTGGGACATGTGGACATCGAGGGAATTTTCCCTATCCCTTCTATGGAGAGTATTTAATTCATCATATTTTTTATTTTTCTCATCGTCATTTTTATCTCCCATATATGCCGTATGAGAATGTCCCTCAATGTCCACATGTCCCACAAAAGCCGGGGTGGATTGGACCTGTGAGGGACATAGGGGAAGAGTTCCTTCACCTTCCCGATAAAATCGGTAAATTCCGTAGTTCTTGGACGTCTGTTTGAGGCGGAACGTGATGCCCCCGAGTTCGCGCTTGTCAAACTTCACGACCAGCTTGCCGAAGGTTGTCTGCCCTCGCCGAGCCGCAAAATCAATCCAGTCGAACAACTCGTGCACCCCCTCATCCTGCTGGACAAATTCCTGGAATTCCTTCTTGAACACCTCCCGGTCACCGAACCGTGTGAACGCCAACTCGAAAAACTCCCGCATCGCCTTGGTGGCCTGGTCGCCCGACACCTGGCTGTCTTCGTGCGGGCGGCACGGGTCCGGCAAACCGGCGCACATCAGAATGCCGCCGACTACTTCTCCCCATTCCGGGAACGACGTGAACGGCGACGGCCCCGGCGGGCGGCCCAGCCTCACCCATTCATTGACCATTGCGGCGACTGCGGAAAGCAACTCCGCCCTGTGGCGCCGCACCCAACCCCGGATGTCAGCGTGGCGGTAGCGATGGCCGTTGATGTCCTCGGGCGTGAAGCGCAGGCGGATGCGACGGCAGCGGCGCTCAATATCCGGCTCCCAGGTGGCATTGTTGGCCGAGAATGAAAACTCGGTTTCGTTGGGCAGGGAGAGTGTTTCACTCACGCCAAGGCGGCGGTCCTCCCACACGCCCGAATTGTCAGTTGCCGCTTCCAGCGACGCGTAGCGGACATGCCCCTTCATGTTGGCCAAGTGGAAGAACCGGCTGCCGGCCATGAGGGCGGAGGTGATCCGCTTGCGCATCTCGTCATCGCATTCCTTGGAAAGCGGGGCGCAGATGATCGAGCGACCGGTGTAGGCAAGGTGGGTGATGTCGGCGCAGGTGTCCTTGCCGCAACCCTCGCGGTTGCCATCGAAAATCCAGAGTGGGGGGCGGTTCCAGTCCATCAGCCCCCGACAGAACGGGGTGATGAACCGGGCGACGGCATGGACGCGCGCCTGCTCGTCGTGCCACCAGAACCCGCCTTGCTCGGCCGGCCCGAACAAATCCGAGTAGATCCAGTTCAGCGCCTCGCTCAGGCCCATGGTCCTCAACTGTGGCGCATGCGGGTTGAGCCAGGTGCCGAATCGTTCGTCGTATCGCGGCTTTGGATAGACGAGTTTGCCGTCATCGGACAAATGCGGCACTGGCACGTCGAGCACGCGGCGGATGCGCGGCAGCCTGGAGCCAAAGAACCCGCTGACCAGCGTGATCCTGGCATCCGCCTCGCTCATACTCTTGGGCACGAACACGCTGTCGCCGGCATCGTCTTCCTTGATGACGCCGGTTTCCACCGTGCGCTCGACCGCGGTGACGAGTTCCGTAGGCCGCAGGGTTGAGAGCATGTGACCTGGGATCGCCCCTTTTTTGTCGGCGGCCGGGATGGTGGTGATTTCCACCACGTTGTTGGAAAATTGGAACAGGTCGAGTGTCGGGCCGATTTTCTCGCCCATTTCCTTGCCAAACTCACCTTGGGCTCTGCCAAGGGATGGCAGTTCGATGCGCGGGCGACCTTTGGCATTGGTGTTGCCTGGGGCCCAGACGCGGAGGTTGGCGCAGCGGGCGGCGATAATGCCGGGTTTTTGACCCTCCGCCCACTCGATCAGATCCTTGATGCCGCGTGAATCGCAGTGCGCATGCAGGCAGCGGAACCCCGGCATGGTTTCGGCCTGATTGAAAATGATCGTGTCAGAACCGGGGTCATCGGTGGCACCATTTGAATGATTGGCTTCCCACGGGCAGCGCACCGACCATTTGTTTTGATCAGGGTCGAGGCAGGCCCCCAGGCGGCCAAGGTCTTCCATCACCCCGGCCAAATCCAGCGTGCGCAAGTCCTGATCCCACCGGGACCACCATGGCTTTTCCTTGCCGGGCCGACCGGGCTTTTTCGTTTCCGGCGTGGCGAACCCGAACCAACGGCAGAGATCCACCCACTTCACGTCGGGAAGGTCGCCCGTGACTTCCCATAGATAAGTGTGGCCGCTCTTGTGGACGGATGGCGACAGCACGAGGTTCATCCCGTTCAGATAGAGTTCGGCACTCACCTTGTCGTTGATCTGGCAGGTGGGTGGCTTCTTCAATTTCATCACCTCGTCCGGCATGTCCTGACAGATGAAGGCGAGATGGGCACCACCCCCCGTGCGCTCGCGGGGGACGGCGGCAAGTTCAGGTTTTCCGGCAAGCCACTCCATGACCGACGCGCCCGCGTCCGGTTTGCTGTCCAGATCGACATGGATGAACGGCTGGCGCACGACGCAACCGATATTGTTGTTGGTGCCGGGACCAAAATACTTGGTCAGAAAATCCGGGGTGATGTCGGCGGCGATGTGGTTGCGCCAGCCTTTGAGCAACGGCTTCTTGCCGCGTTCCTGCGGGTCGCCGCGGTCAGAGCCCAGCAGAGGATGGACGGCCCAGCCAAGCGTGGTGGCATAGAATTGCGCGGCGGCGAGGCGGTCGAGGGTGTTGATGTCAGATGGAATGGAGGCGCTGCCACTATTGCTGCCACATTTCGGGACGTTGCTGCCATCCGTGTTGCCACTTTCCCGGTCGGTGCTGCCATTTTCAGGTTCAGTGCTGCCAATTCCTGCTTTCGCGCTGCCACCATTTGGCAGCATGGCAGCATCACTTGACAGCGGATCATCACCTTTGCTGCCACTTTTCCACCCCTCATTGGCCGATCGCCGGAAGAGAGACCGTTCGCTTACCCCGAATCGTGCTGCCACCTGACGAAGTGGCTCACCGGTGGATTCATAATAGGCGCGGATGTCGGGCCAGTTTGATGTGGCTGGGCTCATTGTGGCTGGCTGGGGTTGGGGGTGAATTTGGTTGCCTCGACCGAATGCCTGATGGTCAGGGCATCCATGGCTTCGTCGAGGTCTCGCAACCTGTAGCGGACGGATCGGCCGATTTTGAGGTATGGGATCAGGCCCTGCTCGCGCCATGAGAAAAGTTGGCGGTCACTGATGCGGAGGTATTCACAGGCTTCCATGCCGGTGATGAGCGGGTTACTGCTTTTGATAGGGTATAACTGGGGGTCCATGTCGCAGTGTTCGGTGTCAACGTGTAGACGCCCGTGGTTGAGGTTGCGGCGGGGGTGAAACACGACGTTCGGTGCGCAGCTAACACGGCGAGGCGGGTCCACTGGCGGTGGATCGGTGACCGGGTCGTAGGATGTGGGTAGGAATAGTCCGTTCATGGGTGTAAGTTTTGGAAATGGAAATCGAGTGCCCGCTGGGAAACGAAGACACCCTTGGGCCAATCCTTGAGGTGCAGTCCGGCGAGCGTGCGGACACGGGAAAGAGCGACGTAGGCTTGCCCGGGTTCACGGGCGGCCCGGACGTCAACGAAAGCGGAGTCAAGTGTTAGGCCCTGGGCTTTGTGTATTGTTAGGGCGTTGGCAAGGCGGATGGGAAGTTGTTCAAACCAGGCGGTGCCGGGTTCCTTCGCGTCATAGCGCCAGCGGTAGGGCGACACCTCCAACTCGCGGCGCTCGGTGTGGACAACCACGGTGGTCAGGCCGATGGACACGACCTCGCCGGTCTGGCCATTCACAAAGCCATCGTCGGGACGGTTCACGGTGAACATGACCTTGGCTCCCGGCTTGAGCCGCAGGACTTTTGGCGTGAGCAGGTTCTTTTCCAAAAAGTCGATTTGGTTCTGTGGCCCCCAGGTTTCCGCTTCCCTGACGGACTCAGGCCCCGGCAATTCGCCGAGACAGAACTCGTTCCAGCGGTCCACCATCGAGTTGTGGGTGAACAGGCGGGTGATGTCCCTGTTGGGAAACAGGCTGATGCGCGGACGCAACAGGCGCTCGGTTAGACCGTCGATCTCACCCCGGCGGAATTTTGCCAATGCCGCCACGAATTCCGGTTCGTCCTGCCGCATGATGCGCCGCAACTCGACCGTCTGGAATCCGGCATCCTCCCACGCTGGCGAGTCGAACGCCCAGTCATAGGCATGCTGCGGATTTGTTCTAACGGGCGGCAGTTGTAAAAAATCCCCGGTGCCGATGATCTGAATGCCGCCGAATGGACGGTCATCGTCGCGGATCCGCTGGCAATGGAAATCGAGATACCCGAACGCGCGCCCGGATAGCATGCTGATTTCATCAATGACAAGACGCTTGCACCGCCGCACCCGGTTGAAGGCAATGCGCACGCTCGGTTTTGGATCGCGTGAAAGCTGGGCGAAATACCGCTCGAAATCCTGCCCCTTGGCCGGACCGAGCAACATCCCACTCCAACGATGCACGGTCATGCCGCCGACGTTGAGGGCCGCCACACCGGTTGATGCGGTGACGTGGGTGTCGGGATGGCGTTTGAGAAATTCCCGCACGCCATGACTTTTCCCTGACCCCGCCGCGCCGGTGAGAAACACGTTCTCACCAGCTACGGCAAGGTCCAGGAAGCGGTCGGCGGGACTGCGAGCAACGATACTTGCGCTCATGGCAACCAGGCGCTCCCCCCGCGCAGCAGCCAACCCGCAAGCAGGCCGACGATGAATGTTAGGACGATCAGCGGCCAGCGGCGGCGACGGCGGTTTCGGTGCGCCGCGAACCCCTGGATGGCGAAACGACGATGCGCGGATTGTGGATAGATGGGATAGGACATGGCTGGGGTTGTGTGTTAGGCCGGTAGTTTCCTGAGTGCCTTCTTCCGTTGCTCCTTGGTCTGGAACTCCAACACCAATTGCTGCCGGCCCTCAAATCGGGCGGCGAAGTGTTCCTTGAAGTCCATTTCCGTCCGGCTCACCGCGAGCAGGGTCTCGATGACGAGAATGTGCCGATCCAGGGCTTTCTTGCAGTGCTTGCGAAGGAACTGATGGAGGCGATAACTCGCCTCGGACGTGCCTGCGGCATCGCAATACTCAACGCGCTTGGATTTGAGTTCGGGGCTGAGGTTTTCCAGCAGCGGCTCGTAGATGTAGCGGTTGATGAAGCCGCCGAAGAATCCTGGTGTCTTGCCTTTGACGTAGTGCAACCCGTAGCAGTCGCACACGGCCTTGAAGAACGAATCAGGGAATGTTCCTTCCCACGCGGCGGGAACTTCCTGAAGGAACAGGCCGACGTAGGCGACATTCTCCCGGCGATCCCGCAGCGCGAAAAATGCCTGGGTGAGCGCCAGCTTGAAACGGACCACCACGTCGGTGTTGCGGAACATGGTGATGAGGAATGTCGCCTGCTGCTCGGTGAGGTAGGCGATGCGGGTTGGTCTTCCCGGTCCTGCCGTTGTAACTTGTTGATTTTCAGGTTTCAGCATTTCAAATGCGAGATGTCCGAATGCTCCTTCGATGCTGTGAATGTGCTTGTCGATCAGTTGGAGAACTGCGTGGTGGGTGATGTCGCAATGCTCCGCGATCGCTGTGCTCGGGCAGGTCGGAATACCCTTGCGGTCCACGAGATCGACGGCGGCGAGTTTGAGTGAGGTTGTATTCATGGTCGTGAGTGTATTGGTTAGATTGGGACCAGAGCGGTCGGTGGCGTGTCACCTGCGTCCGGCGCGTCCTTCACCGGGCAGTAGTTTTTCTGCCAGACCCACAAGTCGCGGGCGGCGAGGAAGGCGCGGAAGAAGCCGGGTTTGTCGGCATCGTCCCACACCTTCGTGACCACGGGCACCGGCTCCGAGGACCCGATGACGACCGAGGCGATGGCGGCGTTTGCCAGCCCCTTGTCACGCGAGGCGAGCGCCTGCCGGTAGGCTTCCAGTTGCAGCGGCCAAGTGTCGTGGAGAATCGGCTTGAACGATCCATCCTTGTCGCGGCGAACTTTCTGCGTCTTGAAGTCGATGACGGTCGGCCGCCCGGTGGATTTGAGAGTCGCCACCAGGTCCACCCGACCGGCGTATCCCCATTCGGTGTGGGCGGCGGCGATTTCCACCGAGTGAACGGCAACGACGTCCGCATCGAACCACAGGCGGGCGGGCTCGAAGAGTCGCGCCACCTCCTTGTCTTCCGGCAACCAGCGCCCCTGGGCGTAGCCTTCAATCGCGGCATGGACGGCGCTGCCCAAATCGGCGGCACGCCCAACCTCGCTGCTCATGTCGGCCACGACCCGTCGGGCGAAGTCATCGAGCGGTTCACCTTCGTTGCGCGGCAGGGTGAGTGCCGCGAGGATGGCCTGTTCTTGGAGCCATGCGACCAGCGCTGGTTTGGCGATGACACCGAGCACGTTGGTCACAGATGGAAACAGGCCGAGTTTGCGGGCGTCCCGCAGGCTGGTGGGGCGTTCACCCTTCCCGTCGGCACGCGGCACCTGATGCAGGGGCGTGCCGTCCGGGAAATACCAGTGCGAGGAGGACTCTCGTGGAACGATCATCATGGTCGTGGGTTCCGTTGAATGGGTGTTAGAACGGGATGTTGTCCTCTTCTTCCTCGTCGGGAGAAAGCGCCAGCTTCGCCTGTTGGAGCGCGGCGATGAGTTCGCGGTCGGCCTTGAGCGGCTTGGGCATATCAAGTGCCGTGGGCAGCCATTTGGTGATCAGCAACTCCACCGAGTCACGGTCGAGTTCGCCCAGGTCAATGCCGGTGTGGCGACCGACATG
>CAIKHZ010000288.1 GCA_903827375.1 Akkermansiaceae bacterium
AATCCCTGTCCATTGCCTTCGTTTCCCCCATTTTTTCTCGATTCGGTCTTTTGAGCATAACCGCTCCCGAATCCCCTAGATTTCGGCCTTCTTCGCGCTATTTCTCGATCCTGCGCGTTTCTCGATTCCCCTGTCTCAGCCATTCGTCATAGCGCCGCCGCTTGGTATCGAGGTACTCGGTGGTGGCCGAGACGTTCAGCCCGGGATCTTTCGCGAGGGTTTCCATGAATCCCTCATCCTGACTTCGCGTCCACGAATAGTGCTGCGAATAGGAATGCACCACGAGAATCGGGGTTGTCGCTGCTGCCCGAGAAGTCATCAATGCAAGAACCATCGCGAGCATGTGCTTCATAGCGCTGATTCTATTGCGAGTCTGAGGGGGAGTATAGGAAAAAAATCGGCACCATGCGAACAGGTTTGGACAACAAGAATTTGCCTCCATTGAGGCTGATGATTGACGATTGACGCTTGTTGATTTTGGATATTTGAAGTGAGCTTGGTTCGTGCGGAATCTCGTGTCCAAGTTCACATCAGAAATCAACGTTCATCCATCGGCAATCATCAATTGTTCGACTGAGCTCACGCGGAAGTCCTCTTCACCACTCGCGTCGCTTGAGGCTCCACCTCGCCAAAGTTTAAGTGACAGCCCTCTCCATTCGCGCCCCGGGTTCGGGGCTTCTGTCTTGCAGCCCAGCGGTCTTGCGCCTTGCGTCTTCGGTCTGAGGCGCTGCCTCGCCAGTCTTATGCAAAGAGGGGATATTCGTTTCGGGATGACTCGAATGATAACCTAACGTAGCCGACCCGGTTATGGGACACCTATACCCGGTTGATATACTTGCTGCGTTTTACGGGATATGCTTGCTAGCCATGAACTTTCCTGCCAGCAATTTCGCCGGAAGTAGCCGCGCCCCGAACTGAACCGAGACGGCGTCCGATGAATCGTAAAAGGCATGAACGAACCCACCGAACAACCCCGCCGCCGGTGGCCCTTGGTCCTGTTGCTGCTCGCATTGCTCGGCAGCGGGATCAGTGGAGGCTGGTGGTGGTTGGAGCATGTTAGGAGACCTGCCACCGCCGACGCGGACCTGCCGCAGCCGCCTGTGCCACAAGCCGCGCCCGGGGCCAACGCGCCGCTGACCGGTGCCCTAACATTCCTGGTAGCCGCCGACACCCACCTTGGCGCATCCGGCATGGAGCAGGCCAACGCCACCATGCTCGCCGCGCTGGATGAACTGCCAGGCACGCCTTGGCCAACGCGCATCGGCGGCGTGGTGGAGCCCCCGCTGGCGCTGGCGGTGTTAGGGGATCTAACCGACTCTGGGAGGGCCGACCAGATGCGCAGCTTCGAGCGCCTGTACTATGCCGATCGCTATCCGCGGCGCGGGCCGACCGTGGTTCTAACTGGCAACCACGACCAGGTCAGCGAGCGCACGGCTGTGGGCCAACGGGTGATTGGCTGGCATGGCGCGCTCTTTCGTGCGTGGGATTGGGGCGACGTCCGGATCCTGTGTTTGGACAAAGGGCCCAACGAGCCGGCACTCGCCTGGCTGGAGCACGAGCTGGCCACGCTGCCAACAAAACGGCCGTTAATCCTCATGCAACACTTCCCGCTGCTCGGTCCCTTTTCCGGGCCGGACTGGGTGCCCGACGCTCAGAAAGTCCGCCTCGCCAAACTCCTAACAGGCCGACGGGTGCTTGCCATTTTCCACGGTCATTTCCATGGCTCGGGTCACTACCACTGGCAGGGCATCGACGTGTACAACACTGGCTCGCCCCGCCACCAGTGGAGCGAAGTGCTGGCTGTGCGCATCACCACCGACTCCTTGGTGGTGGCGTCCTGGAATTGGAAGGCAAAATGCTGGTGGTGGATGCACACCAAGCGCCGCGACGGCAACGGCTCGGGCGTCTTCACCGACCTATCCGGTGGCCGCGCCGGCCCGCCGGTTCTCAATCCTTACCCGCTCCATCCATAACGAAAAAAGCCTCAGATAGAGGCCGTCCGTTCCAAAAGAATCTCATAGTCGCCAAGGCGCAACGCGTGATCGGCGGTGATCCGGCGTTCTCCCACCCCCGATCCCCACCGGCGTGACTCTACAATGGCCGTGGCTCCTTAGACGGACACTCCCGGCGGGCATTGCATAGGCATGATACCTACATCGTAGGGAATTTTGGCCTCTGGAAAAAATACGTGGATTTGTTTTTGCCTGTCTGGTTGACAAGCGGGGTGGTCTTGACAAAGCTGCGACACGCGACGCGCGGCGAGTGCTTGCCAAGGTCGTCACAAAACCCCCAATCCGGATTCCTAACGCTGTGTTTTCCAACGAAGATTATCTTGCAGATTTGCTTGCCGAAGCTGGCTTGGTGAGTGCCGATCAGGTCAACTACGCCCGGTCCTCCTTGTCTGGCCGCGAAACTCTCGTCGAACATCTGCTGGCCACCACCAACTTGTCACAAGAGGACGTAGCCCAAACGCTCGCCGCCAATGCCGGCATCCCGTTTGTGCGACTCGCCGATTTCAGCTACGATCTGGAACTCACCCAAACGATCACCGACGAGGTCGCCAAGCGCTACCACGTCATTCCGGTGCAAGATGACGGGGTCTATCTGACCGTGGCGGTAGCCGACCCACTGGATTTTGAAATGCTCGACAGTCTGCCGCACGTGATCGGGCGGGAAGTATCCCTGACCTGTGCCACGCCCAAGGACATCATCCAGCATCTCAGCCAAATTTACGGGGTGGACGCAGGCAAGCCGGGCGACGCTAACGCTCTGATCATCAGCACCGCCGGCGCTGAAGCCGGTTCAGGCAGCGACGACGCACCAATTATCCGCCTGGTTTTCCAAACCCTCACCGAGGCGTTCCGCCTCCGGGCCTCCGATATTCACATCGAGCCACTCGAAACCTCAGTGCGCATCCGCTACCGCCTCGATGGCAAACTCGTCGAGGTCGATAACCACCCGAAAAAATTGCTGCCAGCCATCATTGCCCGCTTGAAGGTCATGAGCGGCACCATGTCCATCGCCGAAAAACGCCTGCCGCAAGACGGCCGCATCCAGCTCAAAATGGGCGACAAAGAGGTGGACCTGCGCGTTTCCTCCGTCCCCTCCAATCATGGCGAATCTATCGTCATGCGTATTTTGGACAAGACCGCCCTGCTCCTTGGCTTGCCAGAATTGGGGTTTTTCTCCGACGACCAAGCGGTCTTCGAGCAACTCCTCGGTCTGCCTGATGGCATCCTGCTAGTCACCGGCCCCACCGGCTCCGGCAAAACCACCACCCTCTACGCCTGCCTCAACGTCATCAACCGCCCCGATAAAAAGATCATCACCGTCGAAGACCCCGTCGAATATGAATTGCCCGGTATCAATCAGGTGATGGTCAAAACGGACATCGGCATGACTTTCGCCGCAGCCCTGCGCGCCATGCTGCGCCAAGCACCGAACATCATCATGATCGGGGAAATTCGCGATGCGGAAACCGCCAACATCGCCATCAACGCCTCGCTAACCGGCCACTTGGTGTTTTCCACCCTGCATACCAACGACGCTCCCTCGGCCGTCGCCCGTCTCGCCGATATCGGCGTCAAACCGTTCCTCATCGCCTCGGCCGTGCGGGCCGTGCTCGCCCAGCGCCTCGTTCGCAAACTCTGCCCCATCTGCAAGGGACCCGCCGATCTCACCGAAAAAGAAATGCGAGCCCTCTCGCTGGACGCCGGCCGCGTCACCGACGCCACCATCTTCAGCCCCGTCGGTTGCGAAAAATGCCGCGGCAACGGCTACCGCGGCCGTATGGGCATCTTCGAGTTGTTCCTCATCGACGACGAAGTGCGCCAAATGGTCAATACCGGCCTGACCACCACCCAACTGCGCCGCCGCGCCCGTGAATTGGGCATGCGCACCCTCCGCGAAGACGGCATCCGCAAAGTGCTCGCCGGCGTCACCTCCGCCAGCGAAGTGGTCCACGCCACCATGTCCGACGCCGACTAAAACCCATTTTTTTCTCTCTCATGGACCACAATCAGCTCATCGAACTCTTCCAATCGCGCGGCCTCATCGACCGCTCGCTGGCTCAGGACGTCCTCTCCGAAATCGAACACAGCGGCAAAGAAGTCGCCGAAATCCTCGCCGACTTCCAAATCGTCCACTCCCGCGACGATGTCTGGCCTATCGTCGCCTCAGAACTGGGCACCGAAGTGGTCGATATCCGCAACTGGACGCCCCCAGAGGCCCTGCTCGCCTTGGTGCCGGCCGGCACCGCCCGCCTCCACGGTGCCCTGCCCATTAAGTTCGATGAAACCGGCCTCTCCGTCGTGCTGGTCGATCCACTCAACCCGCAAACCCTCGAAGACCTCCGCTTCGCCCTCGGCCGCGAAATCCATCTGCTGGTCGCGCCAGACTACCTCGTCGAACAAAAAATCAATGATTGTTACGGCGGCGAAGGCAAGGCGATGGAGGATATCCTCAGCCAGTTGCAACTCGCTGGCGATTCCGTCAACGCCGCAGACCTCGAGGCCGAAGCCAACTCCGCCCCGATCATCCGCTACGTGGACCTTGTCCTCTACCAAGCAATCAAGGAAAAGGCCTCGGACATCCACTTCGAACCCTTCGAAAAGGATTTCAAAATCCGCTATCGCGTCGATGGTGCCCTCTACGAAATGGCCCCGCCGCCCGTCCACCTCGCGCTGCCGATCATTTCCCGCGTCAAGGTCATGTCTAACATGAACATCGCCGAGCGCCGCCTCCCCCAAGACGGCCGCATCGTCAAACAGGTCGGCGAAAAAATGGTCGATATGCGCGTATCCACCCTGCCCACCCACCACGGCGAATCCGTCGTGCTGCGCGTGCTGGACCGCTCATCGGTCAACCTCACCCTCGAAAACCTCGGCCTGCCCGATGCCATCTACACCTACGTCACCGAGACGATCGAGAAACCCAATGGCATCTTCATCGTCACCGGCCCGACCGGTGCCGGCAAGACCACCACGCTCTACGCCGCCCTGCGCCGCATCAACACGATCGACTCCAAGCTCCTCACCGCCGAGGACCCCGTCGAGTACGACATTGACGGCATCATCCAGATTCCCATCAACGAAGGCATCGGCCTGGATTTCCCGCGCATCCTGCGTGCCTTCCTGCGCCAGGACCCCGACCGGATCATGATCGGGGAAATGCGCGACAAGGAAACGGCCACCATCGCCATCCAAGCCGCACTGACCGGCCATTTGGTCCTCTCCACCCTCCACACCAACGATTCGGCCGGGGCCATCACCCGCCTTATCGACATGGGCTGCGAGCCATTCCTTGTTTCCGCCTCACTGGAAGGTGTTCTCGCCCAACGCTTGGTGCGCACCATCTGCAAAGAATGCCGCAGCCCGTACGAACCTAACGAGGCCATCCTCAGCCAACTTGGCATCTCGCCCCATGAGCTCGGCGACAAACAATTCTTCACCGGCTCCGGCTGCGATATTTGCGGCCAATCCGGCTACCGCGGCCGCCGTGGCCTCTACGAATTGCTCAATATATCCGATCCCATCCGCGACCTCATCACCGGCCGTGCCCCCACTGTGGTCATCAAACAAAAAGCGATGGAGTTGGGCATGAATACCCTCCGTGAAGACGGCCTGCGCAACATTTACCTCGGCACCACCACCATCGAAGAAGTGCTCAAATACACTTGATTTGCCTTCCACCCGAATTTTCGTTCGCATTCCCCACCGCCCCCTGCTTTAATCCCGCCAGTAGCAACCCAGCCCCGTAACCCTCCCCCCAAGCCATGGCCAACTTCCAATACTCAGCCCTTGACTCCAAAGGTGAACAAACCACTGGAGTCGTTTCCGCATCCAATGAAGCGGAAGCCATTCAGAAACTTCGCGTCCAAGGCCTTTACCCGACGCAAATCGTCGAGGAAGGCAAAGGCAAAAGCCCTGCCAAGGCCAAGTCGTCGTCGAAGTCAAAGAGCAAGAGCTCCTCTGCCAGCAAGGGCGGCGTCGGCGGCCGCATCAAGCCCAAGAGCCTGATGATCTTCACCCGCCAGCTCGCTACCCTCATCGATTCCGGCCTGCCCCTGCTCCGCAGCCTCACCGTGCTGGGTAAACAAGAACCCAACCCCGTCCTGCGCGCCACCCTTGCCGCCCTCGCCGATTCCGTGCAAAGCGGGGCCACCTTCTCCGAGTCGCTCGCCCAGCACCCGAAAATCTATAACAAGCTCTACGTCAACATGGTCAAGGCCGGCGAACTCGGCGGTGTCTTGGAAGTGGTCCTCAACCGCCTCGCAGAGTATCAGGAAAAGGCCCAGAAACTCAAAAACAAGATCGTTTCGGCGATGGTCTATCCGGTGATCGTGATGTTCATCGCGGTGGCCATTCTGGTGTTCCTGATGATCTTTATCGTGCCCAAGTTTGAAACGATGTTCGCTGAAATGGGCAATGCGGAATTGCCCGCCATTTCCAAGATCGTCTTCGGCATATCCAAGTTCTTTATCGATAACCCGTACGGCGTTCCAAACGTCGTCTTCGTGCTCATCCTCTTCGTCATCGGCGTCTTCCTCTTCAACATCTGGGGCCGCACCAAGGGCGGCCGCCTCGCCATCGACTCCCTCAAACTCAAATTGCCGATCTTCGGGGATATCCAGCGCAAAAGCGCCGTGTCACGCTTCTCGCGCACCCTCGGCACCCTCGTCACCTCCGGGGTTCCCATCCTCCAAGCCCTCAACATCACCCGCGATACCGCTGGCAATGTCGTCATCTCCGGCGCCATCGAAAAGGTCCACGAAGCCGTCAAAGAAGGTGAATCCATCGTCACCCCACTCCAAGCATCCGGCGTCTTCCCCAACATGGTCATTTCCATGGTCGATGTCGGCGAAGAAACCGGACAGCTCCCCGAAATGCTTCTCAAAGTGGCTGACGTCTATGACGACGAAGTCGATAACGCCGTCACCGCCCTCACCTCCATCCTCGAGCCAATCATGATCGTGATTTTGGCCTTGGTCGTCGGTTCGGTGGTCTTCGCGTTGTTCCTGCCCCTCATCAAGGTCATCACCA
The DNA here is from genome assembly GCA_903827375.1 of Akkermansiaceae bacterium. Lineage (GTDB taxonomy): Bacteria > Verrucomicrobiota > Verrucomicrobiia > Verrucomicrobiales > Akkermansiaceae > Luteolibacter. The sequence continues at coordinate 7,041 of CAIKHZ010000288.1, forward strand.
CGATGGGCCAAGCGTCCTAAAAAGCGCCTGCTACCCGCCGCTGCCCGCCATCCATTTCCCGCGTCTCCATGCATCCGCAGTCATCAACCCTCCGTCCCCGCCGTGGCTTCACTCTCATTGAGATGCTGGCCACCATCACCATCATCATGATCCTCGCGGGTATGGTTTTGGCGGGCATGGACTACGTCAGAGAGAAACAGCGGCGCTCCACTGCGGAGATGCAGATCAAGTTGCTGGCTCATGCCTGCGAAGAGTTTAAACTCGACTGGGGCTTCTACCCCGGACGTGCGGACAATACTGCCAGCGACGGCAAAAACATGTCGAACGAACTCTTTTCCGACCTGTATTGGGACTCCAACCGCGATGGCTCCGGCCCTCTCCAAGACACCGCCCAAAGAATCTACATCTCCGAACTCGAACCTGAGCATAACAAACAAGGCTGGATCGACGGCAGGGGCCAAGCAGCTCGCATCCTCGACCCCTGGAGAAACGAGTACCGCTATCGCAAAGGCACCAGTGCCCAAAACCCCGATTTCGACCTCTGGTCCCCCGGCAAAGACGGCAAGACCAACCCCGACAATCCCAAAGACAAGGTCAATCGGGACGATATCGGCAATAAGTGAGCCAAGCCCTCCTGCCGTCTCACGTGCATCACTCTAGCAAACCGCCCACTGCCCCCGTGGCCATGCCGCACCCTCTCACATGACCGACAAAAAACCTGCCTCAGGCAAAGCCTCCAGCTCTCCTTCCATCTCCCGCGTGCGCCGCATCTCCCAGCCTCGCCCTAGAAAATCCCCCGCCCAATCTGATGTATCGCCTCCAGCAGAGGCATTAGAGACGCCCGAGGCCCCTGAGATGCTCGCCGCCGCTCCGCCAGCCGACAACCATGCCGAGTCCGCCTTCACCGGTGGCACAGATAACCTGCCAGCCACCACGCATTCCGCCACTCAAGAAGCGAGCTCCTCACCCCTGCCTCCATCCGAGCTGCCTCAAGCTGATCTGCCTCTGGCCGTCTCCGGCGACTGGCCGGAACCCGATGCAGCCACCAGCGGCGGCACACCTTCCCATGACGGCAAGCGCAAACGCCGCCGCCGCAAGGGCAAAGGCCAGTCAGCCCAAGCTAACGCCCTCTCCAGTGCCGCCGACCCCAGCCCGCCGCACGAGGATGCCACCGACCCGCTGCCTGTCGCTGCACCCAAGCCCACCCCATTTCCATCCCCGGCTCCTGCCGCTCCACAGCAAGCACGCCAGCCGATATCCCGGACTAAACTCGATCCAGAAGCCCTCACCAGCAAAGCTTGGAAAATTTTCCTCGCCGAGGTCAGTGAGGAAGGCGTCGCCCTGATCGGCGACCAAGATGCCCGGGAGTTGGCCCGCCGCTGCTTCCGCCTCGCTGAAATCTTCTTCGAAGAGCAAGGCCGCCGCGTGCCCAACGCCTCTTGAGGTCCAAGCACCGGCCGAAAACATTTTCGTCACGACCTCTTGCGCAATGCGCCGGACTTCCTACATTGCGGCGCAGCCTATGAGCCAATCCGACGCCCCCCCATCCCCGCCCGCCGCCTCCAAAGGAACTCTTGGAGTGATTTTTCTCACTGTTTTCTTGGATTTGGTCGGCTTCGGCATCGTCATCCCCATCCTGCCGATCTACGCCCACGACAATGCCGCCAAGGGCTGGGAAATCGGGGCCATCATGGGGGTCTATTCGCTGATGCAATTTGTGTGCTCACCGCTGTGGGGGCGCTGGAGCGACAGGATTGGCCGCCGCAAGCCGATGCTCATCGGCACGCTTGGGGCGACCTTTGCATACGGGGTGTTCGCGCTGGGTTCGGGGATGCCGGGCCGCTGGGCGCTCGCGGTCTTTTTCCTGTCGCGGATGTTGGCGGGGTTTTTCGGGGCCAATCTGGCAGTGGCGCAGGCGGCCATCGCCGACATCACTCCGCCCGAGTTGCGCTCTCGGCGCATGGGCCTCATCGGCATGGCTTTCGGGCTAGGCTTTGTCCTCGGCCCGTGGCTCGGCGGCGTCAGTTTAAAGCACTTCGGAATCGCCGGGCCGGGCTGGGCCGCCACCCTCTTTTGCGCCTTGAATTTTTTGCTAGCCCTGTTTTTGCTGCCCGAAACCCTGCGAAAAACCAGCGAACACGCCGGCCATCTCCCACGTCTCACCCAGTGGACCCGCACCCTCGTCCACCCACAAATCGGCTTGGCCGTCACCGTGTTTTTCCTCAGCACCTTCGCCTTCGCCTGTTTTGAAACCACCCTCGGTCTCCTCGTCAGCCACAACTTCCACCTCGATTATAAGGGCCGCGACGCCACCACCATCGGCAATTTGTTCATGTTCACCGGCTTCGTCGGCGTGCTCGCCCAGGGAGGCGTCTATCGTCCGCTGCTCAAACACATGGGCGAAGCGGGTCTCATCGCCCTCTGCCTGCTCCTCTACGGCGTGAGTCTTGCCACCCTCCCTTGGGTCACGTCCTGGGGCCCGTTGTTCGTCTGGCTCGCCGTGCTCGGCTTTGCCTCCAGCTTGTCACGGCCGCCCATCTTCGGCTTAATCTCGCGCCTCACTCCCGCCAGCGACCAAGGTTCCACCCTCGGCGTCGCCCAAGCGGTTGGCAGCCTCGCACGCATCGTCGGCCCCTTGCTCGCCGGAATTTTCTTCATGATGCATCCGGCCTGGCCCTACCTTGCCTGCGCTGCGATGGCGCTGTTCACCTGCGCGGTGGTGGTTTTCAAACTCATCCCCTCGCTGCGCTCCCACGCCACCTCAGACTTGAAGACACAAGCAGAAAAACTGACCTAACGACAGGAACTTTGGCATTTCAATGACTTTTTGCTCAGAGGTCGCCGAGCTTGAGGAAACGGGCTGTTGTTTCGGCCAACCAAGCTTCGTTTTCCCAGGGCACGCGATGACCACTGGCGGGGGCCACTGCCAACCGCGCATGCGGCGATATGGCGGCGGCGCGTTGGGCAAGAGCGAGAAATTTTTCGTCGTGTTCGCCCGCCACCCACAGCACAGGAATGGTGATTTGGGCGAGGCGCTGCCACAGCGGTTGCTGAGCGCCGAGCGACCAATCCATGAAACTGCGTGCCACCTCGCGACGTCGGGTAACTAGGCCGCGGGACGCCGACGCGTCTCGAATGAGCGTCTGGCCCAACAGCGGCTGGGCATTCCAAGCATCGAGAAATTCCTGCCAATCCCCGCCGAACGCCCGCGCCGCCCACGCTGAATCAGCCTCTAACCGGGCGCTCCGCTCTGCCGCGTCTTCCAAGCCGGGGTTTGCGGATACCAGCACCGCCGCCTGCCACGGGTGGCCGGGCTCGAGCAACGCGTGCAGCGCCAGTCGTGCCCCTAGCGAATATCCCAGCAAGGCGCGGCCGCTACCGCGGAATACCTCGCCGCCGGCATCGGTGTTGAGGGCCTTGCCGAAGGCGGCCAGTGGCAGGGGCGCATCATCCAGGAAGCGCCAGAGGTCCACCGCCCGGCTGCTGATAGCCGCCGCTGCCAGCCGCTTGGCGATCCCGCGCCAGTCCGCTGCCACTCCCACCGCGCCATGCAGGCACCAGCATTCCAGAGGTCCGGCTTCGCGGCGTTCGTCGGCTTGTTTCGAGTACTGGAGCATGGTGGGGTGGTGCGCAGCATGAGCTGGTTAGAGGAGAATGAAAATCACGGATTTCTGACTAACATTTCCCTGCAATCGGGGTGGCAGGGGCTGAGGAGTTTGCGTCAGCGTCCGAGGGCGGTGCGAAGGAAAGGGGCGGTTCGGGACGTCTTCGAGGCGAGGATTTTCTCAGGTGGCCCTTGGGCGACAATGATGCCCCCGGCGTCGCCGGCCTCGGGACCAAGGTCTAGGATCCAATCGGCTTCGGCGGCAATGGCCATGTGATGCTCGATGACCACAACGCTGTGACCTTCATCGACGAGCCGGTGGAGCACGTCGATGAGTCGCTGGACGTCTTCTTGGTGGAGGCCGACGGTGGGTTCCTCGATGAGGTAGAGGTTTTTGGCTTGGGCGCTGAGGCCGGCAAGCTGGGATTTGACGGAGCGGCCTTTGGTGAGTTCTGACACGAGTTTGATGCGCTGAGCCTCGCCGCCACTCAGGGTGGGGCTGGGCTGGCCGAGTTGCAAGTAACCGAGACCGGTATCCGCCATGAGCTTGAGGGGCGCGGCAATGCGGGGCTGGGATTCAAAGAAGGCGGCGGCTTCGTCGATCGACATGGCGAGGACTTGGCCGATGTTCTTGTGGCGGAACGTCACTTCGAGGGTGGCGGGATTGAAGCGCTCCCCATTGCAAGTTTCGCAATGCACCCAGGTGGACGGCAAAAAATCCATTTCGAGTTTGATGCGGCCGTTGCCTTTGCAATCCGGGCAGCGGCCGCCATCGGTGTTGAAGGAAAAGCGCGAGGCGTCGAAGCCGCGCATGCGGGCATCCGGCAACTGGGCGAACAAGGCGCGGATGTGATCGAGCACTTTGACGTAGGTGGCGGGGCAGGAACGCGATGTCTTGCCTATCGGGGATTGATCGACTTCATAACAAGCTTTGATTTTTTCAAAACCTGAGGCGGAGCCAAATGCCGGGGATTTGGCAGCTTTCGGCTTGCCGGCGGCAGCCGCCGCCACCGCCAGACACGAGTGCATGAGCGTGGATTTGCCAGAACCCGAGATGCCTGTTAGGACGGTGAGTCGGCCGAGGGGAATGGCCGCGTCGAGCTGTTTGAGATTATGAGCCCGGCAACCCGTCAGTGTGAGAAACGGATGGTTTTTTGGCACTGGGCGACGAGATCCACGCAGCGGATGACTGAGGTGGGTGGTGAGGGCGCGGAGGGTTGGCGATGCATCAAATGAGTGAGCAGCCAGATCAGCCGGCAAGTTGCCAGTGTTCCCGATCACAGGTCCCTGATAGACGACGTTGCCGCCGAAGCGTCCGGCACCGGGTCCGAGGTCGATCAGGTGATCGGCGGCAGCGATGGTATCGGCGTCGTGTTCGACGATGATGAGCGAGTTACCTTGGTCGCGCAGCTTGATGAGGGTTTTGAGGAGGGCGGCGTTGTCGCGGGGATGGAGGCCAATGGTCGGCTCGTCCAACACATACAGCACACCGCGCAGGTTCGAGCCAAGCTGCGCGGCAAGGCGGATCCGCTGGGACTCGCCACCGGAAAGCGTGTTGCCTGAGCGGTCGAGTTGTAGGTAGCCGAGGCCGACTTCCTGCAGAAAGGCGAGGCGCTGGCGGATCTCCGGCAGAATGTCGCGGGCAATCAAATTGCTGCGAGCTTCCGAGAATGATATATTTTTAAAATGGTCGGCGGCATAATTGATGGAAAGGCGCGAGACATCGGCGATGGGGGTATGGTTGAGGGTGACGAGCGAGGCGGTGGGATTGAGACGGGTGCCCTGGCAGGCTGGGCAGGCGACGAGTTCGACGTCATCCATGCGTTCGATCGAGCGGTCGGCATCGAGTTCTGCGGCGAGCATCGAATCGAAGCGGGAGAGGTCGAGCACTTGGCGGCGTTTGGGGACCCGGCCGTGGCCGCGGCAGTTAGGGCACCAACCATGGGGCGAATTGAACGAGAAGAGCCGGGGATCGAGTTCTTCAAACGAGCGGTTGCAACAGGGGCAACTGGCGTGGGTGGAGAGCAGGGTGAGTGTGCCTTCGGGATTGCGGAGTTTGATCAGGCCCTTGCCAATGGTTAGGGCCTGTTGGATGATGGATTGGAGATTTGGGAGGGCGGCGGTGGATTCCGTTTTGGAGGTGGCTTTCCTTTGGGCGGGGATTGGCTTTGAAGAGGATTTCAGCGGGACGCCAAAATCAGCCGGCAGGATGCCGGCGCTCCCCTTGGCGAGAGCGGCCACTTCGACGTCGATGTTGTGTTCCTTGAAGCGTTCGAGGCGTTTGAAATTTTCGCTTGGAAGGATATTGCCATCGACCAAGAGGCGGGCGAAGCCATGATTTGACGCCCATTCCGCGACTTCGGTGTGGAATCCCTTCCGGGCACGGATCAGCGGGGCAAAGATCGATACGGGGCCCTTCTTGAGCTGGGTGCGAAGGACGTTTTCAATGGCACTCAACGATTGTTTTTCAACAGGCACCTGGCAGTCCGGGCAGTGCAGCGTGCCAAGCTTCGAATACAGCAGACGGATGAAATTCCACAATTCCGTGACGGTCGCGACGGTGGATTTCCCCCCTCCCTGGGACACCCGTTGCTCGATGGCCACCGTCGGCGGAAGACCGGCGAGCTGGTCAATTTCGGGCTTTTCCAGCTGTTCAGCGAACTGCCTGGCGTAGGCTGACATCGAGTCGAGGAAGCGGCGCTGGCCCTCGGCGAAGAGGATATCGAAGGCGAGGGTGGACTTGCCGGAGCCGGAGAGGCCGGAGATGACCACGAGTTGGTCGCGGGGAATGTCCAGCGAGATATTCTTGAGGTTATGGTGGCGCGCACCACGCAGCGAGATGGAGTTAGGGGCGGGTGATGGGATGGATAGAGGATCGTGGATCAGGGATCGGGGATCGTGGATTTTTGAGGACGACGGGCGCGACGCCTGTTTCCCCTCTCCGGCGGGCCGCTTGGGCTCCTTGAGCGGAGGCATGCCCAATGCCTGACGCAGAAATTGGGCGGTGGGAGTGCGGGCCTGGGCCACAACTTCAGGCGATCCTTGGGCAACGAGTCGGCCGCCCTGCTCACCGGCCTCCGGGCCAAGGTCCAGAATCCAGTCGGCGGATTTGATGACGTCGAGGTTGTGCTCGATGACCAGCAGCGAGTGCCCGACTTGGACCAGCCGCTGAAAGACTCCTAGCAAATTATCGATATCCGAGAAATGCAGGCCGGTGGTGGGTTCATCGAGGATGAGAAGTTTGTTGGACGAAACAGCGCCAGTCTCCGCTGGCCGGGCTTTTGGGGCTGCGGCGCTGAGGAGTTGGCAGAGTTTGAGGCGCTGGGCTTCGCCGCCGGAGAGCGTGTTGAGCGGTTGGCCGAGTTTGAGGTAGCCGAGCCCGACATCGAGTAGAGGCTGCAGGGACGTCAGCGTCTGTTGGATCAGCCGCGAGTGTTTGGGAGGGCCGGCGGCAGCCGCGAAAAAGGTCATTGCGTCGCTGACCGTTAGATCGAGGACCTGGGCGATGGATTTTTCGCGCCAGAGGTAATCGAGGGTGGAAGCCTTGTAGCGGCAACCATTGCAATCCGGGCAGGCAACGTATAAGTCCGAGAGAAATTGCATTTCCACTTTTTCAAATCCGTTACCCGCACATCGGTCGCAGCGGCCCTCGCCGGAATTGAAGGAAAAGAAGCCGGGCTTGAGGTCGGCAGCCTTGCCGGCGTCTGTCTCACAAAACAACTGTCGGATGGTTTCGAAGGCTCCCAGAAAAACTGCGGGGGTGGACCTCGGGGTACGGGCGACCGGTGACTGATCGACGAGCTCGACGCCGGAGAGGTGCTGGACACCAATGAGTTGTTTGAGGGGAGCGGGATCACCATCGCTGTCCTGGCCGAAGTGCCTGACCAGGTTCAAGTGAAGCACGTCGCGGGCAAATGTGGATTTGCCGGAGCCCGATACGCCAGTGAGACAAACGAATAGTCCGAGCGGTATATCGACGTCAAGTTTTTGCAAATTGTGCTTTGTGGCACCGCGGATCGAAAGAACCTGCTCCGTGGGTTGGCGCCGTTTGGCGGGCACCGGAATGAATTTCTCGCCGCTTAGCCAAGGCAGGGTGCCGACGGCCACGCAAGGAGCGGAGGCCACATCACCTTGAGGGCGGCCGGCCACCACGGGTCCTTGATAGATCAACTGGCCGCCGAAGGATCCGGCCCCTGGACCGAGGTCGATGAGGTGATCAGCGGCAGCAATCACAGTGGCTTCATGCTCGACGACGACCAGCGTATTGCCTTTGTCCCGGAGGCCGTGCATGACGGCAACGAGGCGGTGGATGTCCCGCGGGTGGAGGCCCACCGTGGGTTCATCAAGCACAAAAAGCGTGCCGGTGAGCGAGGCACCGAGGCACGTGGTTAGATTGACGCGTTCTACCTCGCCTCCGGACAGGGTGCGCGTGGCGCGGTCGAGGGTGAGATAGCCGAGGCCCACTTCCGTCAGATAGGTGAGCCGCGAGGTCAACTCTGTCAGGACGAGGCGGAGTGCGGGGTCGGGGGCGGCAGGAAGGCCGTGAAACCAAGTGAGGAGCTGTTCGACGGGCTGGGCCCATAATTCGGGCAGGGAGAAGCCGTTGATTTTGAAGCAAAGTGCCTCGGGTTGGAGGCGCTTGCCGCGGCAGGCGGCACAGGTGGTGTACGAGCGATAGCGCGACAGGAACACCCGCACATGCATCTTGTATGCCTTGCTTTCCATCCAATCGAAGAAGCCCTTCACGCCGTACCACTTGCCTGCGCGCCAGAGTTCATCGGCATTTTCAAAATCGGTGAGCGCCGCCGACTTACTATCGCCATAGTAGATCCACTCGCGGGTGGCGTCGTCCATGTCCTCCCACGGGATGTGGACGTTGATGCGGCGTTCACTGCAATTGCGCAGCAAATCGCGCTGACATTCGTCGCCGCGCTCGCCCTGAAACGGCTTGATGGCCCCGGCAGCGAGCGAGAGGCTCGGATCAGGGACGGCCTTATCGAGGTCGATGCCGATGACGCGTCCAAAGCCACGGCAGGCCGGGCATGCACCGAGCGGATTGTTGAATGAAAACAGAGCCGGAGTGGGCGGCCGGAGGGTGAAACCGGTGCGTGGATTCGTCCAAGTGTTCGTAAAGGTTTTGGCTGTGGATGGCTTGCCCGCTGCACTTGCGGCGACGTCCGGGGCCGCCACGATGCTGGCACTGCCCTTGCCTAACTGGAAGGCTGCTTCGAGGGCCTCGAGGAGTCGGGATGAATTTTGCGGGGTGAGGGTGAGGCGGTCCTGGACCACCGCGACGGGCGACTTCAAGTTTTTGATGGCGGCAGGAAGCGGCTCGTCGCTGCGCCATATCTGCTGTTTGACCAGCACACGCAGGTACCCTTGCGCATTGAGGAATGCAAAAAAATCCTCGCTGTTCGTCCCTGCCGGAATGGCAACCGGAAAGGTGATCAGCACGGCTTGACCGGCCATCTCGGCCAATGCCCAGGCGGCAGCGGATTCCGGCGAATCCGGCCGGATCTCCTCGCCGGTTTTCGGGTCAAGACCGACGGCAAGCCGGGCATAAAGCAGTTTGAGGTAATCGTTGATTTCCGTGAGGGTGCCCACCGTCGAGCGGGTCGTGCGAACGTGGTTTTTCTGCTCGATGGCAATGGCGGGCGGAATTCCCTCGATGCGATCAACCGCCGGCTTGTCCATGCGATCAAAGAATTGGCGCACATAGGGTGAGAACGTTTCGACGTATCGGCGCTGGCCCTCGGCATAGAGCGTGTGAAATGCCAGGGACGACTTGCCGGAGCCGGACGGGCCGGTGACGACGCTGAGCTTGCCTAACGGAATCTCCAGATCAAAGCCCTGGAGGTTGTGTTGTCGGCAGCCGCAAAGGGAGATCGCCGCATCGGGCTGGCGGGCTGGGCGGGGAGGCTCGGAAGGCGTGTTGGATGAGGACTTGGGTCTCGGCACGGCGGCAGCTTAGCCGAGAATTGCTGGTCTGCCAGCGCAACAAATCACACGGAAATACTCAACCTTTGCCGTCAAATGGACCGGGCACAGGAGCGGGCACAGGAGCGGGTGCTGGTGCCGGTGCCGGTGCCGGTGCGGGGGCCGGTGCGGGGGCGGCCCCCTTGCCATCGGCGGGAGGGGCGGCCCCCGGGGCGGCACCCTTGGCGTCGGCGGGAGGGGCTTTCCGGGCATCCGGGTCGATGCCACGCATCAGATCGGTGAAGTACAGGGGGCGGTCCTGAGTGGCGTTGACTTCCGCCCGCAGCGAGGCGACGGCGGAGGCGTCGTTCGGGTTGGTGAGCCGCTCGATTTGTTTGGAGATCCCGACGACGTAACTGGAAGCGAGTTCGAGGAGGTCGGCTTCCAGTTCGCGATCGAGCTTATCCTGCTTGGCGAAGAATTTGGTGTGGATGGTGACAACTTTCTCGTAAAACTCTTTTTCCTGATCCGGGTTGCCACGGGCACCTCGTCCCCGCGGGGCTGGCTTGTCCGTTTTGGCTTCAATCAAATCGAGCACTTTGGGCACTCGCCGACCTGCAGCACGCGATTTTTCAAACGATTTATCGACCTTGGCCTTGACGCCCCCCTGCTTGTCCTTGTCGATTTGGTGAAGCTTGTAAATAATCTGGTGCTCGTAGGTATCGTAGTTTTTTTCAATTTCCTTGGCGGAAGCCGTGAAAATAGGAGCTGCCTTTTGGCGCATCACATCTCGAGCCCGGTCGAGGAAGGCCGCCACGTTATAGACCGGGGCCGGGGGCGGAGC
>CAIKHZ010000289.1 GCA_903827375.1 Akkermansiaceae bacterium
CATGAGATGAGTCAGGCCGGTGGTGGCGGTTGTGAAGTCGATTTCATACACGGGCGGGGATTCCTGATCTTCTGCCCAAGGTGTGAAGGAATTGCCGGTGGGAGCGAAGGCGATGGCTTGGCGACCGGGAAGGATGGTGGTGGTGCCAGCGACGGGCACGGGTTCTTCACCATTTACGTCGATGACCCACGGACTGGTGATAGTAGCAGTGGAGGGCAACGGCTGGTTGAGATAGAGGATAACGGGTTGGCCGCAGGGATGGCCGAGATAGGCGTCATTTCCCGGCTGAAAAATAGGCAGGGACGCGATGACTTTGATAGGGAAGGACAGTGGATCGAGCGCGTCTGTGCCAGCGGTGACTTCCTCACCATCCCAGAAACCGTCGCCGTCGGTATCGGGATTCAGCGGATCGGTCGGAGCTAGGCCCTCCGGGGGATCAACTTCATCCTTGTTGGAGATGCCGTCACCGTCGAAATCCGCCGTGTCCTCGTCTTCGTTAGGGCCGGGGACTTGATCGGTGTATTTGAGGCGGAAGAACCCCTTTTCGGGGAGTCCTTCGGTAGGCTCGTCAATTTCGTAGCTGATTGTCCCGTTCTTGCCCCCTTCAATGATTGGGGCAAACGTCCAGGTCTTCAGGTGGTCGGCCGGATCGGAGACCTGCACAAAGTATGTCCAGCCTGTCACACCGTACCAGCGGATGAACTTCTTGCCTGTGGGCGGTGAGACAAATTCCAGGGGTTGGCTGTCGCCATCGGCATGAGCGGTTAGGACCAAGCATAACAGCAGCACCGGCGGCAGGAGACGTCGCAGTATTGTGTTCATGGCTTGGTTGGTTCGGTGGCGGGCAGGTAGCGACTGCCGCGATGTGGCCGGAGAATAAATGTTTCGTTGCGTGGAATAGGCGGGTGCGCGGCGTGCCAGGCGGCGCTGGCAGCAAAGTAGGCTTTCCGGGCGACTTGATAGGCGAGCAGGCGGGATTTCTCAGCGGCGATGATGTCTTTGATGACGGACATGGGAGCGGTGGCTATCGTATCCTCGGGATCGCCCTCAGTGATGATAATCTCGCCGGGAGCGACTTCCGGTATGTTCAGTAGCCACTGACTAGCAAAACGCCGGACGATGGTGGTGTCAAAATCCCCATGCATGAGCCAGAAGCTATAGTTCTCGCCCTTGTGAACGAAACCGCCGAGGCCTGCGAGCAAGCCAATGTCAAAACCGCACACAGCCTCATAACGCACCAGGGTTTCCTGATCGGTCCAATTGACCACGCTGACCTTGTGGTCGTAAACGGTGGCACCGAGATTGAAATTGTGGCGGTGTTCCCAGATGCGGCGAGCAATTTCCTCGGGGGTGGGTTCGGCGGGTTCGACCCATGGGGGTGGTGGAGGCGGCGGCGGCAAGTCCGGTTGGGTGGATGCTTCGCCGCGTTGGATCGTGAGTGTGCGGGAATTTTTTGAGCGAACGGTAACGGAAGCGTCAGCGCGGATGGGTGGGTGAGGCTTGCGGACCACCGGTACCGGCGGTGTGAACGGCAGCACTTCCAAGGAACCGGGAATGAAAGTGCGGGTGGCCTTGTCTTGCTGCGCGGAAAGGGCTAGCGCTGCCTCATTTTGGGTAGTCGTGATGGTGGGGTCAACGCTGGCAGGTGATTCAGATTGAGTTGGCCCCCCCTCGGTGGCGGGCAAGGTGGAACCTTCTTGTTCCTGAGCGCGCGCGGGTGGTGCCAACACCATGATGGCGGCGAATACGAGTGGGGTTGTTTTCATCCAAAACGGAACCTGATACAACAACGCTCGACGAGCAGTCAAC
>CAIKHZ010000290.1 GCA_903827375.1 Akkermansiaceae bacterium
CCTTGCCATCATAACTCAACTCGGGAGCGAGAAACCCGTCTTTGGAGGTGAGGGTACGGCCCTTGTAACGGCCGTTCTCACAGACGGATTTTTCCAACACATTGCGAGTGGTCGGTTTGTCGGAGAACGGGTTTTCGAGGACGAACAAACCACCGCCGCGGATCGCGTTGAAGCCGAAGTATTGGTCGCACATGTGGTTGCCGGTGGTCTCGGCGTTGGGGCAGAAGTGGCGTTTGATGAAGAGGATTTTATCAAAATCGAGCAAGGGATTGGCGAAGGCCACCTTGCGGCGCAGGGAGCAGGCGGCTTGCAGGAGTTCAGCGCGCTGAGGAGTGGCGAGTGCGACCTGGCTGGCCTGTGCCTTCAACCCTGCGAGTTGCTGGGCCTGCGGTTTGAGGTCTGGGCATTTTGGCAGTGTTTTGAGATGATCGAGCAGGGCCCCGACGCGCCGCAGCACTGCGTCCGCCTCATCCTTGTCGGCGGGATCAGGCAGGGAATTTTTGTCAAACACCTGATCTGCGGCCGGCCAGTGCTGGGGCTCGGTGTTAGGCGGGCGGACCGGTTTAGGCGCAACCTTCGTCGCCGGTGCCTTGTCGCCCTGGTATTCAATTTTGGCGTCGGCCCAATCCGAGTGGTCAAAGGCGAAGCCGTCGGGGGTGGTGTCCACGACTAGGTCGAGGACTTTGACGCCCTTGATATCGAGGTCGCAAGATTTGAGTTCGCCGCCACCAGTTAGCACTCCGCTGGACCAGAGTTTTTTATCATCGCCCATGACGATGAATTCGACGGTTCCCTGCTTGCCGACTTCATCATCAACCCCGGCAGTGGCTTGAAATCGCAGGCCGTGGCCATCCAGATCAATGCGCAGACTGCCCGGCGGATGGGTGCCGATGCCCCGCTCGTGGACCGTGCCGCGCAAGGTGATCGGATGATTGTCGATCGATTTTTTTGCCTGAGTGGTGCCCCAACCGGAGGTTGCCTGGCTCAAATTCATTTCATCGAGCCAGATGATCTTATTGGCAATGGCGTTCGGCGTGAACACCCCCCCAAGCAGGCATGCCAGGCTGGCACAAACAGTGGTCACATTCAGTTTCATGTTGTTGTCGTTAGGATGGAAAATCGATTTGCGACCGCCCCCCCGAGGCGTCCAGACTTGGATTTATCGTTGAGGCAGAAGCATGGCAACCGCCCGGCCGCGTGAGCGGACGAGGTGATTCAAGCGGAATTTCCCTACACCGCGAGGCCTGATTGCCGAAGTTCGCAACTTAGCCAATTGGTTTCGTGAAATAGACACAGGTTACCGGGCGTGGTCGTCAGGGCTTTCAACAATTTTCTATCAATTCACTGAGCATTGAGCCGCACGAACAACCTGCCGTTGACCGGGGCGGCGGTGGCGGTGACTGTCTAACTTATAGAAATACTACTTACTGTCTTTCCAGCTGGGATAGGGGTTGATATTGGAAGTGGCCATGTCGAACGTTTGTGCGGGGCGGAAGTCGGACAGGCCCTTGAACTTCAGGTTGCGCCGGCCCCACCAACTGCCGTAATACTGGCCGTTGGTGTCCACCCAGTTAGTCACTTTTAGAAGTTCAGCTGGGGTTAGGTGGATGTCCTTGTGGACCTCCGCAAGCTTGGTGGCACGCTGCGCCTGTTTGGGATCAGCCAACGTCACCTTACCCTTGCTGAGCATCGCCACCAGCACACTGCTGTGCGAGCCCAGCGAGCGGGCCGGCAGGTATTCAATATTGCCGGTTTTCGGGTGGTTTTCGCCGACAATCAAGCCTAACAGCCCGGCTTCGGGCCGTCGCTCTGTGATCAGGCTTTCGTAAGACACATTGAACAACTCGGTCATTTCGCCGCTCAGGTTGAGTTTGCCCTTAGGCTCCTTGCCGCTATGGCATTTCTGGCAATTCTTATCCCACACCGGTTGGACGTCCTGGGCATAGTCCAGCGTGCGGTGACCATCCTTCTCTCCGGGTTGGGGGCCCGGCACGGATGGTGGCCGCTTGAGCGCCATGGGCATACCGCGTTGGCCTGCGGCTTGGGCGACGGACTGCTGGGTTTCATGGCAGCCGATGCATGAGCGGACTTCGCCGGGCATATAGTTGACATACGTGCGTTCGGTTTGGACGGCCATGAAGTTTTCATCCAATACCTGGAAGAAGATACTGGCATCGGCGGGCACCAAAAAGCTGGCAGAGCCGTCCGGTTCGACGGGCACGATGCCATGTTGGACCTTGAGGGCGAGATGGGTGTCCTTGGTAATCACGGCGTGTTGCTGGTCGTAGAGATCGCCATCGTAGTAGCGGCGGGCCGTCCATGGGCGTGGCCGTTGTTCCAGCACACGGATGTGTTTGATCGACCCGCGAGGCACATCTTCGAGGCCATGATAGACGTCGGTGATGATGCACTTTGCCAGTTTTTTTTGTGCCAGATCCTTGTCACTTGTGGACGAAAGCACTGGCGGCACTTTGCGCGGCTTCAATGGATAGGGAACCCAACATGAAATGGCCGGATCCTTGTAAACCAGTTGCAACTTCCCATTTTCATCCAACAACGAGATGCCGTATCCGTTTGGCTCAGTCAGCGGCGAGCCTGCCGGCTTGTGTGCAACCAGGAAATGGCTCTTTGACAACGGGAAAGGATCCCGGAAGAGCGGCCCGCGACCCCAGCCATCGCCATACCACTTGCCGTTGTCGTCCAAGAATTCGAACCCGCCCTCGCCCCGAATATCGGTATAGGGAGTCATGTATGTCATGGGTTCGCGGGTCCGCATGTTTTTTGTCATATCGAGGCGGATGACCGGGCCCACGCCCATCTGTGGAAAGTGTGGAGCGCCAAGCAACACATATCCCGCTGGTTCGCCGGGAATGCCCCGCGGTTGGGTCATGGTGGGGGGCAGGGCGATATCGGCCCCGTACACCTCGCTCGATCCGCTGCCATCGGGATTCATGGACCAGATGCATTTCACGCTCACCGCGCCTTTATCCACATACTCCCAGCGGGAATAGAGGATTCGGCCATCCTCGGTGGCGATGGGTGTTTGCTCGCTCAAGGCGCTGGTGGTCAGTTGTCGCAGTTTGCTGCCGTCTGCATGCATCCGGAACAATGTGGTGGAGGTGAAGCAATCGGGATTGTCACAAAGCGTGCCATATTGGCTGCGTGTGGAGACAAAGCAAATACCGCCGTCGGGCAGATAGCATGGGCTCATGTCATCAGTGCCATGATGATAGCCATTGCTGTAGCGGCGGACCAACTCCTTCTCATCCGCAGGTGGCATGAGCACTTGGCGGAGGCCACTGCCATCCACATTCACTTCGTAGATGCGGTAGCCGACGTCGTTGGATGCTTTCCATGCGAAGATCAATTTTGTAGCGTCGAACGAGATATCGAAGCGTTCGAACACGCCGTTTTTCATTTCTGGAACGAGTTCCTTCACCGATCCATCCTTGAGATTCAATATGCAGAGGTTGCCGCCGGGTTGATAACTTCCTTGGATATATTCCGTGTAGTAATGGCCACCGTTGTAGGTCAATCGCTTGATGAAGGCGATCTTGTCGATTCCCTGTGAAAGCAGCCACTTGGCGGAGATGGCTTGTTGGAGTTGGTCAAAGCCCTCGGCCCACTTCGTTAGGGAATCAACCCGGGTCTGGTCGTTGAGTGTGCGGCTCTGACGGCCCACCTCCTCCAGTTGCTTCAAATAGGGTGCCGGATCCAATCCCTTTCCCGGCATCTTTTGAAGCTGGGCCAGATAGCTTGTGGCCAAGTCGATTTGTGCAGGTGCTGTTGCCGCCTTGTGTCGTTGTCCCTGATTCCACTGACAGGCCTTGAGATATATTTCACGAACCTGTTCAACCCGGCGGTAATGATCCGCCTTTTCGGCCCGCTTGGCGGCTTCTTCGGCCATGGCGGGGCAGCGTTTTGCGGTAGCCCCGGCATATCGCTGCGCCTCTTGGGCAGGGCCATCGGTTAATTCCAGCAATCCATCTTCTTGCGTCCACTTTCGTTCTTCGGGTGAGCCGTCGAATCTGAATGAGCAGGGTTTCCATTGGATGCGGCTCAAATCCGCTGCCACCTCGAAATACCCCCAACCGTTGAGCATTGCGGCGCGACCCAGTTTGCCCTCGACAAATTTCAATTGCTCGCCGCAGCCGAGACGCGCCACTTCATCCGGGTCGCCATCCAGTTTTAGGCGCAGGGCAGGGGCACCCATGGCGTCGATGTTACCTCCCTGCATTGCGTTGCGGATCTCTTCAGCCGATAGCGCCCTGCCGTGCAAGCGGAGGTCATCGATCTTGCCGACATAAGAGAACAGGGTGTTGCCCATCTCCTCGTAGCCACGTCCGACTAATAAAGGAGCGCCTGGAGCGTCTGGCTTCATGTCACAGGTTCCCGTCTGCTTTAACTCGCCATCGACATAGATGTATTGCTTTTTCGCCTGAGGATCCCCAACAAACGCGACGTGATGCCATTGCCCGTCGCAGGCTTTGGCGCGGGCGTTGAATCCACCGCTGGCATTGCCTGAGAAGAAGATTTCCTCGCCCCAGGTATGGAGTTCCTTCCAAGCAGGGCGGGTCGCCTGATCACCCGCTGACGTTGAAAATAGCGTGCTGTTGGGATGCTCCGGATTGATCCACGCCGCAAACGTGAATGCCCCTCCACACGGACCCGCAGCCTCCGCCGCTTGCAGTGGTTGGACCAATCCGATAGACCCCATCAAGACCAAACCGATTCTTAGTGCTGTTATCTTCATGCTGAAAAATGACATAGATTGGGATGCAGCAGCGATTCATGCCACTGATTTCAGATGGATGGCCAATCGCGCGACAGAAGGCCCCTGTCGATGATCGAAACCTGTCGGCGGACAGGGCCGACTCTTTATCAAGCGCTGCCCATCAAGGCGCTCCACTCGCGATGAATTTCCCGGTGGCTTCCGGTGTCAGCACCTTCACATGGGTGGGATGGCCAATGGCCGGGTTCTGGAATTTCCAGACGACTTTCTTGTCTGGGCTGACCTCGAAGATCGGGAATTTGCTGGTGTAGGCGGCGACCACTGTGTTGCCGTTAGGCAGGCGCAGGCAACCGGCCGAGTAGGCGAAGCCGACGTCCGGCACGTCATCGGCGGTGAGTTTCCAGACGATTTTATCGGATTTATCCACTTCGATGACGGGCATGCCATAGGCCCCCCCGATGAGGAGGTTGCCGTTAGCCAGGAGTTCCGCGCTGTGGACGATGGGCCACTTCACGCCTTGGCTCTCGATGTCTTTGCCTAGCAAAACGCGCAGTTCCTTGCCCTGGGCGTCGAACTCGCGGATGTTATTTTCGCCTGCGGCGGTGACCAGATAGTTACCGGTCGGGGTTTTGCGGACTTGGCGCATGTGGCTGTGGGCATTGCCACCCAAGGTGAGTTTGATCTCCTTGGTGATTTTCCCCTGGTTGTCCAATTCGAGCAGGCGGCAAGTGCCGCCCTCGCCGATGAGGGCACCGCCGCCGGGCAAGGGTTGGCAATTGTGAATTTCCACCGCCACTCCCTTGGGTGCCTCATATTGCCAGACGATCTTGTGATCCGCAGAGACTTCCCGCACCTGGTTGCCGCCGCTGAGCAGGATGTGATTGTTAGGCAGCAGCCAGGCGTCTTGGCAAGGGCCGGGCATCTTGGGCGATTCCCAGACGACCTTGTCGTCGCCGGCGGCGACGATGTAGGCGGCATTATTGGAATAGCTCGCGATGAGCAGGGCCGGGTGTTGGCCAGCAGCTTGCTGAGCGGGGGCTGCCGGTGAGAGGGCCAGGAATTGAGCGGCCGCCAGCGCGGCACAAGAGCGTTTCATCGTCATGTGGGTTCCGATTTTGTGCCGGCCTCGGCCGCGTTGTTAGCTAACTTCTAAAACCTCAAGGAAGCTCGAAGTAGGAGACGGTGATAGGGTCGTCGTGCTTGGAGTTGATGAGGCCGGGGAAGGGCATGTCGAAGTTGACCACAATCAACTTATTGCCTAGCAAGCAGGCCGTGCACGGTTGGTCGAGCAGGCCGTCCTTGCCATCGGAGTCGGCGTTTTCCCAGATCATTTGCAGTGTGTGGTTGCGGGCGTCATAGATATGGACCGAGTTGCGGGCCGAGTTGGCCATATAGATCTTGTCGGTTTTTTGGTCGCACCAGATGCCGTCGCAGCATTGGAACGAGGCATCGTCGATGATTTTGACGTTACTCTTCACGGTGCCGTCAGCATTGAAGGTGATTTTGAAGAACTGTCCGTCGCCGAAGAGTCCGCAATACAGGTTGCCTGCGCTGTCGAAGGCGAGGCCGTCGGCACCGGCTGCTTGGTCGAAGCCGCCGTCGGTTTTTGCGGGTTGCGGTTTACCGGTGAAGGTGGTGATGATATGCGGGTCTTTGGCGAGGGGGAGGACCTTGACTGTGGGTTTGCCGGCACCGATTTCGGTGAGGGAGAAGCACCAGATGCCGCTTTGGTCGCGTTTATCTGGCAGGTCGAAGAAGGTATCCGTCATGTAGAGTTTGTCGCCCTTGAAGCGGATGCCGTTAGACAGTTTGGTGCCTTCGACGGCGATTTCGCAGGACACGGGTTTGCCGTCCTTGACGATGACGCGGAGGATGCGGGACTGATGGTCCTTATCGTCGAAGTACTGGTTATCACAGACATAGAGGTTGCCGTCGGGACCGAATTCCATGCCCATCGGATGGACCTTGCCGGTCTTCGGATGCAGCGGCAGGTTCACAAACCAGTCGCTGACTTTGCCGGCATCGTCGAGCATGGCGATTTTTGGGGTAAATTTCTCGTATTCGAGGCAATTGGGCATGGAGACGAGGATATGTCCCTTGCCATCCAATGCGAGTTCATCGGGGATGGCGCACTCGCCGGTGAGGTCGCAGAAGAGTTTGGGTTTGAGGTTGAGCGGCGGCAGCAGGGTCACTTTGCCGGGATCGGCCTTGGCCAGCGCGTTGGTCCCAGCAGCGGCCGCTTGGGCGGGTTTGGCCGTTTGGGCGGGCTTGGCCGCTTCGGCGGATTGGGCGGCGGCCGTCTCGGCTGCTGCGGCCGGTTTGGGGGCTTCCTTGCAGCTTGAGCAAACCACCGCAGTGGCGACCGCCATGACTGCTAGGAGTTGCTGAGACGGCTTGGCACCGAGGTAAAAACCAAGGGGCGTGGCGGCGGGCGGGCAGGCTGGGGTTGGATGGATAGGCATGGCTTAGGTTGTTAGCGGCCCGACCCTACACAACTTGGGCGATGTGCCAAGTCCTATTTTTGTGAGATGAGGTGTCCAGACTCAGGACACGATGAGAACGCCTGCTGGAGGCGGCTCAGGCGATGTTGGTGAACACCGCCTGCACGTCATCATCGTCCTCGATGCGGTCGAGGATTTTCTCCACATCCAACATTTGCTCCTCGCTCAGATCGATGGGTTGGCTGGGCAGGCGCTTGAGGCTGGCCTTGGGGGTGGGGATGCCCAATTGTTCCACGGCTTGGCAGAGGCTGGCGAAGGCGCTGTATTCGCCGATGACCGAGACGATGCCCTCTTCGACCTGTAACTCTTCGAGGCCGGCGTCGATGAGTTCGAGTTCGAGTTCATCGAGGTTGGTGCCATTTGGGACGGGAAATTCGATGACAGTTTTGCGGGAGAACATGAAATCCAGTGAGCCGGAGTTGACCAGTTGGCCGTTATTTTTGTTAAAAATCGTCTTCATGTTGGTCACCGAGCGGTTTGAGTTATCGGTGGCGCATTCGATGAAAAACAAGGATCCGTGAGGGCCTTTGCCTTCGTAGGAGACTTCCGAGATATCGGCGCCGTCCTTGCCAGCGGCCCGCTTGATGGCGGCCTCGATATTTTCGCGCGACAGGTTTTGGGCCTTGGCGTTGTTGATGGCGACTCTCAGAGGGGCGTTGCTTTCTGGATCGGGTCCGCCGTTTTTAGCGGCGAGGGTGATGGACTTGGCCAGCTTGGGAAACACCTTGGACATGGTGGCCCAACGCGATTCTTTGGCTCGGCGGCGGCATTCAAAGGCTCTTCCCATGGTTCGTGAGGTGCGGGTGTTGGCCGGGTTGCAGTCCCGGTTCGGCGAGTGAAGCATGCCGGGCGAGAAACTCAAGCGCGGAAAATCCGCCCTGGCTGGGAACCATGGATCACGAAAAAAACAATTTTTTTCTCGCAATTGGCCTAATCCCTGCTTGAATATGAACGCCGGGGCGGGGTTCCAGATGAAGAAACGAGGTATCCGCCGCCCGGCACACCAACTACCTATGAAAAGTAACAGAATTCAACGCGCCATGCATTGTGGCGTATTCGCTGGCGGGGTTTGCTCCGTCCTCTTTTTCGCAAGCATGACGGTCAGCCAGGCGGCGATCGCCCTGACTTGGTCCGGCGGCAATGGGTCACCGCTGTCTGTCACGCTGAACGACCCGGTGACCTTTGTCGTGGGCACCGCGGCCACCCAAGAGGGTTTCGATATGGTGGGAGTGGGCAACTTAGGGTTAGGATATTCTAGCGCGACTGGGTTGGCCTACTCGGTCAACGGCGGGAGCAATCTATTCATCATCAATACAATCAGCTCTTCTGGGAATTCCGCTGGTGACGTATCTGCCAATGACACGTACTTCTTTGGCGATTTCGCAAACTTGGTGCCTGGCGATGTGGTGACTCTCAATGCCGGTACCTTGACGACAGCGCTTCCCTTTGCGGCGGCCCCACCGTCCAACTCCAGCGTGGAGATGTTTGTGTTCGACACGGTGGGCATCAATATAGGAGGAGGAACGGCGGTGCCGGAAGCTTCCACGGCTCTGTTAGGCGGACTCGGCCTGTTGGGTCTGCTGCGCCGCCGCCGTCGCGCATAACATGGATTTCCTCGATTCTCCGGCAAGCTCGCGTTATCGCTGCTTGCCGGAGTCTCAGAAGTCGCTGTTCGACCTCCCCGAGGAGCATACCCTGGGAACGCCGGGGCCCAGCTCGGGGAGAACTCGCTTTGCAGGCCAAGTTCCTCAATTTTTCAATCCTTCAGCCCGCGCCGGGGTTTTTGTGCTCAAAACAGCGACGCTGCACTGCGGGACAGGAGCCCCGAATCATGGGCGATCATAAATGGAGCCGCGCCCACGGTCACCGATCGAATCCTAAGCTTGCGCAGAGTCCGAAACCGGTTAATTCTGCGCCGCCATGACACACGACCCGGACCAACATGCCTCGCTAGGGGCGATGTATTCGGACTACTTCCTCGATTACGCCAGCTACGTGATTTTGGAGAGAGCCGTGCCGCATCTGCTCGACGGGCTCAAACCCGTGCAGCGGCGCATCCTGCACTCGCTCGATGAGTTAGACGATGGCCGGTACAACAAGGTGGCCAACGTGGTGGGCAACACGATGAAGTACCACCCGCACGGCGACCAATCGATTGGCGACGCGATGGTGCAGCTCGGGCAGAAGGATCTGCTCATTGACACTCAGGGAAACTGGGGCAACACGCTCACCGGCGACGGTGCGGCGGCACCGCGCTATATCGAGGCTCGGCTGACGAAGTTTGCGTTGGAGGTGCTTTTCAATCCGAAGACGACGCAGTGGGTGCCCAGCTACGATGGCCGCAACAAGGAGCCGCTGACGTTACCGGTGAAGTTTCCGCTGTTGCTGGCACAGGGCGTGGAAGGCATCGCCGTCGGGCTGGCCTGCAAGATATTGCCGCACAACTTCAACGAAATCATCACCGCCTCGATCGCGGTGCTTCGCGACGAACCATTCACCTTGCTGCCCGACTTCCCCACCGCGGGAATCATGGATGCCAGCGAGTACCGCGATGGCCTGCGCGGCGGTAAAATCCGCGTCAGGGCACGCATTTCCACCGATAAAAAAGGACTGCTGCGCATCACCGAAATTCCTTTCGGCACCACCACCGGCGCACTGATGGAGTCGATCGTGGCCGCTGCCGACAAAGGCAAAATCAAGATTGCCAAGATCGAGGACAACACCGCTGCCCACGCCGACATCCTGGTGCATCTGCCGCCTGGCGCGGATCCGGATACCTCACGCGATGCGCTGTACGCCTTCACCGATTGCGAGTTATCGATTTCTCCGAACGCCTGCGTGATAGCCGAGGGCAAACCGCAGTTTCTCGGAGTATCTGAGATTTTGCGGCGTTCCACCCATCAGACGCGCGACCTGCTCAAACGCGAACTCGAAATCAAACTCGGCGAACTCGATGAGAAATGGCACTTCAGCTCGTTAGAGAAGATTTTCATCGAAAAGCGCATCTACCGCGACATTGAGGAATGCGAAACATGGGAGGCTGTGATCAAGGCCATCGACGACGGCCTCACCCCCTACAAAAAGCTCCTCAAACGCGAGGTCACCACCGAGGATATTGTCCGCCTAACGGAAATCAAGATCAAGCGCATCTCCAAGTTCGACGCCTTCAAGGCCGACGAGGAAATCCGCAACCTTGAAAAAGCGATAGAGGAAACCGCCAAAAATTTGCGCAATCTCACCCGATTTGCGATTCGCTGGTTTGAAGAACTCGGCAAGAAGTACGGTGCCGAGCGGGAGCGCCGCACTGAGATTGCGGCGTTCGAGCGGGTTGATCGGATGCAGGTGGTTGCCGCCACCGAAACTCTCTATCTTGATGCTAAAAATGGCTTCGCTGGTTACGGTCTCAAAAAAGAGGAACCCGTTGAGAAGTGTTCCACCATCGACGACATCATCACTTTCACTCAGGATGGCAAAATGCGGGTCCTCAAAGTCGCCGAGAAAGTCTTCGTCGGCCAACGCCCGCTGCGCGTCGCCATCTTCCGCAAAGACGAGGACTTGATCTATTCGATGATCTTCCGTGACGGCCGAGACGGGCCTATTCTCGCCAAACGCTTCACCGTCGGTGGGGTCACCCGCGACAAAGAATATGACCTAACCAAGGGCAAACCCGGCACCCGGGTGCTGTACTTCGCAGTCCACAAGACCAATGAGGAAAGCTCCGCGCAAATGCTGCTCATCCACCTCAAGTCCGGCCTGCGGATGCGCAACCTCATCCGCCCGCTGCATTTTGCCGAGTTCGGCATCAAGAGCCGCGCCAGCGGCGGCAACCTCGTCACGAAACACGGCATCGAAAAAATCGTCCGTGCCCCCAAGGACTACGATCCGGCGGCCGGGGCCTGATCCCTCACAGCGCCCTCACTGAAACAGCTCGCAGGCGGCGTAGGCCATGCCGATGGCAGCGGCGGCATCACCGCCGCTGGCCCATTCAAAGCGAGTGGTCACTTGGTCTGGATCCAGAGGGCTGAAGCGATACACGGACCAGGCGCGGTCAGCGAAGCCCTCCTCGATCCAAGTCATGTAGAGGTCGCGGAAGGATGTTTCGGCCAAGCCGCCGCCGATGATCACCAATCCCGGATCAAATACCCGGACCAAGTCGGCGATCAAGTAACCCAAAATAAACCCTTGCTGCCGGAAAATGCTCACCGCCAACTCGTCGCCATCCTGCGCAAACTCCCTCAACCGAAACGCTTTCTCCTCAATCGAGGCGGCAGTTTGATTGAGCGGATGCGCCGCCCATTGCGGCTTGGCCAACTCCAACCCAAGCCTGCGGCGCAGCGCTACTAACGACACCCAGGCCTCCGAACAACCGGTCAATCCGCACGAGC
Organism: Akkermansiaceae bacterium; assembly: GCA_903827375.1. Taxonomy (GTDB): domain Bacteria; phylum Verrucomicrobiota; class Verrucomicrobiia; order Verrucomicrobiales; family Akkermansiaceae; genus Luteolibacter. The sequence continues at coordinate 11,619 of CAIKHZ010000290.1, forward strand.
ACGTCGGCAGACTGCCATCATCCTCGCGGAATGGCACAGTGACGTGGCCCACTTCCAGCGCCATCCCATTGACGCCTTCATAACAACGACCGCCGGGCAACACCAAGCCACCGCCCAAGCCAGTGCCGGGCGCGACAAGCATCAAGCTGCTGCTGTGATCCTTGCGCAGGGCATACTCACCCACTGCGGCGGCATTCCCATCATTTGTCATATAGACCGGCATGCCCAAGCGGGCCGACAACAGCCCGCGAATATCGGTGCCCACCCAGTCATCGCCTAAATTTGCCCGGCCCCAGATGACTCCGTTGCTGTTGGGTGCCGGCACGTCCAAGCCAATCCCGGCGATGGCTTCGCGCTCGACACAGGCACCAGCCGCCAGTTGCTCAAGGGCCAACTCCAATTGGCCAAACGTCGCCGCGTAGCCATCCTTCACCAAGCTCCGCACTTCCACCAACGTCCCGGCCTGTTGGCCCTGCGAATCAACCAAAATAGCTTTGACCGTTGTTCCTCCGATGTCGAGTCCGGCAAAATAGGATATCTTGGATTTCATGGCAGTCGTTTTTTTAGGGGGATGGTGGTTGGGCTGGAACGATCCTCGGGGGCAATATCTCCGAAGGCCGAGAAGCCTCTCCAGCCCGGCCCACTTTGTCAAGACCCCGGATCATTTGTCCGTCCTTCTGCCAGGGTTTGCCTCCGGGCCACAGGGCTTTGGCTCAGTCGAGCCGCCAGCGGAAAAGGCCACCGCAACGAGTCGGCTGGAACTGGATTTCCATTTTGATGGCGGTTGTGGTGACCGGATCAAAGGTGGCGTCGTTATACTTATCCATCTCGCAAGCCAGGCCCTTGGGATTGGGGACGGGCTTCCATGAGTCGCCGTCCTTGTAAAACAGGGCGATGGATTGGGGAACACGCACGCCGCCGTTAGGATACTGCTCGTCCATCCAATAGGTGCGGCTTTTCGACAGGCTGCGGGGTTTGTCGAAGGGCATGATGATCCACTGTTTGGAGCCACCGAGGCTCGAGCCGTACATCAAAAAGCACTTGCCGTCGCCCCGCGAACTCCTCGGGTCGCTCGCATCCGTGATCGTCTTCAAAATCCCCACATCCTCAGACCACGATGACACCGGCTCCTGATACTTCGGCCACGGCTTGGCATCCGCACCCTCGCCAATGACCGGCAGCGCGGTCAGACGCAGGCGGCAGGCACCCATCGGCAGCATCGTCACCGTCTCGGTCTTGGTGTCCACTTTGACGGGGGATGACTGAAGCCGGTCCACAGTGCCCCAGTAGTTTTCGCCCCATGTCGGAATCCGGCGGGCGTTGGCCTTCAACTCGAGCGGCGCAGACTCCAAGGCAAACGGTTGCTCGTCGGCCGGCCAAACTTTTTTCACCAATGTGAAGGATTTGGCGGGTTGCGCCGCATCCACCACCAGCCCGTAATTCCATGGCGACGTCGGCTTAATCTCCCAAGCCGGCCATGCTGCCTTCGGGTCCATATTGCCGTGGCGCACGTAGTTTTCACCAATCTTGATAGAATATGTTAGCGGTCCGCGGTTGACCGACACGCTGTCCTTGTTCTTGGCCCAGCGAGTGAGCTTCACGGGCATCGGCAACTCCAGAACGAGCTTGTCGGCGTCCTTCCATGTGCGCTTGATGCACACCAGTTGCCCACCCTTGGCCGTCACTGTGGCTGCGGCTCCGTTGATCTTGATAGACGGGGCGTCGCACCAGGCCGGGATGCGCAGATAGAACGGGAAGGCGACGTTCTTGGCCAGCTTGAGGTTGAACTGGATGGCTTCCTCAAACGGATACTTGGTGGCTTCCTCGATGGTTACCTTGCTGCCGTCGCCCACCTGGGCGCTGAGCGTGCAGGGTGCGTACATCACGGCGGCTAGGCCGCTATCTGGGGTGGCTTCAAACAGGCTTTCGACGAAATGCGGCCAGCCGACGCCGACGTTGTGCTGGCAGCAGCGGTGGTTGTGCGGGTCCATCACCTGCATCTCGCCGTCATTGCATAACGAGGGGGCCTTGCTGCGTGCGTCGGAGTTGGACTGGTTAGGGCTGGTCAGGTATCGCAGCGCCTTGCCGTCGGCGGTCATGGTGGCCGGGAACGTGTTGAAGGCGATGTTTTCGCAGCGGTCCATCCATTTGAGGTCGCCGGTGATGCGGAAGAGGATTTGTTCGGAAAACATCATCTCCACCGCACCGCAGGTTTCTATCGCCTGCTTCGGGTCGCCATAGCCCGGCCGGGCAAACTCGTCGCCACCGAACATGCCGCCGGGCACCTGGCCGTACTGGTCATAGAGCGCCGTCCAATTGGAATCGGCGATTTCCAGGTATTTCGGGTCCTTGTTTTGCTGATAGAAAACAGCTGGTTTGCGGAACCCCTGGCAGGTTTGCACATTGTGGCCGCCACCGATTCGGTCCATCCACTTTTGGCCGGTGCGCATGAGTTTTTCACCGAGCTCTAAAAGCTTGGGATCGCCGGTGCGGTTGTACAGCCAGTACACCATGTCCATGTTATCACTGTTGCGCGATACCCCCCAGCCACCCTGGAAAAACTTCTTGTCGTCCAACGTCAGTTCGTAATGGCAGAACTTCGTTAGTAAATCGAGCACCCGCTTGTCGCCACTATAATCATAGTAGAAACGATAGGCATACATCATGTTCAAATGCGGCATCAAGTCCGGCTCCTGCCCATTCAGCCCGGATAGTGCCTCCGTGCCGAAGTAGCCATTGGGCCTCTGGCCGGCCAGCGACGGCTCGAGCCAGGCCTTGGCCTCGGCTACCAGCTTGGGATCATCGAGCAAAAATGCCGCAGCCGCATAGCCGCGCAGCCAATACGGCACTTCCTCCCAGAAATTGTCTCCTTTGCCGGCCGGATCCAGCCATGCGTTGTTCTTCTTGGTGAGGAACGGACTGATTTCTCCGAGGTGGCCGTGGAAACCGTTAGCTTGTAGCTGCAATTGTTTGAGCAACCAGCCCTGGGGTTTGACCGTGCAGAGGGGTAGCCGGATGTAGGGGCTGGCCAGCAGCGGTGCCTTGTTGCCAGGATAATACGGGTTGGTCGCGGCAACGTCGGGCCGCTCAACGACAGCCACGCTATCGGCGGTGGCAATTCGGGCACCCAGAGTCAGGGCAATGGCGGATAGAACAAGGAGGTGTTTGGGGGACATGGCGGTGAGAGATGTTCACGCCGGACAGCATGCCTGCCCGGCCAACCCGCCCATGAGACTAAATCCCGGGAGTTGGGACAACAGTCATTTTGCGAAACCGCTGTCCAATTTGCGAAATGCGCGATCGTATTCGGTCAGTGAGATCATCCGGGCATGGCAGAAATGCACCAGCACCGCGCAGCAGGTCCTCTTCAGCTCTTCAGCTCTTCCGGCATCCCCTAACGTCTGTTAGCTTGAGACTCAGCTCTCAAAGTAGGTATAACCGGCCAATCCGGCGCGATACATGTCGAGGATCTCACGGCGCTCCTTCGGAGTGATCAGCCCGTCGGCCACCGCTTGCTCCGCAAACGAACGGAAACGAGTGACCAACTCCTTCGGGTCGAATTCCACATAAGAAAGCACGTCGGCCACCGTGTCACCCTCGACCTCATGGGTGTACACCGGCTTGCCTTTTTCCAGATGCACGCCCACCACGTTGGTGTCACCTAGCAAATTGTGCAGGTCGCCCAGAGTTTCCTGATAGGCCCCGACCAGGAATACCGCCACATAATACGGCTCATCCGGCTTGAGCCCGTGCAGAGGCAACACCTTCGCCACGTCCTCCTTGTCAATGAAATGATCGATCTTGCCGTCGCAATCGCAGGTGATATCTGCCAGCACGGCTCGGTTTTTCGGTTTCTCATCCAAGCGGTGAATCGGCATTACCGGGAAGATCTGGTCAATCGCCCATGAGTCCGGCAACGACTGGAACAAACTGAAGTTGCCGTAATAGAAATCCACCAGCGTCGAGGACAGTTCGCGCAAATCCTCCGGAATATCCTCCAACTCGGCGATCAGTTTGGAAATGCGCGTGATGATGTGCCAAAACCACGCTTCCGCCAACCCCCGCTCCCGCAACGTCGCACTGCCGTAGAAAAACTGGGCACGCATTTGATCGCGATAATAGGCGGCATCGTTGAAGCACTCCTGCAGGTTTTTTTTGCTAACCACCTTGTTGACGTCAATGAGATTGAGCAAACTTTGCGGCGCTTGCTCCGGCACCAATGGCGCTTTGTCACTGCTTTGCGCACTGGTCACATCCAATATATTGAACACCAACACCGAGTAATACGCCACCACCGCACGCCCACTCTCCGATACCAACGTCGGATGCGCCACCCCGGCCTTGTCACACACCTGCGTCACCACTTCCACAATGTCCATGCAATACTCAGGAATCGAGTAGTTGCACGAGGAATGGAAATTTGTGTGAGACCCATCATAATCCACAGCCATGCCACCGCCAATATCCAGCACACCCATCGGTGCCCCCTCCTTGACCAAATCACAATACATGCGCACCGCCTCTGTGGCGCCCTCGCGGATCGCTGCGATGTTAGGAATCTGCGACCCCTGATGATAGTGCAGCATCTTCAAACAGTCTAACCTGCCTGCATCCTTGAGCCGGTCCACCACGTCGATCACTTGTGACGCGTTGAGCCCGAACACGGATTTATCACCCGCGCTGTCCTGCCAGTGGCCCGAGCCACGGGTTGAAAGCCGCACTCGGATGCCCAGGTTGGGTTCCACTCCAATTTGCCGCGAGCGCTCCAAGATCAACTCCAACTCAGTCGGCATCTCCAACACCAACATCACCTTTAGCCCCATCTTCTTGGCGTGCAGCGCCAAATCAATGAACTCCTCATCCTTGTAGCCATTGCAAATGATGTAGGCTTCCGGATCGTGCATGTGTGCCAGCGCCGCGATCAGCTCCGGCTTCGATCCCGCCTCCAACCCGTAATGGTACTTCTTCCCAAACTCTGAAATTTCTTCGATGACCTGCCGCTGCTGGTTCACCTTGATCGGGTAAACCCCCCGGTATTCGCCCGTGTACCCGTGCTCCCTGATCGCCTTGCGAAACGACAGGTTGATTTCCGTAATGCGCGAATGCAACAAATCCCGGAACCTCAAAAGGACCGGCAAATGCGTGCCACGATCCCGCAACCCCTCGATCACCTCAAACAGCGCCACTTCGGCCCCGTCATCGTCATCGGCCAGACGCACGGTGACGTGCCCCTTCTTGTTGACTCCGAAAAATCCATGGCCCCATTGTTCGACGCCGTAGAGTTCGGCGGATTGCTCGGGCGTCCATGCCTTGGTGACCTTTCCCTTGGTGACCTTGCGCTTGACGGGTTTTCTTGGAGTGATGGATGGCGGAACCATGATGCGGTGTTTCGAGATGTTATCCCGCCCTCCGGACGGGGCGGCAGTATGCCCCCTCATCCCAAGGGTTCAATCTCGAACATCCGCAAAATCCAATTTTACGACGGGCGTTGTCTCCGGCTCCTCTCACAGCCAAGACCGCTACGTTCCTTGATGGACCGTCTCGGCCCAACGCGCATGCCGGGCCGGGTTGCCATCCTCACGCGCCAACCACCGACGACGATCCGGTCTCTCCAGTGCGAATTCGGATCGCCTGCTCAACGTTGGAAACAAACACCTTGCCATCCCCAACTTTGCCGGTGTTGGCACTCTTGACGATCACCTGCGCGACCTTCTCAGCCGCCGCGTCATCCACCACCACTTCGATTTTTACCTTCGGCAAAAAATCCACGGTGTACTCGGAACCACGGTAAATCTCCGTGTGCCCCTTCTGGCGCCCGAAGCCCTTGACCTCGGTCACGGTCATCCCTTGAATCCCGGCTTCCGCCAAGGCTTCCTTCACTTCTTCTAGCTTGAACGGCTTGATAATGGCTTCAATTTTTTTCATGATGTGACGAGTTAATAGGATGAAAGCAAACGGCGTGCCAATTTTTAGGGCTATTTCCAAATTGCACTCCCGCCCCCAGTTTAGCCTCAGCTCCGAAAAATGGCCAGCGGAAAAACACCCATCGGAAAAACACTCAAACGTCACAAGCGTTAATCCCCTTGACGTCTGTCAGTATTGAGATTGCACGCAACTTTGCTTGATCTTCCGGCTTGCCTGCCGACACAAAATAGCGTTTGTTCCCCGTCCCATGTCCTTACTTCCTACCGCCGACCTCCTGGCGCTCGACATCAGCGGCTTGAAACGCCGCCTGTCGATGCTCAGGAGGTATCTTTGACGTCCCGACCCTTGAAAACGAAATCAACACGCTTGAGGAGGCCATGGGCTCGCCGGCATTCTGGAACGACTCAGACCACGCCAAATCCGTCAGTTCAAAGGCCAGCGGCTTAAAGAAGAAGCTTGAAAGTTTTCTCAAGCTAGAGGCGAGGGTGGCAGATATCGACGAAGGAGTGGCCCTGGCCAAGGAATTTGACGATGCCGAGCTGGCGCGCGAGGCGATCCACAATGCCAAGACACTCGAGGATGACATTCGCTCATATGAATTGCTCACCCTGCTTGACCAACCCGGCGACAATTCGTCGTGCTTTCTAGTCATCCAGGCGGGAGCTGGCGGCACCGAGGCTTGCGACTGGGCGCAAATGCTCCACCGCATGTACTGCCGCTGGGCCGAGCGCCGGGGCTTCACTGTGGAGACGCTTGATTGGCAAGACGGCGATGAGGCGGGCCTGCGTTCCTGCACGCTGCGCATTGCCGGCGAATATGCCTACGGCTTTCTGAAGTGCGAGCGCGGGGTCCATCGCTTGGTGCGCATCTCCCCGTTCGATGCCGCTGCCAAACGCCATACCTCGTTCGCGTCGATCGATGCCAACCCGGAAATTTCCAAGGAGATCAAGATTGAAATCAACCTGACGGACATTGAGATCACCACCACGCGTTCGGGTGGCAAGGGGGGGCAAAACGTCAATAAGGTGGAAACCGCAGTCCTGCTACGCCACCTTCCCACCGGAATTCTGATTCGCTCCACCGCCGCCCGCTCACAGGGTGCCAACCGCGAACTCGCTTTCGAGATCCTCAAGTCCAAGCTCTACACCATCGAGGAAGACAAACAACGCGCAGAATCAGACCGCGCCTACAGCGAAAAGGGCGACGTCTCGTGGGGCAACCAAATCCGCTCCTACGTCTTCCAACCCTATCAAAAGGTCCTCGACCTCCGCACCGGTGAGGAAAGCGGCAACATTCAGGACGTGATGGACGGCGACCTGGACGCCTTCATCGAAGCCAAACTCCGCGGCAAGGTCCGCGTCAAAGGCGCCAAGGATGAAGAGTAAATGGTTTGTTATCCAGCCTCACCCATACCTCCCATGTCTTCTGATCTAACTCTCATCAAGGCCGGCACCGGCGTTCTGACAAAATCCGCCAGCGGCACCTTGGATCGTGCCGCGCTGGTCCATCTGGTAGCTGCAATTGCCGGACTGGTCGATGCCGGCCACCGCTGCTTATTCGTGTCCTCCGGTGCGGTGGGATCGGGGCTGGCGGCATTCGGACTCTCCGAGTATCCGCAGGAAACCGCCACCCGCCAAGCTTGTGCGGCAGTCGGCCAAGCCCAGCTCATGCAGACGTACAGCAGCTTGTTTGCCAACTTTGAAATCACTATTGCCCAAGTCCTCCTGACTGCTGCGGACTTTGGCACACCCGAGCGGGCCACCTACGTCAGCGACACGTTTCGCCGCTTGCTCGTCGAACCTCGCATCCTGCCCATCATCAATGAAAACGACTCGGTGGCCGTCGAGGAGTTGAAGTTCGGGGACAACGATATGCTATCCGTCCAAGTGGCAAAACTCGTTCAGGTGCGCCGCATCATCCTGCTCACCAGCACCGACGGATTGCTGGACCCGGAAACCAACACGCTCATTCCGGAAGTTACCGACATGGATCGTGTCATCCATCACGTGCGGCTAGACAAGGGCCGGTTTTCCATGGGCGGCATGGCCTCCAAGCTCGGGGCCATCCGTTACGCCGTGGATGCCGGCATCGAAACCCACATCGCCAACGGCCGGCATCCCGAGCGCCTCGCTGGCATTCTCGCCGGTTCGGGCATCTCCACACGCTTTCACCCACGGGTCTAACGCATCCCACCAGCGCCCGCCCTCTGGCTCGCCGAATCGCCGCCCCTGCCGCCTATCGCCTGCTACCATCCCGCCATGTCCGCTTCCATTTCCGACACCATCCACCTGATGGGCCGCCAAGCCCGCGCGGCAGCCTATCGCCTTGCCCAGCTCAACAGTGAGCAGAAAAATTCCATCCTGAGGGCCATGGCCGCCGCCGTCCGTGACGCGACCCCATCCCTGCTTGCCGCCAATGCTCTGGATATGGCAGCTGCGGCAACACCCGAAAAGGCACTCTCCGCAGCGATGTTGGACCGTTTGCGCCTCGATGAAACCCGCCTCGAAGCGATGGCCGCCGGCATTGATCAAGTGGCCACACTGGCCGATCCAGTCGGCCAGATCATCGACTCATGGCAGCGCCCCAACGGCCTGAACATCGAGCAAGTGCGGGTGCCCATCGGCACCATCGGCATCATCTATGAGAGCCGCCCAAACGTCACTGCCGACGCTGCCGTGTTGTGCTTCAAAACCGGCAACGCAACGATTTTGCGCGGCGGCAGCGAGGCAATCCACTCAAACCGCGCCATTGCCGCAGTCCTGCAAGCGGGCGGATCGGCAGCTGGCCTGCCCGAACACGCAATTCAACTCATCCCTTTCACCGAGCGGGAAAGCGTGGCGGTGCTCGCCCAGATGGACCGCTGGCTCGACCTCATCATTCCGCGTGGTGGCAAGGGCCTTATCGAAACCGTGGTGTCCCTGGCACGCATGCCCGTCATCAAACACTACGACGGCATCTGCCACCTCTTCGTCGATGCCGCAGCCGATCCCGCAATGGCTGTCTCCCTAACCGTGGACTCAAAAACCCAGAAATGCGGTGTCTGCAACGCTCTGGAAACCTTGCTCGTCCATCGCGACGTCGCCGCTAGCTTCCTGCCGCGCGTCGCCACCGCACTGCAGGCCAAACACGTGGAACTGCGAGGCTGCCCCACCACCCGAGCTATCCTAACTGACATTGCGGAGGCCACCGAGGACGACTGGCGCTGCGAATACCTCGAACTGATCCTTTCCATCAAAGTTGTCGATTCGCTGGATTCGGCGATTGCCCATATCAATGAGTACGGTTCGCACCACACCGACACCATCGTCACTGCGGACCAAGCCGCCGCCGGACGGTTTCTCCGCGAAGTGGACTCCGCCTGCGTGTTTCACAATGTTTCAACCCGCTTCGCCGATGGCGGCGAATTTGGCTTCGGCGCGGAAATCGGCATCTCCACCGACAAACTCCATGCCCGGGGCCCCATGGGCCTGCGGGAACTCACGTCCTATCAATACCGCGTCCGTGGCAACGGCCAAACCAAGGGCGGTGCAGTGATCGGTTCATGATCGCGCACCAGCCAGCCCCCTGAGCAACTCAACGTTCATCAATCAGCAATCATCAAGCGTTCGACTGAGCTCACGCCGAAGTCGTTCGACTGAGCTCACGCTTGGTTTGAGACTCCACCTCGCTAAAGTTTAAGTTCCTGCCCACTCCATGCCCCCCCCGGGCCCCAGCCTCTCCCGTCTAGCCAATAGCCAATAGCCAATAGCCAATAGCCAATAACCAACACCCACCATGTCCCCCATCATCATCGGCGGCACCGTCGCCATTGACCACGTTAAAACCCCCACAGCAGAGGCCGCTAACCTACTCGGCGGATCCGCTTCGTACGCCGCACTCGCCGCCTCCTACTACACCAACCCGGTGCATCTCGTCGGCATCATCGGCAAGGATTTTCCGCAGGAACACCTCGCAATGTTAGAAAGCCGCGGCATCACGCTCGACGGACTCGAACGCTCAACCGGCGATTCCTTCTCCTGGTCCGGTGAATACCATGAGAACATGAACGATCGCACCACCCGCCAAGTTGATATCAATGTGCTGGAAAATTGGAGTGTCAAAGTGCCCGCAGCGCTGGCCGGTGCGCCGGTGATCATCCTCGCGAACATGGCTCCGGAGAACCAAATCCAGATGCTCGACCAATGCACCGCGGCCCATCCGTTCGTCGTGGCCGACACCATGGACCTGTGGATTCACATTGCTAACGAGCGCCTTCACGATGTGCTCAAGCGCATCGACCTTCTAGTCATCAACGAAAGCGAGGCCCGCGAATTTGTGGCGACTAGCAATCTAGTGGTGGCGGGCCAGCGCCTCCTTGCCAAAGGGCCGCGGTTTGTGGTCATCAAGCTGGGTGAGTTCGGGGCAATGTTGTTTGCCGCCAGTGACACCCCTAGCCTCTCATCATCCAACTTTTTCCGTTGTGCGGCCTTTCCGCTGCACGAGGTGGCAGACCCCACCGGAGCCGGCGACTCGTTTCTGGGCGCGCTGGCTGGCTTTCTGGCCGCTACTGACCGCGATCAATTCACCTTTGACGACATCCGCCAGGCGGTGGTCGAGGGGTCGGTGGTGGCGTCCTTCACTTGTGAGGCATTTTCGACCCGTCGCCTGCAGGAAATCACCCGCGCCGATATCGATCTGCGCCTCGCCTTCCTCAAATCCATCACCCACTGGCCGTAATCTCAAAGGTCCTCAGTTCCGAGCCTGCGGCCGCAGGGAATGCCTAAAGGGCTCGGGGCTCTGGCCCTAAACTCAGAGCTTTGAGTTCCGAACCTCGATCCACCAAAGGAAGGCAAACGCCTCGTAATAGGCATAAAACTCCAATACTTTCCACCAATATTGGATCGGCTCGTCGCCGCCATGGCAGCCACAGGCGATGTTGAGTTTATGACGCCAAGCCCAACCGATGGCCACCGCAAAGGTGGTTACCAATCCACAGCCCGCTAGAATCGCACCCCGCCGCGGCTGGCCCAGCGCCAGGCAAGCGCCCGTGACTATCTGGAACCACGGCAGGGTGTAGGCAATCAGCGCATCCCAGGGGGCTCCCACTATTTTGTAGTTGCCCACAGCCTGAGTAAAGTGCGTCAAACCGCTGACAAAAACCAACTGGTAGCCGCTCCAGATAAACCACAGCCCAAGGCCGACACGCAAGCGCAGCGCCAGCAACGATAGATAATCCCGTCTCCTGTCCATGGCCTGAGCCTGCGCCATCGCTGTGCGCCGGGCAAGCTCATTGTGTGGCGCAATCCTTTGACGATTGGCTTGGCAGCGAGGGAATCCTCGCACACACTCAGGTCCGCAACCGTTCATTTCCGCCCCCACTCCCACTATGACCATGTCCCAATTGATTGTTGGAAGCGCCCTGCAACTCGGCCTCTGCCTGGGTGCCCATGCCGCCGAAGCCACGCCGGAACCGCCCAAGCCCGCCTCACGCAGTATCCGCTCCATCGAAGGTTGGAACGTGCGCGTCGATGACCGCCTCCTCCAGCCACCCAACCAGGAATTGGGCACCCGCATCCTGAAAAACCTCGAGGCCCGCCTCTCAGACATCAAGGCAGTCGTCCGCCCGTTTTGCCTGGCCAAGTTGCAAGGCGTCACCATCGTGCTCGACCTGACTCACGGCAAACTGCGGCCCATGCAGTACCACCCGGAGGCCGAGTGGCTGGCCGAAAATGGCTATGCCGCCGACCTCGCCCATTGCGTCCACATCCCGGAGGCCACCGAGTTGCTAGAACCGCGCCAGATTAACGTCCAACCCTGGTGCGTGCTCCACGAACTCGCCCACGCCTATCATGACCAGGTGCTAGGCTTCGACGAAGCTCGAATCCGCGATACCTACACCCGCTACAAGGCCAGCGGCCACGGCGATTCCGCCCTTCTCATCACCGGCCAACACGTCCGCCACTACGGCCTGACCGACCACAAAGAATTTTTCGCGGAAATGACCGAGGCATATTTCGGCAGCAACGACTTTTTCCCGTTCAACCGCGCCGAATTGATGACCGCGGAACCTGATATCTATCAACTGATGACGACCATCTGGGGTCCCGTCCAAACCGGTTTCGAGAAGAAGCAGCCTGGCAACCACCCGCAGCCGGTCCACCCCACGTTGAAGCCCGCAGCCGCGGCCACCACGATGTGGTACGCACAGCCGGCCAGCAAGTGGATCGAAGCGCTGCCGGTGGGCAACGGTCGGCTCGGGGCGATGGTGTTTGGCGGCACCGCCAGCGACCGCATCAACCTCAACGAGCAGACGATCTGGACCGGCGGTCCTTATGATCCGAGCCGCAGTGGCGGCCCTGCGGCGTTGCCCGAGATTCGCCGCCTTGTTTTCGCCGGCAAGGAATGCGACGCCGAGGCCTTGTTTAACAAAACCATGATGGGCAAGCCAGTCGATCAAATGAAATACCAACCGCTCGGCGACCTGCTGCTGGAGTTTCCAAAAGATCACAAATCCGCCACCGCTTACTGCCGCGACCTCGACCTAACCACGGGAGTTGCCAGCGTCACCTATCAATCCGGCGGCACCGAGTTCCGGCGCGAGGTGTTTGCCAGCGCCCCTCATCAGGTGGTGGTCGTTCGCATCTCTGCTAACAAGCCTGGCTCGGTCACCGTTGCCGCCAAACTCGCCGGCATCCCTAACACCAAGGAGCCCGGCGACGAATCGTTCACCACCGAGGTCACCCCAGAGGGAGAACTGGTGCTGCGCGGAAAAACCGGCAGCATGGCGGGCATCGAGGGCCGCGTCCGCTACGAGGGCCGAGCCCGGGTCCTGGCCGAGGGTGGCAAGCGCGTTGTTAGCAAGGATGGCGTGTCTATCGAAGGTGCCGACGCTGTCACCTTGATCATCGCTGCTGCAACCAACTTCAAGCGCTACAATGACGTTAGCGGCGACCCCGCTGCGAGGGTCCGCGACTACCTCGCCCATGTCGATAACACGTCATTCGAAACGTTGCGTTCCGCGCACGTCGCCGACCACGAAAAATTCTTCGGGTCGGTCAAGCTGAGTTTGCCAGAGACGGCGGCTTCTGCGCTGCCGACGGACCAGCGGCTCACCGACCACATTCCGGCGAACGACCCGCAACTGGCGGCGCTGATGTTCCAGTACGGCCGCTATCTTTTGCTAGGCAGCAGCCGTCCCGGTTGCCAACCGGCGAATCTGCAAGGGATTTGGAACGAGGATATGAACCCGTCTTGGGAAAGCAAGTTCACCACCAACATCAACACGGAGATGAATTACTGGCCGGCGGAAACCACCGGCCTGCAGGATTGCACTGAGCCATTGCTGCGGATGGTCACCGATTTGTCAGAAACCGGTGCCAAAATTGCCAAGGTTCACTACGGTGCCAACGGCTGGGTTTTCCATCAGAACACCGACCAGTGGCGCGCCGCCGCCCCGATGGATGGAGCCACCTGGGGAACTTTCTCTGTCGGTGGCGCATGGCTGTGCACTCATCTGTGGGAGCACTATCAGTTCAGTGGCGACAAAGACTATCTGCGCCAAATCCAGCCCCTCCTCAAAGGTGCCTCACAATTTTTCCTCGATACACTGGTCGAGGAACCCAGCCACAAATGGCTGGTCACCTGCCCATCCACCTCACCCGAAAACTTCCCGGCCAGTCCCGGCAACGGCCCGCACATCGTTGAAGGCATGGGCTACGACGTCCCCGGCACGACCATTTGCGCGGGCTCGACGATCGATTTGGGAATCGTCAAGGACCTGTTCACCGCCTGCAGTGAGAGTTGCAGAATTCTGGCCGTGGACGAGGAGTTCGGCAAGAAAGTGGCGGCGGCGCGGGCTCGCATGGCCCCGATGCAGGTTGGCAAAAGCGGCCAGCTTCAGGAGTGGTTGCAAGATTGGGGTGTGCTGGAAAGCCAACACAGGCATATCTCCCACCTCTACGGCTTATACCCTAGCAACCAAATCACCCCCGCCTCCACCCCCGAACTGGCACAAGCCGCCAAGGCAGCTCTCAACATCCGCGGCGACGTCGGCACAGGCTTCGGCATGGCTTGGAAAGCCGCCTGTTGGGCACGCCTCTACGATGGTCAACACGCGCTAAAATGCTTATCTAACCAAATCGCCCTGCAAACCACGCCCAACCTATTTTCCAAATGCTTCCGAGCGGCGCAGGTGGACGGCGTTCACGGTGCCACAGCGGCCATCGCCGAGATGTTGCTGCAATCCCACGTCGGCGAAGTGCATCTGCTACCCGCACTGCCCAAGGAATGGGCCACCGGCTCAGTCAGCGGACTGCGTGCCCGTGGCGGCTTCAGCGTGGATTTGGAGTGGAAGGATGGCCAACTCACCAACGCAGTCATTCACTCCCAATCCGGCAATCCGTTGCGAGTTCGCTATCAGGACCGCGTCCGCGACGTCACCCCTGCCAAGGGCGAGGCCTTCCGTTGGAACGGAAAATAAACGAACCCAATTTTATGCTAGTCAGTATTTTCAATGATGTCATTGGCCCGGTGATGCGCGGGCCATCCAGTTCACACTGTGCCGCCGCATTGCGCATCGGCCGTTTGGCCCGCGACCTGATGGACGCGGACTTCAGCGATGTTCTGGTTGAGTTCGACGTGAACGGCTCGCTGCCTAACACCCACGATACCCAGGGCTCTGATATGGGCCTGTTCGGCGGGTTGCTAGGTTGGGATGCGGCAGATGCACGCCTGCCGGACTCGCCGCAGGCGTTGCGCGCCGCCGGGGTTTGCCTCTCCATCGAGACGGTGGACGCCGGGGATCCGCACCCTAACACCTATCGTCTCACGCTGCGAAGTTCTCGGGAAACTCATACCTTGCGGGCCATTTCGACCGGCGGCGGCATGATGGAAGTCATTGACCTCGATGGCTTTCCGGTATCGATGTTCGGTGATTGCTATCAGACTTTGTTGTGGGCGGAAGGACCGGCTGAGGAGCTAATCGCAGTGCTGGAAACCCGCTTCACTGCCGATGCCATCCTGCTCCACAAGACCGATGGCAGACAACTCATCGAAGTTAAAGCCCCGGAGTTTGTGAGTGATCATATTCTATCAAAGATTCCCGGCATCCGGTCGATTAAACGCTTGGGGCCGGTGCTGCCGGTCATGTCGCGCAAGGAAACGGCGGTGCCATTCGGCTCCTGCGCGGAAATGTTGGATCACGACGCCGGCCGCGGCACCCCATTGTGGCTGCTGGCCGTGGAATATGAGATGGCGCGCGGCGGGATCAGCGAGGCGGAGGTCGTCGCCAAGATGCTGGACATCGTGCGAATCGTGCGGCACTCCATTGCCGCTGGCATCGCCGGTACCCAGTACGACGACCGCGTGCTAGGCCACCAATCCGGCCGCTTCGATGAATTGCTGAGAGCGGGAAAATTGCTAGATGGCGGTGCATTGAACCGCATCATCCTCTATGTCACGGCATTGATGGAAGTGAAAAGCTCGATGGGCGTGATCGTCGCCGCACCAACCGCCGGGGCCTGCGCGGCACTGCCCGGAGCGGTCATTGCGATGGCCGAAGCCATGGGCCTGGACGAGGAGGCGATGGCCAAGGCATTGTTAGCTAGCGGTCTCATCGGTGTCTTCATTGCCACCCGCTGGACGTTTGCCGCAGAAGTCGGCGGCTGCCAGGCCGAGGGGGGGTCCGCCGCAAGCATGGCCGCCGCCGCTCTGGTGACTCTAGCTGGCGGCACTCTGGCACAAGCCGTGGCTGCCTCCTCGATGGCCTTTCAAAACATGCTTGGTCTCATTTGTGATCCAGTGGCCAACCGCGTCGAAGTCCCCTGCCTCGGCAAAAACGTCATGGCCGCCAGCAACGCCTTGGCCTGCGCCAATATGGCCCTCGCCGGCTTCGACCCGATCATTCCGCTCGACGAAGTGATCGATAGTGCCAAGCACGTTGCCAGCCAGATGCCGCGCGAAGTCCGCTGCACCAACCTCGGCGGCCTGTCCATCACTCCCACCGCCATCGCCCTCGAAGCCAAACTCGCCGCCCGCCGCGCCAGCAGTTGCGGCACCGGTTGCGGCTGCGGCTGATGCTCCCAAGTGATCATGCCTCAACCCTATCTGGACCGCACTTCTCCTGAGTTATTCTCTTCAGACGTCTTTCTCGGCGCGGACGTCGAGCGAATGAAATCCTCCTCAGGACAAGAACGCGGGGCGATTTTCACCCGCCCGGAGGTGGTTTGCTTCATCCTCGATCTAGCTGACTACACCGCTGATAAGCCGTTGTGGAAATTTCGCTTGCTGGAGCCATCCTTTGGCACAGGGGATTTTCTTTTGTCAGCGATCGAGCGGCTTCTCATTTCCGCCTCCCGCGACAACATTCCAGCAATCCAACTTTCGGGCGCGATCCGCGCGATTGAACTTCACCGCGAGACGTTTGTTGCCACCCGCCAACGGGTTTTCACTTTGCTTGTCGCGTTTGGCATGACGCATCCGGACGCAGTTGAATTGGCCGATGCATGGATTAGCAACGGGGATTTTCTATTGGAAAATTTGCCTGAAAACTTTGATTTTGTAGTCGGAAATCCACCCTATGTCCGGCAGGAAATGATTCCGGCACCTTTGCTTGCGGAATACCGCCGACGCTACACCAGCCTATATGATCGCGCCGATCTGTATGTGCCGTTCATCGAGCGGTCTTTGCAACTCTTGAGCAACGGTGGGGTGCTTGGCTTCATTTGTTCTGATCGCTGGATGAAAAACCGTTACGGCGGACCCTTGCGGCAATTGGTCTCACGAAACTACACCCTCAAGTATTATATCGATATGGTTGGTACCCATGCGTTTCAATCCGAGGTTGTCGCCTATCCAGCCATCACCGTCATTGAGCGAGGAAAAATGGGCCGCTCTCGTATTGCCCATCGCCCGGAAGTAACAACCGAATCATTAGCTCGTCTGCGCGACCAAATCACTGGCCCTACCCAATACTTCACTGACACGATTTTCGAGATATCCGGTGTCACAATAGACCAGCGCCCATGGCTGCTAGAGGCTGATGCCCAATCATCTCTGTCGCTTGTGCGGCGACTCGAAGCGGAGTTTCCCACTCTCGAAGATGCCGGTTGCAGCGTCGGCATTGGTGTTGCTACCGGCGCTGACAAGGTCTTCATCGGCCCAATGGCTGATCTAGCAGTGGAAGACGAGCGCAAGCTGCCACTGGTCATGACCCGTGACCTTCTCAATGGTGCCGTCCATTGGCATGGTCTCGGCGTGGTGAACCCGTTTGAAGAGGATGGCTCGCTTGCCGACTTCGCCCGTTACCCACTCTTCGCCGCCTTCATGGAAAAGCATGCAGCCCAATTGAAGGCCCGTCACTGTGCCCAGCGCGGAAATGGCTCGTGGTATCGCACGATTGATAGGATCACCCCCTCATTGGCCCGCACGCCAAAACTGCTCATTCCTGATATTAAGGGCTCGGCCCACATTGTCCTCGAAGATGGGCTACTCTATCCCCATCACAATCTCTACTTCATCGTGGCTAAAGAATGGCCTCTTCCAGCGCTGCAAGCAGTGCTTCGGGCCGGTATTGCACACCTCTTCGTGCGTGCCTATTCGACCAAGATGCACGGCGGTTGCCTCCGGTTCCAAGCCCAATACCTCCGCCGAATTCGTCTGCCGCATTGGCGGGATATCTCCATCGACAACCAACAAGCACTTGGATCTGCCGCCGCTAGTAATGACGTGGATACGGCGCTTGCCATCGTAGGCCAAATCTATCATCTTGACCCAACGGAGAAACAATATCTAACTGAAGCTAAATAAAATGGGTCTGTATCTCGCAAATTCCGAAGCCAAGACCAAGGCGGCAGTCAAAGCCTTCTGGAAAGGCCGCAGCGCCGCGCACAGCAAACAAATTGAGTCAGGCAAGGCTGATCAAGGCGGACGTTCAGCCGTCACCGGCGGCAAGAACATGGACGGCATTACCATCACGCCCCGAGACGCTGGCGGTCGGCTAACAACCCGCTGAGAAACACGGCGGGGGGCTGTTCGGTGGTGGCAATGCGGTAATCCACCCGCAGGGCACCGCAGCGAGCCCGGAAGCCGGCAATGGCGGAATCGATGGCGTCACGGTAGGCCCGGCGCACCAGCGCGGCGTCGGCCTCGAGGCGCTCGCCGGTTTCCATGTCGATGAAGTCGGACACACCGTCGAAGGGCAGCGTGAGCTCGGCCGGGTCCAGGACGTGAACAAGCACCACATCGTGGCCACGACGGCGGAAATGGGCCAGTGCGCGAAAAACCGCCTCGGGATCATCCAACAAATCAGACAACATGAACACCAAACCGCGCCGGGCCATGCCTTCGGCGAGGGCCTCGAGGGCCTTGCCGGTATCGGTTCGGCCGGCCGGTTGATGGGCTCCAAGGGCGTCGAGGAAATTTCTAACATGACGACTGCCGCCCTTGGTGGGCAGCCAGCGGCGGACTTGGTCGTCGTAGATGACGAGGCCGACGGAGTCCTGTTGGTGGTGGGCGAGATAGGCGACTGCGGCGGCGAGTTCACGGGCGAAATCAAACTTGCTGGTTAGGCCGGAATGCTGGAATGCCATGGAGGCGGAGGCATCCAGCACGAGGTGGACGCGCAGGCTGGTTTCCTCCTGATATTGCTTGATGAAGTAGCGTTCGCTGCGGCCAAATAACTTCCAATCGAGGTGGCGGAGGTTGTCGCCTTGGACATAATCCCGGTGGTCACGGAATTCAACGCTAGCCCCTTTGAGCACACTCGAGTGACGACCGGCCCGCCCGCCCTCCGCAGTCCAGCGTGAGCCCAGCGCAAGGTGATCAAGACGGCGCATCGTCTCGACTGATAGAAAATCACTGAAGGTGGACATTTCTAATGGATGAAGGATGAAGGATGAAGGATGAAGGATGAATTATTAGATCTAGAGTCCTTGAAAAGCAAAGTTGCTGTCGTTAGGTCAAGTTTTCTGCTCTTGGGCGTTCGGCGAGCGGATCGACCGAGCTCGCCGAAGTCTCAGCCGAGCCGTCTTCAAGTCTTGCGTCTTGCGTCTTGGGTCTGAGGCGCAGCCTCGCTAGCGGACAAGTGCATGGAAGAGGATGTTAACGCCGATGGCGGTGGAGTCGGCGGCCTCGTAACCGATGGCGTATGGGGCGGGAGCCTGCTCCCAGCCGGCGGCCAGGTCGCGTGGGCAATAGATCACGGCGGTGGCACCATTGACCTCGGCAGCCAACAACTCCGGAGCAGAGGAGCTTTTTTTGTCGAGTTGCGCGGCGAGGGCGGGACGTAACTTGACCGTCGCCACTTCGTTAGGTTGGTGGAAAAGTGAGGCGGAGGCGGGCAGAGGCAGCAGCGGATGGTCGGGCAGCACCTTGGCCATTTCCGCGCGGAAGGCCGTGTCGAAAGTCGCGCGGCCATCGCCAGCCTCGGCAAACAGGACGCCACCCTTCATGAGGAATTGCCGGAGATTGGCGCGTTCGTTTTCGCCGAGCGAAAAATCCGTGGTGCCAGTTAGATAGAGCAAGGGTGTCTCGAACATGGATGCGTCGGACAAGGCAACCTCGCGCCATTCGAACGAGACCGGGGCACCGGTTTGCTCGTTGAATTTCCGCAACAACATCGGTAGCGCAGCTGGCCGAGTTTTCCACGGACCGACATGGGCGACCCAACCAACGCGCAGGCTACCGGCCTTGGAGCCGCCGGCATCGGCGAGTTCGACGCTCTTGCCAGCACTCCGGCCGGCCTCCTGCATGGCGGTGACGTACGAGAGCAGGTTGGCACCGAGGCGTCGGGCGTCGGCATCCTCGTAGCCCCAGCTGTCATGGCGGTTTTTTTCCCAGCCCATGGCGATGTCGAAGCGCGAGATGATGATGGCGCTGCGGTTGTCTATATCCACGGCGTCGATCCACGGATAGGAGTCACTGACCACGCCGTCGGCGATGGCCCGCTCGCGGTATTTCACTTGCTTGATGTCGTTGTAGGCGTGAAATAGCGGATGGTCGAGGCGCAGTCGATAGAGCGGGCTTTCCGGCAGAACCTGCCGCGCGGCTTCCATCGCGGATTGATAGAAATCGGGGTGACCGACGAGCGCATTAAAGATGACGGTGCCGCCGTTGCGGAGGTACTCGCGAAGGCGGGCGGCTTCCTTGGGTTCGAGTTTAAACGGTTTGTAGCCGGACCGATAGAGGACAGGGTTTTCGCGTGGGTTGGTGGAAATTTCAGCCCAGGATTTTATGTTAGATGTGAAGCTGGCACCCATTTCCCCGCTCATCCACTCGAGTAGTTTTTTCAAATCGTGAGGTGTGCGGGCCCAGTCCTCGGCATCGGCAGTGCGGATTTTGGTTAGCAGCACGGGCGGCTGCGGTGGGTTCTTGCGTTCTTGACGCTTCTGCGGAACCACCGGATAAGGGAGCGGCGGCATCCCCTCCGATGACGAAACTTGGGCCGGTGGCGGCTTGGGTTCTTCCAAAGGCGGAGGTTCCGGCGGCTTTGGGACGGCAAGCGCCGCCGCCGCGAAAACCAGCCCCGACAAAGATGTTAGTAACTTCATTTTTAACTTGGAAGCTGGGATTGTAAAAACAATTGGGTCAGCTGCGGAAGGCACAAATTGAACGAACTTGGGTTTCGGTTCCATGGCTGGGTCAATGATGGACTGGATTGCAGGAAATGAAAGTCTCAAGATTTAGCGGCTCATGCGACGCCCTCGCAAGGAATGCGGCGGGAAGGGCGGAGGGGCTACTCGGCGGTCACAGACACGCCTCTATCAACCGACAAACAGACTTGTGCGGCTCCTGAGCTTGACCGCTGAGTTCTGGGCATAACGATCGAGCCAAAAACGCGCTTCCTCAACACGAGGGCCTCGCTCCCTGTTTGGAAAATATGGCTTTGTCGCGGGGGCCTAAGCCGCTAGACCTTGACGTCGCCGAAGCGGTGGTTCAGCCTGCGGCGATGGTTGGGGCGAGGATCATACTTTTGCTGGGTTGGCTGCTGGTGCAGGGGGCGGGCGGCGGCACGGGTTGCTGGGTATGGAACCGCAGCACGCCTCTGACCGCCGCCGAACTGCGTGCCGTGCCGGCGGCCGGGATCAGCACGCTCTACTGGCACTTGGCTGAAATCGAAAACCACAGCGGCAAATGGACATGGAAAAGCCGCCTCGCCCGGTTGCCACAGCCAACAACAGCGGCGCTGCGTGTGGTGCCGGTGATTCGCTTGGAAACCTCGGCCAACGCGCCATTTGCAGCAGAGGCCCGTGCGGCGCTGCGCCAACACATCATTGCTGCGTTGCAACCCCTGGAAGCCGACGAATGGCAACTGGATTATGATGCGCCCGACCGGTTGGTAGGTGACTACGCGGTGTTTCTATCGGAGTTGCGGGAGGCCGCACCAAAGCTCACTTCGACGGCGCTTGCGGGTTGGGTGCGGCTGCCGGAATTCGGCCGCCTTTGCGCCAGCGTGGCGGAACTCTATCCAATGTTCTACGATCTGGAACCTGATACCGCCGCCGCACTTCGCCCATTGCTAGAACCGGACACCACGGTCGTTTTGCTAGATGCCTGGCGATCCCACTGTCAGATCCCGTGGAAAGCCGGACTGCCGTGGTTCGCCCGGCTCACACTCTACGGCAGCGACGGCAAATCGCGGGGGCATTTGCGGAACTGGGCGTGGGATGAGGTGGTGTTTCGCCGGGAATTGCACCTGATTACCGCCCCCGCACATGGTATCACTGAGTTCCGCGCGGAAAAAACCTTCGCGATCGGGCATACCACGCTGCAGGCCGGCGAGACGCTAGTCGCACGCCGACCGGATCCAACGGACTTGGCGCGAATCGAACAAGCCGCGGCGCGGGACCTCGTGTTTTTCCGTTTGCCGGATGCCACAGCAATGGGCGGCGGGTCGTTGAGCGAGTTCGCACACCGAGCCACCACCAGGGCCGCCCGCCTGACCCTCACCCACGCTGACGGGCATCTCACCCTAACAAATGTGGGCAATCTCGACCTGCAACCACGGGTCATCGGCGACGGGCCATCGGATCGAGGCTATGCGCTCGAGGTGGATGCCACAGGTCCGGTTTTTCGCGAATCCGGGGCAGGTGAATTTTTCCGGGTCGTCGGACACCGGTCCCCCGATGAAACGACAGGCTCAAAGCCCGTCGTCCCTGACGGGCAGGCAGCCTGTCCATCCGTGCCGCTGGCCACCTCCACCCGGTTGACGTTCTGGTTCAGCGCGTTACCCTCTGGCAGTTCGCTGGAATCCGGGATATTCCAACTCGCCCCGGCCGCCGCCGCATTGCCGCTGCGCTACCGCATTCTCAACTCCGAAGCTCACCCACCATGGCTACCCCTCGCCCCCGCCCCTTGATCCAACTCATTAGCCTCGCCATCCTGCTAACAGCCGTCCGCGTGGCCGCCAGCGGGGCGTGGTTTGACGATGAACCACCCCATTCTCTTGCCGGCGATTTGGACCGATTGCCCGCCAAATCGCTCGGCGAAATTTTGCTGGAAACTGCCGCCAAAATCCCGCCAACGGAAGCACCCAAGCCGGTAGCACCCGAGGAAGTCACCGCCATCATCGAGGACATTGGCAGCGCCAAACCCGCGGCTTTGGCCGCCCGCATCGATGATCTAGCGATGCGGGCTCGCGCCACCTATCCAAAAACCTCAGAGTTGTTAGCGATGCTCTACGACGTCCGAGACGCGATCACCGCAGCCGGGCCGGACAAGGCCGCGTGCCAAGCCTATGCGCAAGAGCGGGTCGCCAAACCACCGCGGGCCACAACGAAAGACGCGCCGGATGCTTTTGCCAAGGGAGATGCCATGCGGGCGCATCGGCTCTATCTGGAGGGTGCCGCGCGATTCACCAACGGCTCCCGCGTGGAATGCCGCCCCTGGTTTGAGGAAATTGTGAAGCAGCACCCGGCCCATCCCCGGGCAGAGACAGCGTGCTTCCTGCTGGCCCGCTGCGATTTGTGGTCGGCCCGCTACACCGGCGAGGATCTCAGCGAGGCTGAAGAAGTCGAACGCATGGCCGTCGCCGAGGCTGCATTCCGGGATTTTCTCCGGCTCTATCCAGATGGCCGCTACTCTGCCGACGCACACGGCTGGCTCGGCGGGATTTTTTGGAAAACCCGCCCCGACGAGGCGCTCGGGCATTTCATCACCCAGCTCGAGGATCCGGCCCATCCGGAATGCGCGAAATCCGCCGCCCACATGATCGAGCGGGTTCTCAGCCGCATCGTCGCCAACCCCGAGGACCCCAACGAGGCGGTCCTCAAGGTCGTGGCTCAGCATCCGCGCATCGCCCAGGCCGCCGTGTACTTTGTCCTCAACGCTCCGGAAACAGACCCCAGCGACGGCAAATACGACACACCCGACGCCTTGAAACAATGGCGGCTCAAAGGATTACCCAAACTCGCCACCGCCGTCTCCCACGAACAAAAAATCTATCAAGGTATCTGGGCCTGGCGCCTGCGTGCCATGCTTGCCCAAGCCGCCAGCGCCGCCGGCCACCAACAAGAAGCTATCAAACTAACGGATCCAACAGGCAGCGAACTGACCCAAAGCGATGATTTGCTTTTTGCACGACTGGTGGCGCTCCAACGCGCCGGCATGACCCAAGAGGCCATCGATGCAGGTCTGTTGTTTTTAAAAACCTACGACGCCTCACCGTTGCGCAGGGCAGTGCCCATCCGCCTCGCCCAAGCACTGGTGGACGCCCACCGCGCCGGCGAAGCCTATTTCTATTTGAGCCAGGTAGATCTAACTGAGCTAAACCGCTACTCGGGCGTCTATCCACCGCCTGAGAACGACCTAGGTCTAACGAGCAGCGCCGTCTATCCAGCCATTGACGGCACGGATGCTGGCGCGACCTTGAAGGAAACCATAGTGAACTTCGCGCCTTTGCCGGAACTTGAGGCAGTTCTGGATCGCAAGGAATGGCAGAAGAAGGCCAATGAGTTTGCCGACTTCAAGCAAATCCTGGCCGGGCGAAAATCGGCTAACGAGGATTTTTCCGGGGCGGCACACCTCAGTGCCGAGCCCAAGTTTCTAGCCCGCATGACCCGCTACACCGAGCTGCTCAATGCCACGTCACAGGGCGACGTCGCCGCCCGTGCCCAGGCCATGATAGCACTCGGCGATGCCTTTGCCGCCGACACCGAGGCCTATCCGGCAGGCCCTTATCTGATTTGGCGCGACAACGCCCGTGCCCTCGGATTTTCCGATCCAGACCAAGAACTGGAAAGCCGAAATTTCAAGCGCCATGCCACCGGTTGGTGGTTGCGTGCGGCCCGAAGACTGCCTGCCACCGAGCTATCCGCCAAGGCGCGTTTCAAGGTGCTCGAAGGCATCGAGCGCACCGCCAGATGCAGTGATTACGATTTCACCCGTGCCATTGAGTCGAACCTCGCCAAGGCATCGCGCGACATCCTAACCGTGCTTCGCAAAGAATCGCCGAACTCACAGGAAGCCCGCGACGCGGTATCGTGGAATTTTGATCCGGCTCCCAAGCCGGACCCACAACCAGGCACAGCCGAAGATCCGGCGCTGGAAATCACCTCGTGGAGTGTCTTGGGTGACTTCGATAGAGAGCGTGATTTTCAGGCGGCCTCACTGCTCGGTGGCTACCATGCGCTGCCCTATGATGCCTTCGGCGACTTCGAAGCTCTGAGTGAAATGGATAACCCGGACAACCCCGACACCGCTGCCCTGGTGAAAGAATTGGATGAGGTGGCGGTGGACCCCACCGATCTGCCAACCCAATTTCCCGCCACCTTGGTTCGCCAGGCATTTGAGACGGCACTCACCACCGCACAAAATGCCACCCAAATGAAACTCGCCAATCTCTTTGAGGATCTAACGCTCTTTCAGGAACTGCCGGACCTCAACGACTCCGCCCGCAACAAATACATCCAGCTGCGCTTGCGGGCGGATGACTTCCCGGCCTTCAATCACTGGGAACCTAACAAAAAAGACCCGCGCCCCACATTTTGGGAATTGTTAGCAAATGCCCGAAAAAACCCGCAACTCGCCACCGTCCCCGACTTCATCGACTATGCGGAACTCTATGCCAACGAAGCCGACCGCGGACCCGACGGCGCCATGGAACCGCGCTATCCATCGTACCGCTCGGTCGAGAAGGGATGCCGCGCGTTTCTTGAGAAATATCCCAAGTCGCCACGCCGCCAAGCTTGCAGCCTGTTGCTGCTGCGCGCCATCTATCGCCAATTGCCCGAGCGCTTCGGCCATGCCGAAAAATCCGACGTGGAAACCGATAGTTATACCATCGTGGAATCCACGGAACCATTCCGTCCCGCCTCTCTGCTCGCCGCCATCGCCGCCTATCAAAAGGAATTCCCCCAGCCGCGCTATCCCGCCGAAATCCGCAACTTCGCCGCCATTATCGCCTGGCGAACTGGCCACTATGGCAGCGCCCTCGACCTAACGATCGAGCAACTCGACGACGAGCGCCACCCCGACCTGCGCCGCGAGGCCGCCGTGCGCCTAGCCAATCTGTTTGCTGACTTGCGCGACCCTCGCTATCGCAACGCGATACTCGAAGCCCTCCGATCCCGCCCTGCTGCCCAGGCCAAACTCAAGCTCTATCTCTCCGTCGCTCCGCACCACGCCCAGCACCCGTTGCGCTGCCTCAGCGATTTTCTGACCACTGCTCTAACACCCAAGCCGGAAGACTCAAAGAGACAAGAAAAGGGCCGGTAAACCTCATGTACCGCCACTGCATGGAGTGGCGGAAAGGGCCAATACGGTTGTAGGAGGATAGGCTACCATCACAGGCAAGATGGCAATTTTCCGCCAGAGAGCGCTAAATGGACAGTATTGGGGGCACGGGCTACTCGGCGGCGATGCGCACTGCGAGCGTTAGGTCGGCGGTGGCAGGCGCGGTGATGGAGAGGATACGCCTGTTAGGATTGGACTTCTCGGCCTTGTCTGGTGCTGTGGCGTCGGCGATTTGCCAGACCAGAGCGGGATTCGAACAGGTGAGAACGAGCCGGTGACCCTCCTTTTCCAAGGTTGCAACTGCACCGGCGATGCTCACCTGCGCATCGGTGACGGCTTGCCAGCGGACCGGGCCGGCAGGGGCGAGCAGGTGGTCGGTGAGAGTGATTTGCGGCGGGCTGGCGGAGAAATCCACCTTGCGGATTACCTGCTCGCACTGGTCATGATAGGCGTTGGTTAGGTCGATGGTGGTGTTGGCAATGGAGCCACGAATTTGGATGGGGGAGAGCGGGCAAGGTTTTGCCTTAGGGGTTTGGAGTTTGCCATCGATAACCAGGGAGTTGTGAGAAAGGTTTTGCAGACGAAAGTACGAAAACCGCTGCTTGCCGAAATATCCGGGAAGATTGTAGTTGTCGGACCCCAAGTCGTGAAACCAGCGGGAACCTGCCCAATCGAGGACAAACGACCCGCAATCCATGTGTCCGTGGGAAGCGGCCGGAGTGCCCCCCTTGATGCCCAGCCAGAGGGCGTTGGCACTCCAATCGCTGCGGAAAAATGCCAGCGATTGTTCCCCTTGAAAACTGGCGTGAAGCGCAGCACTCGGGGCGGGCGAAGCCGCCGGCAACCACAGCAAGGTAAGCGGCAGGAAGCGATCGTTCGGTGGGCGCTTTTCCGCATAGCGGCGGTTGAGCAAGTCGCGTACCGCATTGCTGGCTAGCGGATCCCGGGTGCGGCTGGCAAGCCATGTCTGGGCCGGCGAACATTCAGCTTGGCCGGGAGACGCATCAGCAAAATTAAATGGCATGCCGCTCGGACCCGTAGCCTGCAGCAGGAAATGGCCAGTCATTTTCCATATCGGATTCAGCGTGAGCGGCGCGTCTCGTTCCATCAGCGCCATCGCCAGCACTTGATAGGTGGTGCCGTAATGCCAATAGCTCGGCCCTTCAGGAAAGGCCCCCTCTGGTTGATAGAAACGCTCGCAACTTTGGATGATGCGGCGGGTGTGATCCATCGTTTTTTTCGATAGATCCGGCTCCACCTCGCTCACTGCGTCGGCCGCGAGCATCATTCCACCACTGCACACCTGCGACCAATTGTTCGTTGGTCCCTGCCACCAACCGTCCTTGCGCTTGGCAGCTGCGGCCAAGCCATGGGTGACAAGGGCGTCTTCGTAGCGCTGGCGTTGAGCAGGGCTGAGTTTCGGATAGAGCCAGTCATAACCGATGGCCACTGCCGTGGTCATTTCCGCCACGTCGAGAAAGTGGTCCGGGTGCCAGTCCTTGAAAGCGCAGGCGGCATCCAATTCGGCGACGCAGCGGTTAAAGAAGCGGGAGTCGTCAATCATGCGCCAAGCATAAGCAGTGAGGAGGACGCAACGGATCGCCCGGCGGGATTCCGGTAGCAGGCGCTTGCCATCGGCAATTTCATAGCGGACGGCTCTCTCGCTCAGGCAGGCTTCGGCCTGACGCATCGCGCTAACATCGAGTTGTTTCGCCAAGGGGTCGGATGCGAACCGCTGTTTGAGAGGTGCGACGGCGGAAGGCGGGAAAAACAATCGTGGATGGGGTGGCAGAGTCGCCGACAGACAACACCCCAAGGAGAGGAAGAAACCGAACAAGATACGCATAACTCGGGGGCTACGCTCCATGGCCCACGGATGTTTCAACCAGAAATCCGCAATCCGTATTTGAAACCCGATCCTGAGATCCGCGGATCTGAGGGTCATTTTAGATTTCGGCCAACACCTCCTCAAACACCGTGAGCGTGTCATCCACATCAGCCTCACTGTGTGCTAGAGATAGAAAACCGGTTTCGTAGGGGCTCGGCGCGATGTAAACCCCCTTCGCCAGACATCCCCAAAAGAATTTCTTAAACAACCCGAGGTCTTGTTGCATCACATCGCTCACATTGATGATGTCTCGATCAACAAAAAACAGGCAGAACATCGAACCGACGCGATTGACGCGATGCGCGACACCCTTGGCGCTGAGCACTGCGCGAAGACCCTGCTCGAAATGCGCTCCCAAGGCATCCAAGCGCGCAAAACCCGAGGAGCGCTCGAGCTCGCGCAACTGAGCCAAGCCGGCGGCCATCGCCAGCGGGTTGCCGGAGAGCGTGCCCGCCTGATAGACCGGGCCGATCGGCGCGAGATAATCCATCACGTCGGCCCGGCCACCGAAGGCACCGACGGGCAAACCACCGCCGATGACCTTGCCGAAGCACGACAGGTCGGGCGTAAGATTTTCGAGCCCTTGGACGCCGGCCTTGCCGAGGCGAAAACCGGTCATCACCTCGTCAAAGATGAGCAAGGCACCGTATTGCTTGGTGATGGATGAGAGACGCTCAAGGAAACCGGGCTGCGGAAACACCAAGCCGGCATTGGCGGGGTAGGACTCGACAATGATGGCAGCGATTTGCTCGCCACAAGCGGCAAAGACCGCTTCGAGGGCGGCGGGATCGTTGTAGGGAAGCACCAAGGTGTGCTTGGCAAAATCCTTGGGCACACCCGCCGAATCCGGCTCGCCATGGGTCAGCGCACCGGAACCGGCTGCCACTAACAAAGAATCGCTGTGGCCGTGGTAACAGCCATCGAATTTGACAATCTTATCGCGTTTCGTGAATCCGCGGGCGAGTCGGATAGCGGACATGGTGGCCTCTGTGCCGGAATTGCACATGCGCACTTTTTGGACTGATGGCACCCAGTCGCAGATGGTGCGGGCCATTTCCACCTCAAAGGGATTGGGGATGCCGAAGGAAATCCCGTCTTTGGCCACCTCATGAATGATATTGGTGATGACGGTGGGCGCATGACCTAAAATGTTCGGCCCCCACGAACCGATGTAGTCGATGTACGTCTTCCCGTCGATATCCTCGATCCGGCAACCCTTGGCACGGCGGACGAAAAACGGCTCGCCACCGACGTTGCGGAAGGCGCGCACCGGCGAGTTGACGCCACCGGGAATGAGTTGTTTGGCAACGGCGAAAAGCTTCGAGGAAAGACTGGCTGATGAATCCGGAATCATGGCAAATGAGCGGCAACGCGCCGCGCGGCGAGTGTTGCGCAGTGGCGGCCTGCGCGTCAAGTGAGCGGTTTGGGGAAACGATCGCCCCAGACGAACCTCTCCCTGCAAGCGGACTTCTGTGCAGGATCGCCGCGTCGTGGCGAAAATACCTGAAATTTCCCTGAATGAGATGGCGGGGCTGAGCGTCCTAGTGTCGATTGCCATTTTATATTTTGCAGAATTGTCGTACCATCAAGTCATGAAAACCTCCCTGTTCGCCGTTGTTTCCCTGTGGCTGGTCGTTTCCGCCGGTGCTGAGATTAAACCCGCCAAGGACCGCAAATCGTTGCTCGATAGCGATCCAGATGTGGTCTATCTCTCGCAAACCGTCAAAAAAACCATCGAACTAACGGTCATCAAGGAAGCCCCGGTTTTTTCCGACAAGGGTGGCAAAAGCCGCATCGGTACTCTCAAGACCGGCCAAACCCTGCCTCTCGAAGCCATGAGCGACAAAGCCTACAAAGTGCGCGGCCAAGGGACCCGCAATGACATCGCCGGATGGGTGGCACCCTGGGCATTTTCCTCCAAAGACCCCGACTTTGTCGAAAACCTCAAAAAACTCTACACCCGCCAAATCGACGTCCAGGCCCTCATCGCAGCTAAAAAAGTGGCCATCGGCATGACCCTCGACGAAGTGAGCTTGGTCAAAGGCAAACCTACCAAAACCACCGTCCGCCGCACCAATGCCGGCCAAAGCGGCTCTTGGGAATATGTCGATTTCGAAACCGTTAACCACTACACCACCCGGATCGACCCGCGAACCGGCCAAGCATTCCGCCAGTTCGCCTATGCCACCCAGGAAGAACGCGGCAAAGTAGTCATCGAATTCACCAACGATGTGGTCAGCGCCATCGAGGAAAGCGAGGACCACAAGGGCGGAAACGTGCGCGTCATCGGGCCACCGGTGGTCTTCGGCTGGTAAAATAGATTCCCGGCCTTGACATACGCGGCAGGCTGATCCCAGTCTGCCGCGTACTTTTTTTGTTTGTCAGTTTTTTTGCGTTTTTGCGTTTTTGTGTTTATGAGTTTTCCATCGATTTGTGTGTTTGATAGCGCTGAAGCCGCCGTGCGTGAGCTGGCCGGGGAGATAAGTGAATTGATTCGCAACCGCGCCAGAGAGGGGCGCATGGCTGTGCTCGGGTTGGCCACCGGCAGCACCCCGCTGCCGCTCTATCAGGAACTCGTCCGCCTCCACCGCCACCAAGGACTGTCCTTTGCCAACGTGGTGAGCTTCAACCTCGACGAATACTTCGGGTTGGCCCGCGAGCACCCGCAAAGCTATTGGGCCTTCATGCACCGGCATCTTTTTGATCACATCGACGTTCCGGAATCCCACATTCATTTGCCCAGTGGCATCCTGCCCGAGGCGGACATTGCCGCTCATTGCGCTGAGTACGAAGCTCGCATTCGCGATGCCGGTGGACTGGACTTTCAAGTGCTCGGCATCGGCGGCACCGGCCACATCGGTTTCAACGAACCCGGCTCACCCAAGGACTCACGCACCCGTCGCGTTCTCCTTGATGAACTCACCCGGCGAGACGCCGCATCGGCATTTGGCGGCATCGACCAAGTTCCAACCCAGGCCATCACCATGGGCTGCGGCACCATTCTCGGAGCCCGCCGCATCGTCCTGCTCGCCTGGGGCCCGCACAAGGCTGCCATCGTTCATACCGCACTCAGCGGTCCGCTCACCGAGCAAGTGAGCGCCTCGTTTTTGCAAGAACACCCGAACACCTCGTTTTTTCTGGATCGTGGCGCTGCCTCCGCCTTGGAATCCCTGCCTGCCGCAATTCACAGCGCAGCTGCTGCTCTGAGAAAGCCGCTCGCTCCAACGATGCCCGTTCGGCAAGATGCCGAACGGTGCCGCCAAGATGGCGGCGCTCCCCGTCAAATGCGCGGCTGACATGCGTCGGGGAGCGCTGTGGATTGCGGCATCCTGTCGCCAAGAACCCCTGTTAAATAAGAAGAAATAAGGACTCTCGGATAATTTGTGTTTGCTTGCGCCAGCTAGCTGGCTGCAGTTTTGGGTACAGCAGCCCCAAAACACAATGGCCAGCATCTACAAGACGAGTCAGAGCCGGTTCTACTTCGCA
>CAIKHZ010000291.1 GCA_903827375.1 Akkermansiaceae bacterium
CATTTCCCGCCGAATGTCCAAGTCACGGCGGACCATGCCCTCGGCATGCTGATGCGCCTTGCCGCCGACGGCGAGTGGCGAAACCCGCCGCTCGGCTCCCTCGAATACGAACGGGTCAGCAGGGCGTTCCGCCGCCTTCGCCAGTTGCTTCAGGCGCTCGTCCCGCTCCCTGGAGACCCGTTCAAAAAGCTGTGCGGGGCGTTTATCCCGCTGTTCCAGGTCAGCCTTCATCCCGGCCTTGGGGCAGGAATCACCCGACAGAAGCCCCGGTGAAACACCGAAAATCCGGTGAAATAATCTGGAAACGCTAACTAATGGCGCTTGCGGACGGGGCGGCAGCAGGATAATTCTCAGGCCCGTTCAACGGCGCGGACTGATGGTGCCACATCGGGTCGCCAGCAATCCCAACCTGAATTTCATGCCCACACTCAACTGGATCGGCAAGGAAGCCGTCGTCAAGCATCACCTGGAAGTCCCGTTCCACTTGCTCAAGGATGTGCCGGACCTCGCCTGTGGCGACCCCGGCACCGGCAATCTCATCGTCCAGGGTGACAATCTCGTCGCCCTCAAGGCGCTGCTCCCACACTACGCCGGGCAGGTGAAGTGCGTTTGCATCGACCCGCCCTACAACACCGGCAACGAAGGCTGGGCCTACTTTGCCGAATTCTTCGGGGAATAGACTTTTTGCCAGAGAACGGTAGCAACAAAATTGCTGGCGCCGAATATCTCATCCATCAACAAGCGAAGCGGGCCGATCTCATTGTCATCAAGACAGATGAAAATCGCCCCGTCCTCGGTAAGAAACTGCTTCAAAAGCGCCAGCCTCGGATACATCATGCACAGCCATCTGTCGTGGCGGTCGAGCGTTTCGCCTTCCTTTCCGACGACCTTCCCGAGCCACTCGCGGATGAGGGGGCTATTGACATCACTTCTCAGAGGATCACGATTATGTCGTCATTTATGCCAAAAAGGCAGACCTGTGGCGGCCCAACCTCGTGGCTCGCTCTGACGATCAGAACTCAGCATACAAAAACCGGGATAATGATCCCCGCGGCTCATGGAAAACAAGCGATCTATCCGCCCGCAATTTCTACAGTCTCGGGACATATGAGATCGTTTGCCCGTCAGGTAGAGTTATCGAACGTCCACCGACTGGGAACTACTGGCGTGTTTCAAAGGAAAAATTTCAACAACTTGATGCAGATAATAGGATTTGGTGGGGCAACAAGGGAGATGCAATCCCCCAGATCAAAAGGTTTATCTCAGAGGTCAAACAAGGGGTAGTGCCGCAAACAATGTGGTTCTATAAAGATGTCGGACATACGCAGGATGCGAAGAAGGAGTTGGTGTCCATCATGGATTTTGCGGACTCTGAGTCGGTTTTTATCACTCCGAAACCCACACGCCTCATTCAGCGCATCCTCCAAATCGCGACCAATCCAGGTGACTTGGTTTTGGATTCATTCGGCGGCTCCGGGACCACAGGCCATGCGGTGTTGAAGATGAATGCCACTGCGTCGGGATCTATCGGAGAAGATGCTGATGAAGAACCGGAAGCAAGATTGCGACGCTTTATATTGATCGAGCTTGAACCCACGGTCTGCAAAGACGTGACGGCAGAGCGGCTTCGACGTGCGGCAGTAGGACACACAAATGCGAAGGGCGAGGCGATCAAAGGCATCGGCGGCGGCTTCCGCTTCTGCGAATTGGGCGAGGCGCTGTTTGACGAAGCCGGCCAGATCCGCGAGACGGTGAAGTTCGGCGAGTTGGCGCGGCATGTGTATTTCAGCGAGACCCGCGAACCGCTGCCGCGCGAGCGGGTTCCCAACACACCCTTGCTGGGCGTGTGCAGGGGCGTGGCGGTCTATCTGCTATTCAACGGCATTCTCGGCGACAAGACATCGAACGGCGGCAACGTGCTGACTCGAAAGACTCTCGCCACGTTGCCGCCGTTCCAAGGCCCCAAAGTGATCTACTGCGCGGGCTGTTTGATCGGAGCCGACCGCCTGGCGGAAGAGGGCATCACCGTGCGCCAAACCCCCTACGAAATCCGCGTATCATGATCGTCCTCAAGCCCTATCAAAACCGCGTCCTCGGTTCGCTGCGGGATTTCATGCGTGCCTGTTCCTCGGGGGCCGGCCTGCCTGCCGCATTCCAACAAGTGCTGCTGGCGAACGAGTTTCCCGAAGTTCCCTACATCCCGGTGGTTTCGCAAGGCCTTGGCTCGGCAATGCCCTACGTCTGCCTGCGGGTGCCCACCGGTGGCGGCAAGACTTTGTTGGCGTGTCACGCCGCCGGCATTGCCAAGAGTGATTTGCTGCATGCGGAACAAGCCGTGGTGTTGTGGTTGGTGCCCAGCCAGACGATTCTCACCCAGACGGCGGATGCCCTGCGCGACCCGCGCCACGATTACCGCCGGGCATTGGAAACTGCGTGCGCCGGGCCGGTCGAGGTTCTAACCATCGAGGAGGCGCTCGGGCTTTCCCGTGGTGTTGTGGAAGGCAGCACAGTCGTCATCGTCGCCACCATCCAGGCGTTCCGGGCGGAAGACACCACCGGTCGGCGGGTTTATGGCCAGAATGGAAGTCTGGCGGATCATTTCCTCAACCTGCCGACTAACCGCAGTGCCGATCTCTTGCCAGGCCCGGATGGCAAGCCCATTCCCTCGTTGGTCAACGTGCTGCGCCTGCGGCGGCCCATCGTGATCGTGGACGAGGCGCACAACGCCCGCACCGAACTATCATTCGGCATGCTCGGCAACGTGATGCCTTCCTGCATCATTGAGTTCACCGCGACACCGGCTCGAACGAGGATGCCATCGAATGTGCTGCACTATGTCTCCGCTGCGGAACTCAAGGCGGCCGATATGGTGAAACTCCCGCTCAAAGTGGTGACGCGCCACCCCAGCCAGAAGGACCAACTCCTCACCGAGGCGCTCACTCTGCGCGCCGATCTCGAACGCCTCGCCACGGCGGAAGCCCAGGCCACGGGCGAATACCTGCGGCCTATCCTGCTGGTGCAGGCCGTGCGGGTGGACGATTGCGAGGAGTTGCGCACACGGCTAACAGCGGATTTCGGCGTGCCCAAGGAGCAGATCAAAATCGCCACGGGCAAGCTGGATGAATTGCCGGGAGCGGATGAAATCAAGTCCCCCAAATGTCCGGTGCGCATCATCATCACCGTGCAAAAACTCCGCGAAGGCTGGGATTGTCCGTTTGCCTATGTGCTGTGCAGTTTGCGGGAAACGCGCTCGGCCACGGCCATCGAACAGATCGTCGGTCGCATCTTGCGCTTGCCGGGTGCCAAGGAAAAACAACACCCAGATTTGAACTGTGCCTATGCGTTTTCCGTTTCGGACAACATCCACGAAGTTCTGGCTGAATTGCGCGACGCACTGGCAAGCAACGGCTTCACCACGGCGGAGGCGGAACGCATCATCATGCCGGTGCTCACCGGTTCACTGCCGCTCGGTGCCCAACCGAGGACCATCACGCTAGAACCAGGCAAGGAGATGGATACTGCGGTCGCTGCCGTCCAAGTCGCGGCACTGGGGGGCAAGGTGAAACTCGATGAGAAAACCGGAGCCCTCACCATCATTGTGCCGCTCGACAAACAAGAGGCTGACGCCCTGGCAGGCTGCGCCAACACCTTGGAAGCCCGTGCCAAAATCCAACAAGCGGTGGAAGCCGTGCGCGACGCGGAACGGGCATTTGGCACTGGAACGCCGCGCCAGCCGACGCCTTATGAACGCCGGGAGAACTTCATCGTGCCGCTGCTCTGTGTGGAAGAGGACGGCGACCTGTTTGTCTTCGAAAGCACATTCTTGCTGGAGCACCCCTGGCCTCGGACAAAAGGACGCCACGCTCTCAGAAAACTACAACCCGCTCAAACGCCCGACCGGAAAAGCGGGCATCATTGATGTGGACGAAGCCAACAAGGTGACGTCCGGATTGATGGCGATGGAGGAAGGTGAGGATTTCGTCGGCACGCTCCACCAACAGGTCATGGAACTTGGCGGTTCGGGCACCTGGACGGTCGAAATGCTCATCGGATGGTTGGACCGGCGGATCGACCACGCCGACATCCCGGCGGGCGAGTCGGCCGTATTCCTGCGGAAAGCGATCCTGGGCTTGATGTCAGGATTTGGCATTGAGGATGCCAGCACCTTGGCGCTCGACCGCTACCGCCTGCGGGACCGGATAGAGCGCCGCATCCAGTTGCACCGCGATACGGAGCGGAAAAACGCCTTCACGAATTGGCTGCTGCCGGACTCCGCGCTCGTCGTTGCGGAATCGAAAACCCTCAATTTCGCGGCAATGAGCTACGAGCCCGGTTGGAATTACGAGGGCGGCTTCCAATTCAAGAAACACTACTTCGGCCAGAAGCCCGGCGAGTTGAAGGAAAAGCGTGCGGATGGCAAGCTAACGGAAGAATTCCAATGCGCCCAATACCTCGACGCCCTGCCCGAGGTGAAGTTTTGGCTGCGCAACCTTTCACGCCGAACGACGTCCTTCCGCCTTCAGACAGCGACCGATTGGTTCTATCCGGATTTCATCTGTCTTCTCAACGACGGCCGCCTGCTGGCTGTGGAATACAAGGGCAGCCATCTCTCCGGCGGTGAGGACTCTGGCGAAAAGCGCGCCGTTGGCCAGGTCTGGGAATCCCGCAGCAATGGCAAGTGCCTATTCATCATGCCGAATGGTACCGACCTTTCGGCCATCGAGACAAAAATACGCCAACTGTGATTTCATGAAGAAGACTAAAACATTCAACGTCATGCTCTGCGGTCCCGGCGACGTGGCCAAGGAAATCGCCATAGCCAGGGAAGTAATCGCGGAATGGAACCAGCAGAACTTCGAGAGCCTCAACTGCGGGCTCAAGGATCATCACTGGGATACGGATGCTGTCCCGTCCATGGCCGCTCGCGGGCAGGCCGTCATCAATCATGACTTGATAGATTCTGCAGATCTCGTCGTTGCGATTTTCTGGCGGCGTCTCGGCACCCCCACCGGACTTCACGACTCGGGAACGGTCGAGGAAATCACGCGGGCGCAGTCGCGGGGCATCCCTGTCATGCTGTATTTCTCCAAAATCGAGGACACGCGTCCAGTTCAGGACCCTGACCAGTGGGACATGGTTCAGGCATTTGAGGCCAAGGCGCGTGCATCCGGCCTGCCCTGGACTTTTCAAAGCCGCAACGATTTCCGCAAGCGGTTCGCGGACCACTTGCACAAAAGGGTTCTCGAAATCGTCGCCCAGAAGCCGAAAACGAAGGTGAAGAAATCCAAGCCATCCATCGAACAAAATGCGACCGGAACGGGCAATTTTCAGGTGGCTGGCGACGGCAACGCGTTTCATGTGAAGTTGAGTTCCACTCGTCCCCCCAAGATCGTCATTGCACCATCTCCCGAATGCTTGACCCCATCAGAACAGCGGCGCGTTGCCGCATGGATTGAAGAACTGGCCGTGCTGATGGAAGCGGTTGAAGGCAAAACCGAGGCGAAGTCTAGGGGTCAACTTTGGAATCGGTTGAAAAGTTATTGCGACGTGCAGAAATACGAGCAAATCGAGTCGTCCAAACTGCCCAAAGTCGAAGACTGGGTCCGGTTTGTGCGCAGGGAGATCCAGGACAAGGCCCGCAGTAAGATGCCGTCCGTATTCCGCGCAGGCAAAATTCCGGCGATCAAGGCGTCCATGCAGCGGATGGGAAGAACCAATGAGGATTACTACCCCGAGATTGCCGTGCGGTTGAAAATGCGCCGCTTCTCATCTCTCAAAGACCTCCCCGGAAAAGATCTTGAACGAGTTTATAGGCTCGTGCTCCGCGACTCAAAGGCCTTTTAGAAATTCTGCCCAAGACTAAAGAGACTCAAGCAGTTCTCATGAAATCTGAGAGGTCGGGGAATACAGGAAGAATGGCCTTGATCGGTGGCGCTCTCGCAGAGGTGAAACGGATCGATAGATTGCACCAATGAAACGAGAGGGGCACTAACGCCATTGGAAGGTTGAATGGAGTAATGAATATCAGATGACAAATTCTTGAATGCGCGACAGAAAAAGGCTTTGCACAGGGCTCTTTCGTCCTATAAA
>CAIKHZ010000292.1 GCA_903827375.1 Akkermansiaceae bacterium
TCAGACGTGTGCTCTTCCGATCTAGCGGCGTTTTTTGATCTTGTCGTCTGACAGCGGTGTGCCCTGGTCTGCCACGTTCCCCCCGCCGGTGTAGTCTGACGGGTGAGGGGTTACCAGAGAGGTCTTTTGATGCTCCAGCGAGGCTTTTTGGGCCTCCAACATTTCCGCCACCCGGATTGCCAAAGCTTCCTGCTGCGCCGCCATGGCCTCCTGTGCCTGCCGTGCGGTTGGCTTTCTGTGTGCCGCAAATGCCTCTTCCGCTTTCTCGGCGTCGGCTTTCAGGTGGAAATAGTGCCTCTCCAAGGTCGCGATTTTGTCGCCAGACCAGGCGGCGATCTGGGCAACCCCGACCCCTCCGTTTGCCAAGTGAGAGATGAACGAATGCCGCATTACGTGGTGAGTGAGTTCGCGGCAGTTCTTGGAGGTAAATCCGTTAAACATCTTGCGGTCATCGAAACGGTAAATCCAATCCCCCGGCTGCTTTTCGGGTCGGATGCAAAACGCTTGTTTTTTCCAGTCGGGAAAGGTTGCGCGGATGAAATCCGCAAATTCCGACACGAGGGGGATTTCCCGTTCAACGCCAGTCTTCGGCATCCATCCGGTGACAGGATCGGGACAGGGGATGCTGATGGACGGGTTTTCGCTGTCGAGGTTGAACCAAGAAGGCCTGGCCCAAACGATTTCCCCCCTCCGCATGCCGGCCCGGAAGCCGGCTAACAGGACGAATTTCAGGTCACCCGTTGCAGTTGCCAACAACTCCTCAACCTTCGCCAGCGGAATGACGGTCTTCCGGGAGGGTGTTTTTCCCTTGAACTTGAGGGCTGCAACCTCAATGCCGAACCATCTGGCAAATGTGGCCACCCTGGTGGCGTAGGTTCTGGCTGTGGCCTCACTCTTCTTGTGCGTGGTGTCCAATTTCACCTGGTTACCTGGCAGCAGGGCCGTCCCGTTGAGTTTCCGATAGAATTCGGAAACCGCCTTGCTTGTGATCCCGCCTGGGTCGGTGATCCCCATGATTGTTTGGAAATGCTGCACGGCCTGAGTGACTCCTTTCGCTGTCCCATCCTTGAAACCCTTTTCATCCGTGATCTTGGCGCGTTGCCTTTCAGCCGTGTAACGCTCAAGAGTCCGGTCCAGGTCGGTTTTTCCACCCCGGATTTTGCCGGTAACTGTTGAAATCTGCTTCTGCCCCCGGCGTTCCTCGGCCCGTTTAATTGCCTCCATCCGGTCGGAGGTGTCGAGGGACACTCGGATTTGTTCTCCTCCGGTCGTGTAACGAAGCCAAAAGGTTTGGCCCCTCAGGAATAACCCAGGGGCGGCCTTGGATTGTGGGGGACGTGCCATGTCGGGGAGTGTGCTAAATTCGCTGTGCTAAATCAAGCGGAAATTTTGCCAAAGCCTTTGTTTGAAGGGTCTAATTTTAGCACCTAACATCCGAGAAAACCTCGGGAAATGGCCTGAAATTAGTTGTAACTCATTGAGTTCCAATGGTGCGCGCTACAGGATTTGAACCTGTGACCCCATCCGTGTGAAGGATGTGCTCTACCACTGAGCTAAGCGCGCGAATTGGTGATGGCCGGGCCCGATGGAGGAGAGAGGCGGCCGGGGAGGGGAGAAATAGCCAGAGACGGGAGGCTTGGCAAGACATTCGAGTGGGTGAGGAGAAAATTTTGGTTTTCGGGCGTTGTTTTGGGGGATGGACGGGTCATAGTGGGCGGGCACCAGCCGAGTTCGTGTCCCAGATTTCCAAAGACAGCATTGAGAAAGTCCTCGCCGCGACGGATATCGTGGAGTTGATAGGGACGTACGTACCCCTGAAGCGGGCAGGCAGCCAGTTCAAGGCGAACTGCCCGTTTCATAGCGAGAAGACGCCGTCATTTTCAGTGAATCCGGCACGCCAGACGTTTAAATGCTTTGGCTGCGGCAAGGGTGGGGATGTGGTGAGCTTCGTGCGAGAATACGAGAATTTGCCGTTCATGGAGGCGGTTCGCAAGCTGGCGGCCCGGGCCAATATTGCGCTGGAGGCGGAGGTGTTCGATCCGCAGGCGGACCAGGCGAGGCGGTTGAGAGGGCGCTTGCTGGATGTGCACCGGGAGGCGGCGGCATTCATGCATGAGCGCTTGCTGAAGGATCCGGCGGCGAGCCACGCCCGGGAATACCTGCAAGGACGTGGATTCGGGCGGGACATGGCGGCGAATTGGCTGGTCGGCTGGATGCCCGAGCAAGCGAAGGGGTTTCTCGATTGGGCACGAGCAAAAAAGTTCAGTGGCCGCGAGTTGGTGGCCTCTGGCTTGGCAGCCCTGCGCAATCCGGATGAGCCGAATTCCGGGTTGTACGTTCGATTTCGCGACCGACTGATGTTTCCGATCCGCAACGAAATGGGCGACGTGATTGCCTTCAGCGGCCGCCAATTGCGCGAGGACCCGAACAGCGGCAAATATATCAACTCACCCGAGACCCTCATTTTCAAAAAGTCTAACGTCCTGTTTGCCCTGGACCGGGCGAAAAAGCCGATCCTCCGGGAAAAATCCGCGCTGCTCTGCGAAGGTCAGATCGACGTGATCGCTTGCCATGAACTGGGCATCGACCATGCACTCGCCGCTCTCGGCACCGCTTTCACCCCTCAACACGCCCATTTGCTGCGGCGTTACACGTCCAGCGTGCTGCTGTGCTACGACGCCGATAAGGCAGGCATCGCAGCCTCCGAGCGGGCGTTTCGCGAGTTGGTGACGGAAGGGCTTTCCGTTAGAGTGGTGGAAATGCCCGCCGGGGACGACCCGGATACCTATATCAAGGCGCATGGTGCCGAGGCATTCCGCGTGTTGTTAGGAAAGGCGCGGGAGTTCTTTGATTTCAAGTTGGGTCGGGCCAAGGCTAACGGGGCGTTTGAAAGCGCGGCGGCCCGGCGGACGCTGGCCGGCGAGTGCGTCGAATTGTTAGCCGCGATGACCGATGCGGTGGCGCGCGATCACCAGATCAATGTGGTGGCCACCCACATGCAGACGTCGGTGGCGGCCCTGCGTGGGGCGATCGCCAAGGCGCTGCAAAAACCGCTGCAAAAACCCCAGCGCGCGGCTGGCGCAGGACGCCAGGCGGAGCCGGAATACGAAGCACCCGCCGAGCCGACGCCACTGCATCGCAACGTCGGATTTTTGTGCCATCTAGCGCTCACCTCGGCACCGGCCCAGCATTTTCTCGCCGGGCAATTTGAATCCCTGCATGAGGCGAAGCGCTGGCTGGAAGGGATTCCGTTGTTGGAAAAAATCCTTGCTGGAGCACCTGATCCCACGTCCCACGCGGCGGTCAACACGTTCTTGAGCAGCCTGCCCGAGGCTGATCGCTTAGCATTGGGGGCAGGGGATATGGCGGTTATCGAGGGTGGGCTCAGTGATGGGATGCTGGCCGCGGAACATGCCTTGGCCATGCTCTCCGCCACGGTCTTGCAACGCCGCGATGCACGGGTCAAGGCCGATCTCAAGCAGTCCGACCTCACTCAGGAACGGTTGGTTGAGTTGCTAGAAGAGGCCAAGGAAATCAGTTCGTTGCTGCGAGGCATCGGCCAGCGCTCGGAATTTGATGATGAATTGCCGGCCTCGACGTTCAAGGCCAAGGTGGCGACGGGATGGAAAAAGTGGGGGTGATGGGCCATACAATCCAATTGGCGCTCTCTGGCGGAACATAGGCATCTTGGCCTGTGATGGAAGACAGCGGTCCCAGTGTGTCTGTGCATGAAACGACAGGCTGGCAGCCCGTCGTCCATGACAGGCTGGCAGCCTATCCTCCTACTAAGTCAACACTATTGGGCATGATCGGCGTTGATATCCAATCATTGTACATCTCGAAACACGGATTTTTCCTTAGGTCACTAACGGCGGTATCCAGAAGAATTCACGGGTATTCTGACAAAGCAATCATCTAACATTTTAATCAGATTAGAATCCCAAACCTCAATGATTCAACTCCCCATCCGAGCCACTGCCATGTCAACTGCTTCGTTTATCAGCCATGCCGATCAAGCGCCCTTATTTGCCATCAATCGCAACAGTGCCCCGCGTCTAGCCCGCTGCCTTTCATGGCTGGGTGTTGCCGCCATGCATGCGGCTGCCCCAAGCGCAGTGGCCGCCGTCACCGATCTGGCGGGAAACCTGAGTCAAGTTTTGGATACGGCCGTTGGCAGCGGTAACTCGGCGCGTTTGACGGCCAACACGAAAGTGATATGGAACGGGACCACTGCCGCGTCTAACGTCAATCTGAATGGCTTTGAGTTGGACATTGACACGGGTGGCGGCAACGCACAGACGTATAATGGCGCAATCAGCGGGCCCGGCAGCCTGCGTCTGGTTGGGAGGGGCGATGCCAGTTGGACTCCCGATATTCAGATAGGTGGAACGTCTGCCAACACACCTGAATCAGTGAGGATCGATTACGG
Source organism: Akkermansiaceae bacterium (assembly GCA_903827375.1). Classification (GTDB taxonomy): domain Bacteria; phylum Verrucomicrobiota; class Verrucomicrobiia; order Verrucomicrobiales; family Akkermansiaceae; genus Luteolibacter. The sequence goes on from CAIKHZ010000292.1 coordinate 4,430, forward strand.
CCGCGTTCAATTGAACAAAGCCGCCGGGGTGGATGCCTTGGCTGGCCCAATCACCGTCAATACCAGTGATACCGTTCGCATTCAACTGCTCCGGAGTGAGCAGATCAATGATGCATCGACGCTCACCACAACTGCCAGCAGTGGTGCCTTCCATCTGGAATTGGGTGGGTTTCATGAGACGATTGCCGCTCTAACGATGAAGACCGGCCACACGGTGGATACCGGCAACGGTGGCATTCTTAAGGTCACCAGTTTGAGCGTTGGCGGCATTAGTCAGCCGAAAGGGGCCTATACCGCCAGCAGTGGGTTTGTCACTGGCACTGGATATATAGAAGTGGACAACTTTGGTCCGCCGGTTATTGTGCAGGCGCCCGGAGTGCCAGCCAGTCCGGTGCCGGCCGATGGCGCTGTTACCGTTCATCCGGCTACTTTTGGCAGTCTAAGCTGGGCCCCCGCCAGCGACGCGACGAGTTATGACGTCTATCTGTGGATGGCGGTTGATCCCAAACCGCCGACTCCCACGGCAAACGTCGGAGCGTACCAGTATAACCTCGCCTCTGCGGTGCTTTCATTGACGAATTACCATTGGCAGGTGGTGGCCAAAAATGCCATTGGCAGCACGGTCGGCCCGATCTGGAGTTTCGCCACGGTGGATCGCAATGATATCAGTGGCAACTTGACGCTCACTCTGGATGCCGTCGTGGGAGTTGGACCGGCCCGATTGACGGGCAACGCGACGACGTGGTGGGGCGGCACCACATCGGTGGCTAACATCAATCTGAACGGTTTTCAATTTACGATTTACAATGGAGGGGGCAATGCGCAAACCTACAATGGGGCGATAAGCGGGCCGGGCACATTGTGTATGCAAGGGCGGCGCGATGCCAGTTGGAGTCCTGATATTCAGATAGGTGGAACGTCTGCCAACACACCTGAATCAGTGAGGATCGATTACGGCCGCGTTCAATTGAACAAAGCCGCCGGGGTGGATGCCTTGGCTGGCCCAATCACCGTCAATACCAGCGGAACCGTGCGCATTCAATTGCTCCGGAGTGAGCAGATCAATGATGCATCGACGCTCACCACAACTGCCGGCAGTGGTGCCTTCCATCTGGAATTGGGCGGGTTTCATGAGACGATCGCCACTCTAACGATCAAGGCCGGGGATACCGTGGATACCGGCAGCGAGGGACTGCTCACGCTCACAAAGCTGAGTGTGAACGGCGTGAATTTGCCTCCCGGCAATTACACATCTTCTAGCAGTTTTGTCACAGGCAGCGGCAGCGTTGTGGTGGTGGGGGCGGCCGTCCCGCCCATCGCGGCAATGTCCACGGTGGTGGCGTCAGCCGCAGCAGTGATGGCGGATGGGGTCAGCAGCACCCCGGTAACAGTCACCTTAAGAGATTCTGTTGGTCCGGTTGCGGGCAAGGCGGTGACTCTAGCCTCGGGCCGGGGTTTGGCTGACACGATCTCGGCGGCGTCGGGCTTAAGCGATTCAACCGGAGTGGTGAGTTTCACGGTGAGTTCACTAACGGCAGGTGCAGCGCTGTTCACCGCCACGGATATCAGTGATGGCATTACGCTGAGCCAGACGGTCGGGTTGACCTTTGTCGCCGTACCGACGCCGGTGGATATCAGCAATGGGCTCGGGCCGCTGGTCGATGGTGGCATCAAAATTGACGCAGTGGTCGGAACGGGGCATTCGGGCCGGTTGGTGGGAATCACGCAGACGTATTGGGCCAGCGGAGGCTATGCGGTGCCGCTGGATCTCAACGGCAATACGCTAGTGATCGACAGCGGTGGCGGCAACACCATGAATGCCACCGGTGCAATTTCCGGCAACGGTCTGGTGAAGATCAACGCCGGGGGCATCGGTATCCTGCGAATTGGCGGCTCGCTGGGCAACACCTACAGCGGCACCACCGAGGTGAATAACGGCCCGGTTAGCCTCGAGAAATCGGGCGGCAACGCGCTGTGCGGTGCCATCACCGTGAATGGCACCATGTCCAATCATTTTCCGGGCACCGGCACGCTGTTGTGGGGGGGGGACAATCAAATCGACGATGGTTCCAGCCTGACGCTTTCCGGCGGTGCCTCGTTGAATTTTGCGGGGCACTCGGATACCATGGGGACTCTTGTTTTAGCTGATGATGCCAGCATCTATCTGGGCAACGGCACATCTATCGTGCGCTTTGCCAATTGTTCTGCGACGGGTTGGACGAGTAACAGGCAGTTGATCATCTACGATTGGAAGGGAGCGTTAGGTGGTGGCGGCAGCAGCGGGGTCTATTTCGGTAACTCCGAAGGTGGCCTCCTCCCCGGGCAAATCGCCAACGTAGGCTTCATGAACCCCGAGGGGTTCGCCGGTGGCTTGTATCACGCCACCCTACTCGATAGCGGAGAAGTGGTGCCCACCGGCACGGCAGTGAGGGCCATTTCCCCTCCTTACGATCTCTCGCCAGCCGCCGTTTCAGCCCGCGCTACCAGTTATATATCCTCGGGTCGCGCGGATCTAACTAAAGTTGGATCGCCTCTAACAAATGGATCTCACATCGTGTTTTTCGGCGATTCGATCACATGGCTCAACGGGTATATCAGTCTGCTAGACACTGCGCTGGCCACGGGAGCAGGCACCCAGGACAAGTCTATCAGGTTGATTAACCGCGGCATCAATGGCGGCGGGGTGCTGCAGGTGCGAGATGGATCCCCGGACAGTGGTTATCCAGGCAGTATGCCGCAAGCTTCGTTTGCGAGTTTGCTCACCTCGGATCAGGCCACTATTGCGGTGGTGTTCATCGGCATCAACGACGTCTGGTGGCGCGGAACCTCGGCCGCAACCTACGAACAGGCTTTGCGTGACCTCGCGGCCAGCGCTGCGGCCAAGGATGTGAGATTGATTTTCGCAACACCTGCCGCCCACAACGAATCGCCGATCGGTGGTGATTCGCTAGATCCGGCTATCGATCAATTTTGCGCCATCGTCCAAACCGTGGCGGTAGATACTGGGGCCACCTTCGTTAACCTGCGGCAGGCATTCGTGAATTATTGGAAAAACAATAATTTTGGGATTCGTCTTGATGGCAGTTTCCTCACCTTGCATCGCAATGGGTTGCTCACGTATGACGGGGTTCATCCGACAGACATAGGTAACCAGTTGATAGCCGACAAGATGGCCGAGAGTCTGTTAGCCACGCTGACCCCGGCGTCTGGCTTTGACGTTTGGGCTGCTGGCATGGGGCTCAGCGGTGCAGCTGCGGCATTTACCGCCGATCCCGACCAAGATGGCATCGTTAATGGTCTTGAATTTGTCCTTGGTGGAGATCCCAATCCGGCCCATGCTGGAGCCAATTCGTCCGGCATTTTGCCAACGGCGGCGAGTCACGGCGATTCGCTCGTTTTCAGCTATACTTGCAGCCATGCCGCTGCCTATCTGAATCCGCTTGTCGAATTCTCTGCCGACCTGCTAGGCTCGTGGACCACGGCCACCGCCGGGAACGCCACGATTGCGGTCACCGTCGGGGCCAGTTCGGACACCGTCACTGTCACCCTTCCCAAAGGTGCGACTACTCGGTTATTCGCCCGCTTGAAGGTAGTCGGCCCGTAAGGACACGTGGAGTGAAAAAGGAATGCGCCGGGGCAGTTTCCCACCCCGGCGCAACCCTGATACAACCTTTGTAGTTTCCTACGCTGGTTCGTGGTAACCCTCTTCCCCATGATCACTGAGGTCGAGGCCCACTTCTTCATTCTCCTCGGTCGGCCGCAACCCGACAACGGCCTTCACGACGAGAGCAATAACGGCAGTGGCAACCACCGCCAGCACGATGGTCAGGCCAACGGCTTTCAATTGTTCAATCACCAAGCCGCCATCGGCGACGAGTTTGGCGCAGCCATTGGTGGTGGCGAAGTTGGCCGGAGTGGCAATGGCCAGATTGCCATTGACCTTGTTGGTGGCAAGCAGGCCGGTGATGATGGCACCGAGAGTGCCGCCCACGGCGTGGACTCCGAAGGTATCCAGCGCGTCGTCATAGCCGAAGAACCGCTTCACCGTGGTGCAGAAGAACAGAGGCACCGACCCGGCGAGCAGGCCGATGATGAGCGCGCCTTTGACGGTGATGAAACCGCAAGCCGGAGTGACCACCACCAGACCGGCGACAGCACCCGAGCAGAAACCTAGGATAGATGGCTTGCCGCGGGTGATCCATTCGAGCACCGGCCAGACGAAACAGGCGACTGCTGTGGCCACCGTGGTGGTGGTGAAGGCGTTGGCAGCGACCACGTCGGCAGCCAGGGCGGAACCGGCGTTAAAGCCGTACCAGCCGACCCATAGCATACCGGTGCCGATAGCGCACAAGACCATGCTGTGTGGAGCCATGACCGTCTTGCCGAAGCCACGGCGTTTGCCGAGAATGAGACACAGGACGAGAGCGCTCCAACCTGAAGACATGTGGACGACGGTGCCGCCGGCAAAGTCGATCGCAGCGATCTTGGCACTGCCATTGAAGACGCCGTTCATCAGGCCATCGAAGCCCCAAACCATGTGTGCCAGTGGGAAGTACACGACGAACATCCACAAGGTGATGAACAACATGATGGCGGAAAATTTCATGCGCTCGGCGATTGCGCCGACGATGAGTGCCGGGGTGATGATGGCAAACATCAATTGATAGATGGCAAAGACATTGTGGCTGATCCAAGCGCTGTAATTGGTATTGGGCAGGCTATCCACACCTTCGAAAAAGCAATACTTGAGGCTGCCTAGAATGGGGGCCCAGAACGGAGCTCCCTCGGCCGGGTGTTCGCCGAAGACCATCGAGTACCCGCACACCACCCACAGGATGGTCACCAAGCCGGCACAGCCGAAGCATTGCGCCACCACCGATAGGACGTTTTTCCGGCGCACCAGGCCACCGTAAAACAAGGCGAGACCAGGCAGCGTCATGAACAGCACCAGCGCGGCACATATCATCATGAACCCGTTGTGGCCCGGCCCTGGAAGGCCCGCCAGCTTGGACTTGTACTGCTCTTCGGGCTTCGCCGTGGCAGCCGGCCCAGGCGCGGCATTATTGAAATATTGCTCCATATCCGCAACCCGTTGTTCCAGACTGGGTTCCTTCACCGTCTCAGCAGGTGCGGCAGCAGGAGCGGCAGCAGGAGCGGCAGCAGGAGCGGCAGCAGGAGCGGCAGCGGGAGCGGCAGCGGGTGTCTCAGCGGCGTCTTGGGCCATGGTTCGGGGCGCGAAGGCTCCAAATGTCAGGCAACTGGCACATAGAAGTGCAAAATATTTTTTGATTCGGAATTTAGGCAAATCATGGTGATGCATCGGATTGTTTATTGGGTCGTTCATCGGGGGTTGGTGGTCAGAGGTTGGAGTTGGGGTTGGGCAATTTAGTTGCTGGAATCATAGTCATTCGTCCTTCGTTCAGTGCTCAAGAATTCAAAAATGCCAAGGGCAGGGACGCTTCGGCAAGCAGGGGATAGCAAACCGCGTGCCAATTTTCGCTTTCTCGATGTGCGAGTGCTGGAAACTTTTCAAATTTCGTCAGTCCTAGAGGAATTGGGGGTGGAGGAAATAGGTCTGGACAAATTCCTAGGATTCGTGAACTTTCACGGCCGAGGAATTATGATGATTTCGTGATGGAAGTGGCAAAAGCTAGTTTCCGTGGTTTTCATTCATGGTCCGGCAATTGGCTTGGGCCGACAAGCTGGTAGAAATTTAACCAAGAATCGACGATGCGCCCCATTTTTCAGTACACTTTTGCCGCGCTAGCAGCGATGACAGCCATGGCGTCAGCGGCTTCCCCTGCGGAGGTTGACTACGAACTTCACACGAAATATTCCAATGAATATTTGTTTCGTGGTCTCAATCTTGGCAAGGATCTGGTCGAGGTTGGAGCGGATGTCACGGCTGACGTGCGCGGCGTGGGGCTGAGCGCCGGGGTTTGGTATGGCTCGTTCCAAGACAATGCGGTCCCCGGGTTGGGAAGCCCCCACCAGGATGCCATTGAATTGGACCTTTACGGGCAGGTATCCAAGAACTTCGGCTTGTGCACCGGCTCGATCGGCTACATCTATCGCTATTTTGAGGCCAATGACAACAACACGCTTAACAGCCAGGAAGTGGTTTTCGGGCTGTCTCACCAGTTTTGGGGAATTGACACGTCGTTGACGTATTATTGGGGAGTCGAAAAGGACAACGATGGTTACTCTGAATTTGCTCTGGGTAAGGGTATTGAATTGAGTCACAGTCTTGTCCTTAACTGCGGTCTGGCCCTCGGGTATCTGGCCGAGAAAGGGCAATTGACCGCCCTGACGAGCAAGTTGTCATTGGATTGGGGAGTCACGCACACAGCGACAATCTCACCGTTCGTCAAATGGTCCGTATCTCTGAGCGATGACAACGACACGACCTACTACGGATCCAAAAATCAGATTGTCGGCGGGATGATGCTCTCGGTGGCGTTCTGATCTCCGAGACCACAGGAAAAGCCCCCATGGCAACGCAATCACTCTACGAACGGGTCGGCGGGCAAGCCGGGGTCGAGCAACTCATCGGTAGTTTCTACCAGCGGGTTCTGGCCGATGCGCAGCTCAGCCCGTTTTTTGCGCACATTCCTATGGACAAATTGCGCTACATGCAGGTGGAGTTTTTCACTTCGGCGCTGGGAGGGCCGCTTCAGTACTCGGGCCGCCCGCTGGCCCACGTTCATCATGGCCAAGGGATCACGAAAGCCCATTTGCGCCGCTTCACGGAACACCTCCTTGCCTCCCTCGAAACGCTCGCCTTGAGCCAGTCGGACATTCAGAGTATCTACACCCGTATCGCTCTCGAAGCTGATGACGTCGCCGATGATGCCGACGGCCTCGGCAGCGGCTGCGAGGCCGGCTGATGCCTCAGGTTGGCTCCGGTTTCAATTGGAGCATGGGTCGTTGGTTGCGGTGGATCCAAACGCTCTGGACCAGGCCTAGCAAGAACATGCAGATGACCACGAAGGTCCCGGAGTAGCTGACCAGCGGCAAAGGGATGCCGGTGATGGGCAGCAGCAGCACGCACATGCCGATGCTTTCAAAAACGTGGGCAAAAAGCAGTGCGATGACTAACGAAACGACCAGTCGTCCGCACAAGTCGCGGCTATAGAAGGCCACAAAAAGGCACTGGAGCAGCAACATGGCATAGGCGGTGAGCAGCAACAAGCTGCCGCGAAATCCCAACTCCTCTCCGATCACCACGAAGATGTAGTCGTTGTGCGCCGTGTATTTTGATGGATATCCCTTGGCAAACAGGGAGTTGCGCTCAGCCGGGGCACCCCAGCCCACACCCTTCCAGCCGGCCTTGCCCACCGCCATGGTGGCATAATGGGCCGAATACCCTTGATCGGTCACATCCACTTCCCGTCCCTGCACCATCCGCAGCCATAGGTCAATGCGCCCAGGCCCACGCTTGGACACCATCGGCAACACCACAAAATAGAGCACCGGCAGCAGCATCACCCCAATCAGCCCCAACAATGACAGGTACCGGTACGGCACGCCGCCCACCAACATCGCCACCAGCGAGGCGGGAATCCACACCAGTGCCGAGCCCATGTCCCCCATTTTCATCACCACCAGAAACGGAACCCCGGCCAGTGCCCCAATGATGGCAATTCGGGCAATGGGCGAGCCGAGCCACGGGTGGAGTTTGGGCAAATCCTGCAGCAACCAGGAAATGAGCAGAATGCCCGAGGTGATGCCAAGCGACGCCGGTTGAAACGACAGCCCGAGAATCGTGAGGCGCACCGGTTGGACCGCGTCGGGCTGGGTCATGCCCACAAACATCAGCACCAGACTCACCACATAAAACGGAATCCCCAACCAGCGAATCCACCGGTAATCCACCAGCGCCGCCCCAAAAAATGCCACGCTGCCCACTAAAATCCAGTTCTTCTGGCTCCACGCGTAGTACACGCCCGCCGTGCCAAACTGGCTCTTCAGGTCGGGGTTGAGAGGCAAGTGCCTGGCCGCACTCTCGATCATGAACACGCCAAAGATGAGGAGCCCATACATCACTAGTATTAGCACCCAGTTCATCCCAAGAATTTTCCGCAAAAACGGCGTCATGTGGCTTAGCGCCGCCACCATACCCAGCCCACCACCAATGGCAAGGCACTCGTGCATTTTCTCATCGCGCCACGTCTTCGCACGACCCTTGGCAAGCGTCATCGCGAGAGACGCAGCACGGTCAGCCTGCGACCGGAGGCATGCGAGCCCGTGGCGTGGCTGCCGCGTCTCGCGGCAGGCCGTGGCTGCGCGCCTCCGGCCGCAGCGCCCATGCAAAAGCGAATGCAGCGTGCGCCAAACTCAGCGCATTCTCCAAGCATGGGCTGCTCCTGGCTCGCGCTGCGGGACGCAGCACGCACAGCCTGCGACCGTCAGCCTGCGACCGGAGGCCTGCAAGCCCGTGGCGTGGCTGCCGCGTCTCGCGGCAGGCCGTGGCTGCGCGCCTCCGGCCGCAGCGCCCAGGCGAAGCGAATGCAAGCGCATCCTGCCCGCCGCTATTCTTCAGCGGGGTGTCTCACTTCCGAGGTAGCAAGATCGAGCTTAGGTGTTCTGAGGCTTGCAGAAACGAGTAAACCACAGCAAGCTGGGGCGTGTCTGAGACCAATGAAAGCGCGAGGCGGTGGAGCGGGTACGTGTGCCCGGATTGCCGGTTGGTGTTCCGCGTGCCGCGGGACCATGATGGTAGCGGCTTGGTTTGCCAAGGCTGCCGACGCTTGTTGCGCCTCCCCACAGCCGGTGAGCCGACCCCGCCGCTGCTGGCCGAGCCAGTCAAAATCACCACCCTGGCAGCTCAGCCAGTGCCCGCTGACGCCTCCAGAGAGGTGCCTGACTCACAGCGAAGCAAGCGCCGGGTACGCAAACGACGCAGCGCCGAATCCCAAAGCGAGACGCCCGGGCGTCCGTCTTGGGAGCTCGAAAACTCCCGACGTGCCAAGTCAAACGGGTATGAGCGCCGCTCCATGCAATGGATGTTAGGCGGTGGCTTGGCCATCTTCGGTCTGGCTGCCTGGGGCAGCTGGTTTGTGCTACGGGGTGACGCCGACAAGGCCAAGCCGACGGCTGAGGTCCCAAGGCCATCGCCAAGTCCGGCCGCGCCAGCGGATTCTGCCGGTGTGGCCGAGTTGCCCGCAATCATGCAGCGCAGCGTGCCATCCATCTTAACTGAGATTGAGCCGCTGGCCCGCAAGTTTCTAGAAGCAAAATCCCCCGACGAGTTGCTGCCCGTGATCCGCAATCCGCTGCGGGCCAAGCCGCGTTTGATGCGCCTATACCCGAAGGGCCGCATCGAGCCGCCTGGCTTGGCGCAATTCAATACCAGCGGCAATCTGGTCATTGGCGACTCCTCGGCAGTGGTCGAAGTCCGCACACGCAATTTTGAAACCCGCCAACTCACCTTCGTCGTGACTCGTGAGGGCCTCAAGATCGACTGGGAAAGCTGGGCAGGTTGGTCCGAGATGACGTGGCCGGCCTTGCTCGCCGAATTGCCCACCCAAGCCACCGCGTTTCGCGTGGTCGTCAAACGCGTCGATTACTATAACTTCAGTTTTTCCGATGACAGCCAATGGCAGTCCTATGGCCTGGAGTCCCCCGATGGCGAACACATGATCTTCGGCTACGTGCAGCGCGGCTCTGCTGCTGCCGAAAAAATCCACATGAGTCCTGATGTCGAACAGGCAGCAATGATTGTCAAAATCCGCTTTCCCGCGCAAGTTGCCTCATCTAACAATCAAGTGGTGATCGATGACGTGCTCTCCAACGACTGGCTGGAGAAGGATGAATGAGCCCAACCATGAACCAGACGACCTACGACAAGGCGCTTGAACTGAACCTCGACCCGCAGGTGTACGGGACGTTTGCGGAAATCGGCGCCGGCCAGGAAACCGCCAACTGGTTTTTCCGCGCATCTGGCACCGCTGGGCTGGTCGCCAAGTCGATCTCAGCCTATGACATGACCATGAGCGACGCGATCTATGGCCGGGCGTCGCGCTACGTGTCCGCGGAACGCCTCACCGCCATGCTCGACCATGAGTATGCCATTCAACTCGAGCGCCTCGCTCCGAGCCGAGGCCCCAGCACCACATTTTTTTCGTTTTGTAACACCGTGCGGGCCCGCGGTTGGCAGGACTCCGGCGAGTGCCACGGCTGGCTGGGCATGCGTTTTCAAATCCAACCCGGCGACGCGCCGTCGGATATCGTCCTGCACGTTCGGATGTTAGACCGGGAGACCACCGATCAAATGGACGCTCTGGGCATCATCGGAGTGAATCTGATCTACGCGGCGTTTCGCCACCGTGGCAGCTTGAAACGCTTCGTCGAGGCCCTGGTGGAGAACGTCGTACCCGGGCGGGTCGAGATCGATCTGCTGAAGCTAACGGGACACGGCTATGATGACTTTGATAACCGACTTTGCGCCCTCCAACTGGTGGCTAGCGGACTAACGGATGCGACGATGTTTCTGCCGAGTGGCGAGGTGGTGCAGCCTGCCGAGGCGCTCTACCGGCGGCCGGTGCTGTTGTTGCGCGGGAGTTTTGATCCGGTGATGAACGTGCATCTGGCAATGCTTGGGCAGGCAAATCGCGGGTTCGTCGCTGGATTGGAAGCCGAAGATAATGGACAGGAAATGCGGCTTTGCGAGATTTCGTTAGATAATCTACTGCGCGGTCAGGACATTGATTTGCAGGGATTTTTGGATCGGGCAGACGCCTTGCAAGCTCTGGGGGAAACCGTGCTGCTATCTCGCTGCGCCGAGTTTCACCGGATCGCCGGGTTTCTCAACCGCTGCACAACCCAGCCGGTTGGCATCATCCTGAGCATCGGCCTCCTCAATGAATTATTCAAAGCGAAGTGGTCGGAAAACCTCCCCGGAGGATTGCTAGAATCCTTCGCGAGGCTGTTTCTCAAGCGAGTGACGTTGCATGTATTTCCGTGGAAAAACCGTCGCAGCGGCGAATTGGTGACGGTAGAGAATTTCCGGGCACCAGCGGACTGCGTGCATCTCTATCAACATTTCCGGGACAACGCGCGGATCCTCGGCATGGCTTGCGAGGATGAGGAAATGTTGCTGCACACCGGTCGAGACGTCTGTCGGATGATTATTGAGGGGGACCAACGCTGGCAACGTCTGGTGCCAGAGGTGGCCTGGGCAATGGCCCAACGCCATGCACGCCAGCGTTTGGCCTCATGAAGATATGTCCCGAATCTATGGACGAAGAAGAGCGACTCAGATCAACAAGTCACCGTAGCCGACCTGCATGAACCTCACCCTTTCAACCCCGACATCTCTGCCCTGATCCGGCAGCAGGAGGAATGCGAAATCAAGAACATGATCCCACGTGCCATCACAGGTTTTCTGGCATTTGTATGCTGCCATTGCCCTCTGCTCGCGGAGAACCTTGCCAAGCCACGAATTGAGGTATTCAAAGCCAAACGGGAGTTGCGACTTTATGACGGAGACCTGCTTGTTAAGACTTACCATATAGCACTCGGATCCAATCCTGTGCCGGCTAAAGAGCGTGAGGGCGATAGAGCCACGCCAGAAGGTTCGTATTTCATCTGCCACAAGAATCCGCAAAGTCAGTATCACCTATCTTTGGGCATCAGCTATCCCGGTCCTGCGGATGCCAAACGGGGGTTGAAGGCCAATCTAATATCAAAGCGGGAATACAATGCCATTCTGAAGGCAGATGCAGACCACAAAACACCGCCGTGGAACACGAAGCTCGGTGGGGAAGTGTTCGTGCATGGCAACGGTTCCTCACCCGACTGGACATGGGGATGTGTGGCACTAGACAATCCTGACATCGAAGAACTGTATCGACTGGTTCCTGTTAAGACGCAGATTACGATTCACCCATGAAACGATCAAGTGAGCGCTGCGACTGGGTCAGAAATTTCATCAGCCCTTCTCATGGGTTCCAGTTGGAAATTTGGAACCGTTTGGCCCCCGGGCGTCATTTTGCGGTAGGAATCGGCAGAGATCCGCCGTATGATGCCTGCCATGCCCACCAAAAAGGAACTTCTCGACCTGCAATTCATCGAAGCTCGCCACAAGCTCATCGATCTGGCGGCCTTTCTGGATCGCATCGACCGCCATCCCGGCGCGGATGATTTCCGTTACGCCGCGCTGCAAGCCGCCATCCCTATTCTGCTGAGCGAGCGCCCGGACCGCGCCCGGGGCGTGCTCGACGCCTTGTCCGATCACAGCCACGAACCCATTCCCAAAGCGGCCTTCCAAGGGGCTCTCGGTGCAGCCCAACCCGGCTGATCTTATCATCAATCATTTTGTTTCCATTATTTTAATTGACTCCTAACATGTACATCGAACCCCACGCCCACATGGTCAGCCGGACCACCGACGACTATGAGAAACTTGCCATTGCTGGTTGCGAAGTCTTGTGTGAGCCAGCCTTTTGGGCGGGCTTCGACCGCTCCTCGCCGGCGGGATTTTTTGATTACTTCCGGCAGTTGACCGACTACGAACCGAAGCGTGCGGCGAAGTACGGCATCAAGCATTATTGTTGGTTGTGCATCAACCCGAAGGAGGCTGACGATCCGGTGTTTGCACGCGAGGTGATGGCACTTATCCCGCAATTTTTGGATTGCCCGACGGTGCTTGGTATCGGTGAGATCGGCCTCAACAAAAATACCCGCAATGAACTCGCCATCTTTGAGGAACACGTCCAACTCGCAGTGGACCGCGACCTGCCGATCCTCATCCATACCCCTCACCTCGAGGATAAGCTTAAGGGCACCCGCCTGATCCTTGAATCCCTCGCAGGTTTTTCCAAGCTCGATCGCGCCAAGGTCATCGTCGATCACGTCGAGGAGCACACGATCGCGCAAGTGCTGGACGCCGGCTACTGGGCTGGCATGACGCTCTATCCGCATAGCAAGTGTTCTCCCAATCGTGCCATCGACATGTTAGAGGTGTATGGCTCTGAGCGTCTGTGGATGAACTCCGCCTGCGATTGGGGCGTGTCTGATCCGCTTGCGGTGCCGCGCTGCATATTGGAGATGAAGAAGCGCCAGCACACTGCAGCGGCCATCGAACAGATTGTTTATCACAATCCCAGAAAATTCCTCAGCCAGTCGCCACGGTTTGTTTGACCTATGAAATTTGCCTCCTCCCACCTATCCTATTGCACCAATATCCACCCCGCCGAAAGTTGGGAGGAGACGCAGACGATGCTGGCGTCCCATGTGCTGGCGGTGCGCGATCGCTTGCGTGCCAGCGGCCAACTAGGTGCCGACGAAGCGTTTGCAATCGGCTTGCGCCTGTCGGCTGTAGCGGCGCGTGAGTTGCTGGAAGGCAATCACCTAGGGCGTTTTCGCGAGTGGCTGGCCGCGACCAACACCTATGTATTCACGATCAACGGGTTTCCCTACGGCAGTTTCCATGGCACGCGGGTGAAGGAGCAGGTGTTTCGGCCCGACTGGACGGACCCGGCCCGGTTGGAATATACGAAGAACCTTTTCCGCATCCTCGCGGCCATCGCCCGACCTGATATTAGCGCCTCGGTCTCCACGCTGCCGGGATCGTTCAAGTCATTCAGTGCGGATGAGTCGATCATCCGCAAGCAACTCATCGAACTGGCCGGTTTCCTCGACAAATTGTCAGATGTGTCCGGCCACGATTTTCACCTCGGCCTGGAACCCGAGCCGCTAGGGCATTTTGAGAACACGATAGAAACGGTGACGTTCTTCCAACGCCTCTGCCACCTCGCACCGGATGCCTCGGCAATCCGGCGGCGCATCGGCCTGAATTACGACGCCTGCCACTTTGCCTTGGAATACGACGACGCCCATGAGGCGTTCAAGCTTTTCGGTTTTGCCGGTATCCGTATATCGAAGATTCATCTATCCAGCGCACTGGCCTTCGACCCTAACGATCCTGCCGCGATCTCCGCCATCCGCGCATTCAACGAGCCGACGTATTTTCATCAGGTATTGCTGCGCCAACCCGATGATTCGATCCGGCGGTTTCAAGACTTGCCGGATTTTTTTCAGGCGGTGGACGACGGCAGTATTCGGGCGGTGGATTTTCTGGAAGCCCGGGTTCATTTTCACATTCCTCTGGATGCGGAGCCAACCGCACCTCTGCGTTCCACCCGCGGGGAAACCCTGAAAGTGTTGGATTGGCACCGCGCCCACCTGGACGCCTGCCAGCATTACGAGATCGAAACCTATACCTGGGGAGTGCTGCCCGGCAGCCTGCAACGACCGGTGACCGAGCAAATCGCCGGTGAGTACCAATGGGTTCTAGCGAATGCTTGAGCCGCGAGTCACTTATTCGCCCCACCTCCAACTATCTCAGGCTCGCCGCCGGGCATGCCAGCGCGAGGTGTCCGGATAGAGGAGAGAACCGAGCGGTTCATCTAGCAGGGAGTGAGTTTGGATGATATGTCCTAGCAAGACAAGAGAAGCCACCGCGTCGAACAGCGCGTCGTGCCAGCTGCGCAGGACGACCAATCCTCGGATCTCTTCCGTTAGCCCGTGGACTTCGCAGAGGGCTCCAAGCGAGTGGTCGGCAAGCTCGGGCCAAGCTGCTCGGGCCAGCAGCAGGGTATCGATCCACGGACCAAAGCCGTGGCCGGGGAAGGCCCGCAGGAAGCGCTTTTCGGTGCCCTTGCCATGAGCGACGACCACGGCACCGCTGAGCCGGGATTTCACCTCGGGCCAGAGGGCGATGAGCGTGGGTGCCTCGGTTAGGTCAAGCGCGGTGATGCCGTGGACTTTTTGGGCGGACCAGAGGATCGGCTGGTCGGTATGCAGATAGGAGACGAAGGCATTGGTATGGCCGGTGCTGGCGGACCATGAGGCGAGGCCGATCTGGACCGGACTATCAGATTTTCCGCGGGTGGCACCGGCCGATTCAAAATCGATGGCGGTGAATCTGGAGTTGTGGATGAGGTGTTCGGGAGTCATTCGTGAAGAAGAAGTGTTTCGGTTGCCGTGTTATGGCTCGGTGTTTCGGTAAGAGAAGAGTGAAAGAACGGTCCGTAGCGATTGATCCTTTCTTTCTAACCGAAACGCTGAAACGTCGAACCACGTTCCGTAAGCCGATACTAGGCTGGGCATGCCCGTTGCCGCCAGGGTTGGGCGCCGATATGGGCGGAAGCGCTTGCCATACCGCTGGGATCTGCCATCATGTCGGCTATGACAACTGGCTTGGCAATCATGATTTTTCTAGCAGGCGTAGCGGCTGCAACCGGTGCCCTCAACGTGACCGGCGGCAATTGCGAACAGCGGACCTGCCCGCTAGGCATTGATGTGCCCGATCCTCGCCTCGCTTGGACCCTCGACTCTGCCCGGCGCGGCGAACGGCAAACAGCCTATCAAGTATTGGCTGCCAGCGATCCAGCGCTGCTTGCCAGCGGCCAGCCCGACCTCTGGGACAGCGGCAAGGTGGCTGGCGAAAGCTCGCTCGGCAAGGTTTATGCGGGCAAGCCGTTAGGCGCAGGCCAGCGCGTATGGTGGCAGGTGCGGGTGTGGGATCGGGCCGGCGAGCCTGGCCCATACGGCCCGGCACAATGGTGGGAGATGGCCCTATTGGCACCTGCTGACTGGCATGGCAAGTGGCTTTCTGACGGCCGTGCGCTGCCGCAAAAGGATGAGGATTTTTATGCCCCGGCACCGGCTCCGCTGTTTCGCAAGGGTTTCAAGACCACTGGCCCGATCAAGCGCGCTCGTCTTCACATTGCGGGTTTGGGATATCATGAACTGCGCATCAACGGCCGCAAGGTCGGCGACCACATGTTGGATCCGGGCTGGACTTCTTACGACAAGCGAGTGCTCTATGTCACCCATGATGTCACGGCCCTGCTTCACGAGGGCGACAACGCTCTGGGCGTGATGCTCGGCAATGGTTGGTTCAATCCCCTGCCGTTGAAGTTGTGGGGCCACCTGAACCTGCGCGAACACCTCGCCGTTGGCCGCCCGCGCGTCATCGTCCAATTGAATATTGATTATGCCGATGGCAGCAGTGCACAAGTCGTCACTGACGAAACGTGGCGCACGACAGACGGCCCGGTCACCCACAACAGTATCTATCTGGGCGAGGTGTACGACGCCCGCAAGGAGTTGGGCGGATGGGACGTTCCCGGTTTTGACGACCATGCCTGGCGCATCCCGACCCTTGAAACCGCGCCGCTCGGAAGTTTGCGGGCTCAGTCCCTGCCGCCTGTCCGCGTCACCGAGGAAATCCCCGCCGTCAAGCTAACTGAGCCAAGCCCCGGTGTCTTTGTGTACGACTTTGGCCAAAATTTCACCGGGCTGGTGTGCCTGCGTTTGCAGGCGGCGGCCGGCACCCAACTCATCATGCGCTACGGTGAACTGGTCCACTCGGACGGCTCGCTCAACCCAATGACCAGTGTCTGCGGCCAAATCAAGAGCGGCCCCGGTAAAAACGTCGGCGGCCCCGGTTCCCCGCCCATCGCCTGGCAGAGCGACACCTATATTGCCAAAGGCGGCGGAGAGGAAACCTATACCCCACATTTCACCTTCCACGCCTTTCGCTATCTCGAACTCACCGGCCTGCCCAAGGCTCCGCCCCTTGCCGCCCTCACCGGCCTGCGCTTGCACAGCGACGTCGCCAGCGCTGGCTCATTCAGTTGTTCTAACGAGCGTTTCAACCGCATCCAGCAAATGTGCCGCCGCACGTTTGTTTCCAATCTCATCAGTGTGCAGTCGGACTGCCCGCATCGTGAGCGACTCGGCTACGGCGGCGATATCGTCGCCACCAGCGAGGCGCTTTTGTATAACTTCGACATGGCAACTTTCTATCAAAAATGTGTGCGCGACTGGGCGGACAGTGTTCGGCCCGATGGCATGCTCACCGACACTGCGCCTTTTGCCGGCATCGACTACTGTGGCGTTGGCTGGGCGATGGCCCAGCCGTTGCTCGTATCCCAGCTCTACCGCTATCATGGTGACCGCCGCCTGTTGGAGGAACAATATGCGATCGCTCGCCGCTGGCTGTTGTTAGTTGCAGGGCAAAATCCCGGTGGTATCATCAAGGATGGTCTTGGCGACCACGAGAGTCTGGTGCCAGCACCCGTGCCGCCACTGGTTACACCGCTTTTCTATCAATCCGCAAAAATCCTAGCCGGCATGGCCAGCAGTCTCGGCCTTACCGCCGATGTCACCCGCTTCAACGAGTTAGCCGATCACATCAGGCAAGCCTATCAACACGAACTACTCGATCCAAAAACCGGTGTCGCTGGTTCCGGCAGTCAGGCATGCCAAGCCATCGCGTTGTACTCAGGCTTGGTGCCTGAGTCGCTCCGGTCACTGGCACTCAAGTGCTTGGTTGAGGATATTCACGGCCAGCAGAAGGGGCATCTAACTACTGGTATTGCCGGCACCAAGTTCATGTTCGACGCGCTTTCTAGCAACCATCGAGCGGACCTTGCGTTCACCATTGCGAACCAAGCTGATTTCCCGGGCTGGGGCTGGATGTTAGATAATGGTGCCACCACTCTTTGGGAACATTGGGCCGGCAGCGATAACACATATTCCAACAACCATCCGATGTTTGGTTCCATCAGCCAGTGGTTTTTCAACTGCCTCGGTGGCATCCGCCCGGCCGACGCGGCCGTTGGCTTCGACAAAATCCTCATCGCCCCTCAGCCCGTCGGGGACCTGCAGTGGGTGAAAGCCACGTATCAATCGGCCCGCGGCCCGGTCACCAGCGAGTGGAAAAAAGTTGATCAGTCTTTTGAGTTGCATGTGGTGGTGCCGTTTGGCGCTGAGGCCACGGTATTTATTCCGGCCAAGGAGGCCGCCCATGTAACGGAAGGCGGCCAGCCGGCTGCCCAGGTCGAGGGCGTGCATTTCCAGCGCATGGATCACGGTGCAGCCGTCTTTGGTGTGGGTGGTGGCAGCTATGATTTCGTGAGCCCTTGATCGCGACCCAGGGCGATGCCCCACAATCTTTAAGTTAGTTGGGAGTTCACCGGTTGGCGATGGCGGTGGCGGCAACGTGGGCCGTGGTCCATGCCGCTTGAAAGTTGAAACCACCGGTGATGCCATCGATGTCAATGCACTCACCTGTGAAATACAGGCCGGGTATCACGCGGCTTTGCATCGTCTGGAAGTCGATGGATTTGCGGTCGATCCCCCCGGCTGTGACGAACTCATCCTTGTTGGTGGTTTTGCCGGTAACCTCGAAGCGCGAGGATTTCAACGCATCTAGCAGACGTTGGCTCGCTGCCTTTGGCAACTGGCCCCAAGTGGCTTGGTCCGCGACGTCACAACAAGCGACCATGCGTTCCCACAGGCGTCGAGGAATGGGTGAAATCGGCGTGTTTCGAACGAGTTTAGCCCCTTGGGAGTGACGGATCTCGGCGAAGCGTGCCACAAGTTCTGACGGCTTTAACTCGGGCAACCAATCGATGGTGACGGGGAAATGGTGATTGGTATCTGCCATGGGGCGGGCGTCCCAGGCGGAAAGCCGCAGGATGGCGGGCCCGCTGAAACCCCGGTGAGTGATGAGCAGGGGGCCATGCTGGGCGGGGTGGCCCCCGGTGCGACGGACCGCAACTCTCGGATGCGCGACGCCCGCCAAGTCGGTGATTCGGCGGTCGCTAACATTGAATGCAAAGAGCGATGGCACCAGCGCGGCGATGGGTTGCTCTAGGGCCGTGAGCTGTTGGAGCAGCGGGCTGCCATTGAGCGAACCAGCAGCCAGGCAAACTGTGTGCGCCTCCACCGGTTCCGCCAGATGTGCAAAGTTTAGCGAAAAACCGCCGGATTTGAGCCGGTTGATGCCGGTTAGAAAATGATTTTGATAGACCGGGATATTCAACTTGGCAGCGCGATCCAGAAAACAGCGGATGATGGTCTGCGCGGAATCCGTGTTAGGGAACATCCGCCCGTCCGGCTCGGTCTTGAGGATGACTCCGAAGCGCTTGAACCAAGCGACGGTATCTGCGGGTTGCCAGTGGTGGAATGCGCCGAGCAATTCACGGGCACCGCGGGGGTAATATTTGGCCAGCTCGCGAGGATCGAAACAGGCGTGGGTCACGTTGCAGCGACCGCCACCGGAGATGCGGACTTTTTGGAGGACTTGAGCGCTTTTTTCAAAGATGGCGACCCGCTTGCCTGCCGCCAGATCTGCAAATTGAAGCGCCGTGAAGAACCCGGACGCACCACCGCCGATAACGGCTAGATCAAGGGGGTTCGGGCGGTTGCTCATGGCCTCAACCTGCGCTTGGTGGCTGCCGCTGGAAAGCACAAAGTTGAGATTGGTCTTGCTGGCAAGCATGAGTATTTCCAGTCTCAGCGGACCGTGAACCCTATCGAATCCGAGTATGTTTTCGCCCTCTGCAACCCGGGGTCCGAGAAGGCGCTGAAGCTCGAAATCGAATTGATGGCCCTCGGGTGGCGCCCCAGCTATCAGCGCAGGGGCTTTGTGACCTTTAAGGCTGACGCGCCATTTGCATTCGCTTCGCTCACCGCTGAGATCGCTTGTGCCAGGCGCCTGTGTCTTTCGCTAGGTAAATCGCCGACCCAGGAGGAGGCACTCCGGCGCGTCCGTTCGGCTTCGTTGATTCACCATGCCCGTTACTTCGAGCGCAGGATGCAGGGTCTTCCCTGCGCGGCCAGCCCAAAGCCCGGCGATCTAATCGGCACGGTGGTGGAACTCGGACCCACGGAATTTTGGGCGGGCCTGCACCGTCATGCGCCGTTTCTCAGTCCGGATCCAGCAGGGGATTCGGGCACCGTCATGCCCCTGGAATCTCCTTCCCGGGCATGGCTCAAATTGGAGGAAGCCCTGCGGTTTTTTGCGTTGCCACTCACCTCGGCAGATATCGTCGTGGAGCTCGGCTGTGCTCCCGGCGGTGTCGTCTTCGCGCTCTTGCAACGCGGAATTTCCTCCATTGGCATCGACCCCGCAAAAATGGCCGAGATCGTCTTCGCTTCTTCTGTCTCTAACCGATCGGAGGTCCCGCCTAACAAGCCGTGGTTTTTCCACTGTCGAAAACCCGCTGCCCTTGCCAGCAAGCGCGACCTCGGACAGGGCGTGAGCTGGTTCATGTCCGACATGAATCAGTCGCCCGAGGTGGTGCTCAAGGAATGCGCCCGGTTCTGCAAGATGGCTCCGAGCATCCGTGGCGTTTTGATCACCCTAAAACTCACCGATCTGCTCCAGGTCAAGGACAAGGCGATATGGTTCGCTTTCCTAGCGGACATGGGCTTCGCCACCATCCGCTTGCAGCAGTTTAGTGTCCATCACAAGGAGTTTGCACTGCTCGCCATCGACCCATCTGTCTCCAAATAAGGGCGTGTTTGCAGTGCAGGCTCAAGACTCGTGCCATGACCAGGGCCGCCGCACCGATCCGCAGAACTCAGTGTTCGACCTCCCTTTCGACAACGGAGCAAGCAAGTCAGATTCCCTAACTGTCGGCTGTGGGCGGATTGCAATGCCTCAAATAAATGTTACCGTGCGAGGACTGACCCCATCGGTCAGTTCGGCCTCACGACGAGGCGGACGAAGAGTTTGCCCGCGCCGGTGGGCAGGGTGTAGGTGAGCGATCCGGCGGGGCCGCTGGTGTTAGTGGTCAGATCGGCAAGCGATACATCGGTCCAAAGCGCGAGGTCGGACGAGGTTTGAACGACGAACTGGGTGCCATAGTCGGTGGCGGGGATGTTGCCGCCGTTTGGCCAGGTCACAGAGTTGCCCGTGATGCCCGGATTGGTGGCGGGGCCGGTTGCATTCATGAAATAGGCGACGCCATTTTGAACCCCGTCATGATTGGCATCTTCGTTAGGTGCGCCGCTGCCCGAGTGGGTGCTGGCCCAGGCGGCGTAGCCGCCACTGCTGGCAGAAGGGCCGGTGGTGACGCTGAGCTTGCCGGTGCCGGTGATGAGCGCGCTGGTATGTGCTGCACCCGAGCCGGTTGCTCCCCAAACGCCTGAGGTTTGAGCCACGCCATCAATGTAAAGCGAGCGGATGGTATCCGTGGCACCGCTGGTGTTCAGATTCAATGCGGCACCGGTGGTCAGATACACGTCCGCGCCGTCGGCAAGGTAGGCCTGGCTGATCGAAAGGGTGCCGGCATTGACGGTGGTGTCGCCGGTGTAGGCGTTCGCGCCGGTGAGGGTCCACGTCCCGCTACCGTTCTTGGTCACGAAGCGGATGGTGGAGTCGATGATGGATTGAACCTGGCTGCCGCTGGTCGTGCCGTCAAGGAACAGGCCCGGAAAGATGCCGGTGCCCCAGCTTGGCGAGAAGCTGAAGAGCGTCCCAGCGTTCGTGAGGATGATGTCGCCGCCGGAGGCATTAATGGTGCTGTCTATGGCGACGTAACCGGGGGGGTTGGGGCCGCCGCCGCTTAGGAATAGCGACCCGCTGTAGGTTGCAGCCGTGCCCGAACTATTGACCAACGAGCCGCCGTTGAGATTCAGCGTCTTGGCCACGCTGAGCGTGTGTCCGTTCAGGTCCAGCGCCGCGCCGGCTGAAACCAGGACCGCGGCGGTGAGGGTGCCGTTGATTTGGTTGGCACCGAGGACGGAACCGGCGCTGGCGACCCCCAGTGGGCAATACGTGCCGTCGCCCGCGCCGCCCAACTGGAGCGTGCCGGCGTTGATAAAAGTGTTGCCGGTGTAGCTGTTGTTGCCGGAAAGGTCCAGAGTGCCCAGGCCCGATTTGGTCAGGGCACGGCTGCCGCTGATGATGCTGCTGATGGCCAGCGAGTCGCTGCCGGCGTCGGTGCGGATCACAAACTCGGCGCTGGGGGAGATGGTGCCGCCGCTGATCGAGGAGGCATTGCCGCCGGTCTTGAGGAGGCCGCCGTTGCCTAGTGTCAATGTCGCGCCACCGGCCATCGTCAGGTCGTAGGCTCCGCCAATGCGCAGGGTTTTCGGGCTGGCGCTGGCTTCGCCGCTCCCGCTGCCATTGAGCGTTGCGGTCATGTCCACGTGCTTGCTGTTGCCAGCGGTGAGCGGAGTGGCGCTAACCGTCGCACCGCCGCTGCTGGTGTCGGTGGTGTAATTCATCGCCCGCACGTATAAAGTGCCACCGCCGTCCACAACAGCGTAATTGGCCCCGTTGAAGAAGTAACCCTGGTCCAGAAACGTGTTGGCGCTTTGGCCGGTGAGCACGAAACCGTTGGCGGCAGTGCTGTTGACTAGGTTGCCAGAGGAGTTCTTGTTGACAAAGTTGGCGGTTGCTCCTGGATTGACTGTTCCTGCACCGCGGGTTCCCACCAAAGAGGACCATGTGATCAGTTGATCTTTGGTGGCGGCGTTGGCGATCGTGAGCGTATCGTCGCCGCCGACTTGGTTGATGAAGGCGAGCGAGCCCGGGGTCTGGTTCTTGGCACCGGAGGCACCCGTGTTGTCGAAGGTCAGGTTGGCCGTCGTACCCAGGAATTTTATCCCTAGGTTAGTAGGACCCGGAAGCACGCCATTCTGCCCGCCGACTATCAGGGTCCCGGCACTCAGAATAGCAGGGTTGTTGCCGTTGCCGGAATAGGAATTGACACCGCTGAGGGTCCACGTGCCCGTGTTCAGCTTGGTGAGAGATGGAGCACCAGATCCAATTGTCACCGCGCCCTGGATTTGGTTGCCCGTCGAGGTGCCATCCAAGACCAAGTAGGACCTGACGCCGCTACCAACCGTTCCTGTGACGGTCACATTGGCAGTCGTCGGATTCAAGACAATCTTGTTCGAACCATTTCCGCCGCCAGTTACGTTGATGGAGCTGAAGGTGACAGAGGCGTTCGCGTCGTTGACATTGGGGTCCTTGGTGACGTTGAGCACATCCATGCCTCCAATCGGGAAATTCATGGTCAACGCTCCCAGAGTCTGATTGACGCCGCCGCCAACCGTCGCCCGGCCGGACTGGATGGTGAAGTAGGAGTTATTCCCCGCCGAGAGGGATCCTCCAGCGCCCGAGTTAAAATATCCGGTATTAAGGGCGTTCAAGGTCACGCCGTAACTGGTGGTCAGGCCGGAAGCATCCGCCAGGTCCAGGGTGGTTCCGGGGTTCATGTTCACCGCCGTGGTCGTGGCATTCGTGCCCAGGGCTGTAGCGTTGGTCACCACCACCGTGCCGCCCCAAAGGTTGTTCACGCCGGCGTAGGTGTTCGCGTGGGACAGCGTGAGCGTGCCAGGACCGGTCTTGGTGAGGGCCGTGGTGCTGTTATCCGCGATGGCCGAGGCGATGGTCAGCCCGTTGAAGGGGTCATACTGGTTGACGACCAGGTCCGCGCCGCTGCCTGCCTGCAGGGTACCCCCGGTAATGGTGGAGAGATTGTTGCCGACCGCGGGGGTGACCAGAATGCCGCCGGTGGTGAGGGTGTTGGCGCCGTCCAGCGTGACGGTGTTGGCCGCGGCGGCGTTGAAGCGCAGACTGTCGGTAGTGACGTTGCTGTAGGCTGGGTTGGTGGCCAGGGTGACGGTGGTGTTGTTGCCCGACGCCCAGGTATCGTTCACATAGGAGGGAGCCACAATATTCGTACCATTGTTGCCCGCCCAGTCCGCGCCGCCCAGCGTGGCCCAGCCGCCGAGGATCGTGGTGCTGCCAGTATTGGCGGTGGTGGTGGTGAGGGTGCCGGTGGAGCCGAAATTCACCGTCGCTTTGCTGGTGCGCGTGATGCCTCCCAACTGGATGGTGTCGTTCGCCGCCGCGCTGACCGCGGACGCACCGGCGTTGATCGTCAGCCCGCCGGTTAGATTCTGGTTGAAACTGTCGTTGCGGGTCAGGTTCAAGGTGCCGGTGTAAAGCGTGAGGGCGTTGGCGGAATTGAGCGAACCGGTCGCCCCGCCGCCGCCGAGATCAACGGTGCCGGCATAGATGGTGGTCGGGCCGGCGTAGGTGTTCGCACCGGTGAGGGTCAGCTGGCCGGTGCCGTGAATGGTCATGCTGGTGCCCGCGCCCGCGAGGATGGAGCTGATACTGTCGGAACTGTTGGCGACGCCAATGATCCCAGCGGTGCCAAAGGTGATGGTGTCGCCGGTCAAGGCGATTGAGCCTGCATTATAATTGAAATAGATGTTTTGGATGCTTCGCCCGCCAGCGACGATGGGAATCGTGCCGCCACCGAGAGGCGACGGTCTGCCGCCTTGGCCGAAATTCAGGGTATCACTGATGGTGGTGAGGGGGTTGGCAGGGGCGGTGACGGTGTTACCGTTGGTGGCCACGTTAGAAGCAGTGCCCCAGGTGTCGGTGTTATTGGGCGTGCCGAGGCCATAGGTAGTGCCGTTGGTGTCCCACCAATAAACAGTGGCGTTCGCAGTCCCGGCGAGCAGCGGGAAGAGCAGCGCGGCGATTGCGGTGGCGAGCGGGAAGGAGAGGCGGGTGATGGGGAGGGTGCGGGGTTTCATGGGAAGAAGATTCTGGATTGGTGGATGGTGGATGGAAGAAGTCTGAAAGTCTGAAAGTCTGAAAGTCGAAAGGAAGAGGGAGATGGCCGATTCGCAATTTTGGATGGAAGAAGAATGCACGATTTGGTGACTTCAAAAATCAGCAATCAACAATCGGCAATCATCAATCCGTTTGCGGCGTTGAAGAGGTCGGAGCGCGAGGGTTTGCACAAAAACAAGCATGACTATGCGCATCGTACCGGGGGGCACCATAACGGAATATTCCCCCATTTGGGGGATATTGCCCGATATCTCACCATGGATCTGTCACAATGAATCCCAATTGGAATGCATTAGAAACAGCGGTCATCTCAGTGAGAGGCCATGGCTCAGGCCAAGCGCACCTCGTCAGCTTGGATGATGCGTTGCAAGCCGGTGGGGGTGCGCAGCAGCAATTCGCCGCCGGGACCGAGGCCCTCGATGGTCCCGCCGCAGGGGGTGCCGGCAGTCACGAGGCTCACCTCGTGGCCGGTGAGCACGCAGCGCAGCCTCAC
The DNA here is from genome assembly GCA_903827375.1 of Akkermansiaceae bacterium. Taxonomy (GTDB): domain Bacteria; phylum Verrucomicrobiota; class Verrucomicrobiia; order Verrucomicrobiales; family Akkermansiaceae; genus Luteolibacter. The sequence goes on from CAIKHZ010000292.1 coordinate 29,329, forward strand.
GCCGTCGAGCAGTTCGTCGAAGCCAGCGGCAAGTTGCTGGCGGCGTAAGCCGAAGTGGTGCAGCACAGCGGTTAGGATGCGGGCCCGGTCCTGGGTTTGGCCTGCGGCCAGTTGCAGGGATGTGGCGAATTGGGAGAGCTCGGGTGGAAATTGGCAGCCGTTGACGTTGATGCCGATGCCGACGATCGCGAAATCGTGACCGGCCTCTACCAGGATACCGGCGATTTTTCGGCGGCCAATCCACACATCGTTAGGCCATTTGATGCCAACGTCTCCGGCGCAGGTTTCGGCGGCTTCCGCCACAGCGAGTCCTGCAGCCAATGCCAGTCGGGGCCACAGCGCTTTGGGTTCGGCTGGGCGCACAATGATAGAAAATGCGAGCGACTGGCCCTCGGCGGCAAACCAGTCGGCACCGCGGCGGCCGCGGCCAGCGCTCTGCCGGTCTGTTAGGATGACGAGTCCATCCTCAGCGCCTTGTTCGGCGAGTTTGCGGGCCTCATCATTGGTGGAGGGCAGGGTTTCCCGCAGCAGCAAGGTGAAGGGTGGGGGAACGGTGAATGGAAGGTCGGAGTGCAGAAGACAGAAGACTACAAGACAGAAGACAGAGTACAAGACAGAAGACAGAAGGAAGAAGCGCCATACTTCGCCCAAGGGCTCGGCTCTTGTCTTGGAGCGCAGCGGTCTTTTGTCTTGTCAGATTTTGTGAAAATCCAGACTGATATCGAGGGCGGGGGCGGAGTGGGTGAGGGCGCCCACGGAGATGAAATCCACGCCGGTGAGGGCGATGTCGCGGACGGTTGCCAGAGAGACTCCGCCGCTGGCTTCAAGCTGTGGAGTGGGATGTTCGCCACGCGCTGCGACGGCGGCACGCAGCTCATCGAGGGACATATTGTCGAGCAGCAGGTGGTCCACTCCTTCGAGAGTTAGAAACGCACTGACTTGTGCGAGGGTATCGGCCTCCAGCTCGACTTCCACCTCGGGGAGTTCGGTTTTAAGCTGGTGGATGGAGGCTTGCAGTCCCGGCAGGCCACCTTCAGCCATCAGGTGGTTATCCTTGACCATGGCTCGGTCGTAGAGGCCGAGTCGATGATTCGTGCCACCGCCGTGGACGACCGCCTGTTTTTCGAGCATTCGGTAGGCCGGGGTGGTTTTTCGGGTGTCGAGGATATGTGCGGAGGTGTCCTTGATGAGGGCCACATAGGCGGAGGTGAGGGTGGCGACTCCACTGAGGCGCTGGAGAAAGTTCAGAGCGGTTCGTTCGGCTGTTAGGATCGGGCGTGCCGCTCCTTCGATGCGCATGAGCAGGGCTCCTGCAGCCACCTGGCTGCCGTCAGGAATAAAAATCTCCACGTCGAGGGTGGGATCGACGGCAAGGAACACACGGGCGGCGACGGCCACACCGGAGATGACGCCGTCCCGGCGGGCCGTGACGAAGGCGCGGGCTCGGCGCTCCAGCGGAATGAAATAGAGCGACGTCACATCGCCGGATCCGATGTCTTCGGCGAGGGCGAGTGAGATGAGGGAGGCAACGGGATCTTGCATGGTGAAAGGCTGGCAAAAGGCTGGCAAAAGGCTGGCAAAATTCACACCGGTGCCAGAGCCCGCACGCTAGCGGCAGTTTGATGGAAGGCGGCGGACACGCAGTTTTCGTCTGCTGGCAGCAGCGCGACGGGCTGGCCGGAATCGCCGTGTTCGCGGGTGGTCACCTCGAGCGGGATCTGGCCGAGCAGGGTCATGCCGTTGAGTTCGGCTTCACGTACGCCGCCGCCATTGCCAAATAGGTAGTAGCGTTTGCCGACGTCGCACTCGAACCACGCCATATTTTCGATGAGCCCGAGGATGGGCACGTTGACTTTGCCAAACATGGCGATGGCCTTGCGGGCGTCGATCAGGGCCACTTCCTGCGGGGTGGTGACGATGATGACGCCATCGACACTCACCGTTTGGACGATGGTCAGCTGGATGTCGCCGGTGCCCGGTGGCAGGTCGAGAATGAGATAGTCGAGCTGGCCCCAGGCAACTTGGCGGAGGAATTGTTGGGTGTAGCGGGTCGCCATCGGTCCGCGGACGATGACCGGCGAGGCTCCGTCCAACAAAAATGCCATCGACATCAGCTGGATGCCATGGGCGAGAATCGGGATGATTTCGTCCTGTTCGTTGGCCAGCGGGCGTTCGGTGGTGCCGAACATCAAGGCCATTGACGGCCCATACAAGTCGCAGTCGCAGAGGCCCACCCGGGCTCCGGTGGCGGCCAAGGCTACCGCGAGATTGGCGGCGACTGTGGACTTGCCGACTCCGCCCTTGCCGGAGGCGATGGCGATGATGCGCTTGACGCCTGGGATGGAGGACTTGCCGAGATCGGCGCTGGCTGCGGCCACTGGAGGTGCCTTTACCTCGATGAGGATTTTGGCGTGGCCAATATCCGGGAGCGGGTCGAGTATGGCGTGGCAATCTTGAAAAATTTGCGCCGGAATTTGTGGGTCAGCCGTCTGGACCTCAATTTGAACCGTGGTTAGGCCCGGCTCCCAGCTAATGTCTTTGACCAGTCCAAAGGAAACAATATCCCGGGAAAATCCCGGATAGCGGACTTGACGGAGGGCTTGGCGGATGAAATCGGGACTCATGGGCGCGGCATTGTCGCTGGATTTCACCACTCTGCAACGTCATTTTTCATCTCCTTCGCAAGCTTGACGCCCCGCCCCGCCATCGCGGAAACTTCGCGCATGGCATGGCGCATTGAGCAAGCAGTCATTCGGGGGGAAATCGACAACACCGTCGAAGGTCGCACCACGGGCCGCATCTGGCTGGCAGGTTGCGACGCGCCCTTGCAGTTGTCGCTGGAAGGCGACTGCTGGCGCGATTTGGCTGGCACCCGTCTGCAGTTTGAAAACCCGTCGCCGCGCCCCGGTCCGGAAACTGCCGGCTTGGCCGTTCGCCAGTCCGGGGTGATAGGCGACATGACTGCCTCACGCAAGGCCAAGGTGCCGTTGGCTGGCGACGAACCCATGGAGACGCTCCGCAGTGGACAGGAGGAGATGGCGTTTGAGTGGCGCAATATCCTCTATCTCGAGTGGTTCGACGAATTTAACGGGCGAGTGGTTATCGAAGCCTCCACCTTTGCCCTGCGCATCTCAGCCCACATGTGGGAACTCGACGAGGATGCCGAGGCCGCTCAGAAACTCGCCAATTTGAATGCCATGCGCGATTTTATGGCTCTCGTCATCCAGCGCCGCGATCTGGATAGGCCAGGCACTGAGCCCGTCGATGAACTCGATGAATTCGCTTGGGAAGAGCGACTCAAGGAAAATGACCGCCTCACCGATGCTTATCAAGAGGTACTCGAAAAATACCTCGATGACGACGACAGTGAGCGCAAGGAGGCCTTCGTCATGGGCTGGGACGGCCTGCTCGACGCCTTGGCCGAGCGCGATGAGGCCGGTGCCCATGGCGAATTGGATGAGGATGACCCCCGCTTGGGCAATCCTCAGGATGCTGAGGATTCAGAGGACAAGGACTTCAATGAGACCGGCGGCATCCCCTTTGACGAGAGCAACTCCCACCCCCTCCAAGTCAGTGCCCAGGCCCTCGCTACCCAAGCCATGGATCTGGTCGATAATCAAGACGGACCCGGTTCGCCCTCGTACTTGCTCGTCACCAATCTCCTCCAGGTAAGTGGCAAACTCGCCAGTGCCCTCAACGATTATGGCAGCAGCTATCAACCAGAGAGCGGCTTCGTGCTGGCTCTGCTCAAACGCTGCCTCAATTGGCTTAACGAGGCCTTGGGTGCCTGTCACCAACTCCATGAGACTGCCACCGATTCCGCCAAACGCGCCGACCTTGAAAAATTGCAGGCCGCCGTTTTCCTGGTCCGTGAGCAAATTCTCGCGATTCGCCGTAATTTCAAGAAAACTTAATGATTGCGCTTTTCTACAGACATGTTACTTGGTCCGTGCGCCTATGAAATCAATCTTATTAATTGCCGTCGTTGTCGTCGCGACCCTGCTGAGTTCATGTAACACCATCATTGGCTTAGGCCGCGATTTCCGGATGATGGGTGATGGCATGGAAAAATCCGCCAACAAAGCTCAGGGCGGCGGCAGCAGCACGACCGACACCTCTGGTGCCCCGGTCTATTGAGCCGCGGAGGTAACTTGTAGCGGCGCGTCTATGACCGCCGATGTGCAATATCATGTCTTGTAGCGGCGTGTCTGCGACCGCCGATGGCCGCTGAGGTGACTTGTAGCCGAAGGCTTGACCTAACGACGGGAACTTTGGCATTTCAAGGACTCGATTGGCGAAGTCTGCCGGGCGAGCGGGAGACTTGGCGAAAATGGAGAATTTCAAGTCTTGTGCGATGGAGCATGGGGGGACAGAGTTTGGGCAGCACATGCGAGCCCTGCCACTACGTTGGATTCCCCGAGGCGAACCGTTTCAAAATCATGAAATGGCTTCGTCTGGCGGGTTTCCGCCGATTTTAGAACACCTGATCCGCCAGCGGGGGCTGCCAACGGGCGTGGGACTTGAAGAATACCTGCAGCCAAAACTTCGGGATCTGTCTGATCCATTCCTGCTACCCGACATGCTTCTGGCGGTGGAGCGCATCCTGCTCGCGGCCGATCGCAAGGAGAACGTCTGCATCTTCGGTGACTACGACGTCGATGGAGTCACCTCCATCGCGCTGATGCGGCGCATCCTGCGGGCCTACGGACTAGACGCCCGCCATTTCATCCCCAAACGTGGCAGCGAAGGCTACGGCCTGAGCCAGGCGGCACTGGTTCGTTGCATGGCGGATGGCATCAAGCCGGACCTGCTCATAGCGGTGGATTGCGGCACCACATCGCTGGCGGAAGTAGCCAGCCTGAGGGCCGAAGGCATGGATGTGCTCATCTTCGATCATCATGAACCCGGACCCGCAGGCCGCCCGGATTGTTGCGCGCTGGTCAACCCGAAATGCGGCACCGCTTTCACCTACCTCTGCGCCGCTGGCGTTACTTTCAAGCTGGGCCATGCCTTGCTCAAGACGCGCCCGGCTGATCTCGATTTGAAACAACTCATTGATTTGGTCGCGGTGGCCACCATTTCAGACATTGTGCCGATGATTGGCGAGAACCGGCTGATGGTCCGCCATGGACTCAAACAATTGTCCCACACCCGCAACCTCGGCCTGCGGGCCCTCCAGGAAGTCACCGGAATGCACGGCGAGGCCACTTCCATGGACGTCGGATTCCGGATCGGCCCGCGCCTGAATGCGGCCGGCCGGATGGATGCCCCCGAGGTGGCCCTCGCCGCGCTAAATGCCGAGACCAGCAGCGAGGCGCTCGCCCTCGCGCAACAGCTCGATGCCTACAACCGCCAGCGCCAGCAATATGAGGGGCTCATTCGCGAGCAGGCGGTCGAGCTTCTAACTAGTTTTGATCCCTCGCTCGATCCGGTCATCGTGTTAGGCTCACGGCAATGGCATCACGGGGTGGTGGGCATTGTGGCCTCTCGTTTGATGCGCCAATACCACAAGCCGACGTTTGTGATGGCCATTGATGCGGATGGGCTTGGCAAAGGGTCGGGGCGCAGCATTGAGGGGGTTTCTTTGGTGGAGGCGATCCGCGCTTGCGGCGAGGATTTGGAGGCGGGCGGCGGCCACGCAATGGCGGCGGGTCTCTCGATTCGGGAGGAGAAGATGGATAGTTTTCGCGAGCATTTTGGGGCGTATGTGCTGGCCAACACGAGCGAGGAGCAACGCCAACCGACGCTAAGATACGACGCTGAGATCAGCTTTGATCAGCTATCGCTGGAATTTTTGGCCAGCTATGAATTGCTTCAACCGTTCGGCAATAGCAACCCGCAGCCAATTTTTGTCACGCGCAAAGTGGAATTGAGCCGTCGGCCGCTGCACATGAAGAACCAGCATCTGCGGCTGTTGTTGCGGCAAGGGATCAACGAACAGGACGCGGTGTTCTTCGGTGGTGGAGAATGCCCGCTGCCCGATCCGCCGTGGGACATCGCATTTTCGATTGATCGCAACACGTACCGAGGGCGCACCACGCTGCAATTGGTGATCCAGGATGTGAGGAGCGCGGCGGGCGAATCTCCGAGAGTTGCGATAAATCCGGAAGCAGAAGTTTAAACGACGAATTGCACGAATAACCGCGAAGGATCCGTCAATTCCTTGAATTTGCGATTCCCAAGCGGCCGCCGAGCGGTTTGAATGCGCCCCGCCGTCCTATGAGCCTCCCCCCCCTCCGCATTGCCCTTGGTGCCGATCATGGTGCCGTTGACCTTAAAAATGCCGTTGCTGCGCATCTCGCCGCCGCCGGTCACCACCTCCAAGACTTCGGCACCCATGGCCACGAGGCCGTCGATTACGCTGATTACGCCAATTTGGTGGCCCGGGCGGTGGCCGATGGCAGTTGTGACTTCGGAATCCTCGCCTGCACAACCGCTGCTGGCATGTGCATCGCCGCCAATCGCCACCGCGACGTGCGGGCTGCCTCCGCCCGCTCGCCTGAAGAAGCCGTCACCATCCGCCAGCACAATGACGCCAACATCCTCTGCCTCGCCGGTAAATTTTCCGACGAACCCACCGCTATCGCCATGGCAGAGGCCTTCCTCACCACCGCCTTCGCCGGCGGACGCCACACCCAACGCGTATGCAAGGCGTCTGGCAGCCGGATCGCAGAGGTGGATGCTCCCATCGCTGCTGCCATCAGCGCCGAGGCCCACCGCCAGCGCAACAACATCGAATTGATTGCCTCTGAGAATTTTGCGTCGCCAGCGGTGATGGAAGCCCAAGGGTCCGTCCTCACAAATAAATATGCGGAAGGCTACCCCGGCCGTCGTTGGTACGGCGGGTGCGAAAATGTCGATGTGGTCGAGCAGTTGGCCATCGATCGCGCCAAGACGATCTTCGGAGCCGAGCACGCTAACGTGCAACCCCACTCCGGCTCTCAGGCCAATACCGCCGTCTATTTCTCCGTGCTGCAACCCGGCGATAAGATTCTAACTATGGATCTGGCCCATGGCGGCCACCTCACCCACGGCCACAAGGCCAATTTTTCCGGGCGTTTTTACGCGGTGACCCACTACGGAGTGAGCCCCGAGGACGAGCGGATCAACTACGCGGAGTTGGAAGCCACCGCTCGTGCCCTCAAACCCGCGCTCATCACCGTGGGGGCTTCTGCCTACTCGCGCATCATCGACTTCGAGCGCATGGGGCGGCTCGCCCGGGAGATCGGTGCCTATCTGTTTGTTGATATGGCGCACATCGCCGGACTGGTCGCTGCGGGCGTGCATCCCAGCCCGGTGCCGCACGCGCATTTCGTCACATCCACCACCCACAAATCCCTTCGAGGTCCGCGTGGAGGCATCATTTTATGCAAGGAAGAGTTTGCCAAACGGATCGACTCCCAGGTGTTTCCCGGCATTCAAGGCGGACCGCTCATGCATGCCATCGCCGGCAAAGCCGTGTGCTTCGCCGAGGCTCTCCTGCCGGAATTCAAAACCTATCAGCAGCAAATTGTCCGCAACGCCCAGGCCATCGCCGCCCGCCTCACCCACCACGGCTACCGGATTGTCTCCGGCGGCACCGACAACCACCTGATGCTCGTGGACCTCCGCAGCATGGGCCTCAACGGCACCCTCGCCTCCCACGCCCTCGACTTGGCCGGCATCACAGTGAACAAAAATTCCATCCCATTTGATACGGGTTCGCCGATGAAACCCAGTGGCATCCGGATTGGCACCCCCGCCGTTACGACCCGCGGCATGCGCGAGGCGGACGTGGAGCGAGTTGCCGATTTTATCCATCAAGTCCTCCTTGCGCCGGAAGATGCCGCCCGTCTAACGTCCATCCGTGATGAAGTCTTCGCCTTCAACCGCGCCTTCCCAATGCCGAGATAAAGACTCAGGAGTCTTGCTCGCCCAGTCGAACTCTGCCTAACTCTCAGCATGCAGCTCTACTTGCTATTTTTCGCCGGGCTGCTATCTGGCTTAATCGATGCCATCGCTGGTGGCGGCGGCCTCATCAGCGTGCCCGCCCTGCTGTGGGCCGGCCTGCCTGTGCAAGTCGCGTTGGGAACGAACAAATTGCAGGCGGCCTGCGGGACCTCGCTCGCCGTTACCCGCTTTGCCCGGGCCGGCTGGATTCGCTGGGCCGACGTGCGATTGGCTATCGGAGTGACCTTTGTGTTTGCGGCGCTGGGTACTTGGGCGGTGACGATTCTGGATAAGGCATTGCTCAAAGCCATTGTCCCATGGTTGCTCTTGGTGGTGGCCGTCTATACGCTGCTCAGCCCGCGCCTGGGCCTGCAACGCAAGGCCGCCAGGCTTTCCGCCAACACCTTCGCCTTGCTCGGAGGCTCACTGCTGGGGTTTTATGATGGCTTCTTCGGTCCTGGTGCCGGTTCATTCTGGACCATCTCCCTGCTCAGCCTGCGCGGCTTTGAGCTGACGCGGGCCACGGCCTACACCAAGGCAGTTAACCTAACAAGCAACGTGGCCTCCTTGCTGGTTTTTCTGATAGCTGGCAGCGTGATGTTCAAAATCGCACTGGTCATGATTGCCGGGCAACTCATCGGTGCACGCCTGGGTTCCGGGTTGGTGATCAAGCACGGTGCGCCGTTTGTGCGGGTGGTGTTTTTGGTGGTGGTGTTCGTCCTGACGGCCAAGCTGTTGTGGGACCAGTTGTGAGGGATCAGGCCTTGATCGCCCAGCGCAGTTTGGCAGAGCTGCTGCGTGAATTGAGGTGGCGTTCCTGAGGACTGGCGGTGACCACTTCCTCACTGATGCGGGAGTACACCCCGTCTCGCCAGCCAGCTTGAAACGCCTTCTTCACCCGACGGTCCTCCCCTGAATGAAATGTTAGAAAAACCGTCCTGCCGCCGGGTTTCAGACAATCCGGCAGCACCCGCAATAAGCCGTCCAAGGCGGTGAATTCCTCGTTAACGGCGATTCTAACGGCCTGGAACACCCGCCGAATCGTCAGTTCCACCCCCTCCTCAGCACGGCCGCTCAGGCAAGCTCGAACGGCTGTGGTGAGTGCCATGGTATTGGCGAAGCGGCGGCCGGCCAGTGCCAGTGCGAGTTCGGCGGCTTGCGGTTCATCGGCGTGTTCGTGGAGCGCAGTTTCCAGTTTTGCTGTTGTCACCTTGGCCAGCCACTCGGCGGCGCTGAGTCCGCGGTTTGGGTTCATTCGCATGTCGAGCGGACCCGCAAATTTGAAGCTGAAGCCGCGTGCCGGATCGTCAAGTTGCATCGACGAGCAACCGAGGTCGGCAAACACGAAGTCCACCCCGTCGATACCGCGTTCAGCGAGCACCTTGGCCAGTCCTGCGTAGTTGCAACGCAGCGCTTCAAACGTGTTTTCTCCAAAACCCAGTGCCCGCAGACGGGCAAGGGTCTTGGGCATTTCCAAGGGATCGAGATCCATGCCTAGCAATTTTCCGGAAGCCGTAATCCGCTTCAAAATCCCTGCCGCGTGCCCGCCATAGCCCAGTGTGGCATCGACGCCAATGCTGCCCTCACGCAAGCCAAGGGCCGCAAGGCATTCCTCCATCATAATCGGTAGATGGGTTCCGGCCGGCGTCTTGCCCGATGCAATCACCTTGGCCACCGTCTCCGGATAGCGCCCGCCATCATGCTCCTTGTACTTTTGCTCGAATCGACGCGGGTTGCTCCCGCCGTAACGCGGACGACGGGGGGGGCGGGCTGCGCTGGGATCCGGGTCACTCATGCCTCCAGCCTAGCACTACCTCCATGCCTTGTCAGTTATCCTGTGCTAACAAAAAATCCAGAGTATTCTTGCTTGTTCCGCTGGAGTAACAAGCTACGCTGCTTGCATGAAGCTGCTGGAAGTTTCCCTTGCAAGCAGGCTGGCTCTGACGCCCCATCATTCCCTCGGTGCGATGGCTTGCGCGGTTCTTGCCGCCACGGCTTTCGGCTGCGCCGCGTGTCAGGCTCCGGTGAAGCTGCCCCCGGCCGTGACCAAGTCCACTGCTCCAGCCCATGATCCGAAGCGCGACCAGCAGGCCGTGGAGTACAAATGCCTGTTGACCGGCGAGCGGCTGGTGGAACAGGCGAAATGGCAGGAGGTGGCCACCTACTGCGCCGCCCTCGAAGCCCGCTTCCCAAAGTCCACCTATCTCGACCGCATTATCTTCTATCAAGGACTGGCGCATATCTGCAATACCGGCGCCGCCGCTGACTTTGCGTTGTCCACGAAATTGTTTGAAAGAGTCACCCGCAACTATCCCAAGAGCGAGTTTTACGAACCTGCGCTCTATTATCTAGCGTTGGCGCATTTCCTGAACAACGAATACCAGAAAACTGTGGCCGCCTGCTCTGAATATCTTCGCAAATATCCCGATGGCCTGTATGCCGGCGACTTGCAGTACCGACTGTCTTACATCGATTCCAATGACACCCGGGTGGAACCTAATAAGATAATCACCGAGATCGAGACTTTTATGGAAGGTCATCCAAATGATGTATCTAACGGATCTATGCTGTGTCTGCTCGCAGACACCTATAAAAAAAACCACGAGGATGACAAGGCACTCGCAGCCTATCAAAAGGCGCTCTGGAGCAAGAGTCCCGACGATGTGATCCAATACGCACTGGATTCCGCCACCACGATTCTGCAAGCAAGGAAGGATTGGAGTGCCATCGCCGAGATGCATGGCGAATACCTGCGAAGGAATCCCGACAACCCGTTTTTACTGCAGGGGTTCGGAGATAAGGTGAAAAAGGATATACGCGAAGGCAAAGGCGAGGAAGGTGCCCATGCCCTCACGAACAATCATGGCACATCCCGTTTCTGCGAAACCACTCTCGGCAAAATCCAAGCCCTCATCGACCTCGGCAAATTCGATGAAGGCCGCAAGCTCGCCGAGCAGGTGGTCGGCGATAAGAAGTTCCGCGGAGAAATGGCTGCCAAAGCCTATCTGATGATGGCGGACGGCTACCGGGTGGAGGCGGCCAAGGCCCCGCCCGGTGATGGGGTCACCGAGCTTCTCAAGAAGGCCTACGCGACCTATCAAAGAGTTGAGATCACCTATCAAAGCCTCCCTGAAATCTGTGCGGAAGCCTATTGGCAGGCCGCTGAAACCGCCAAGGAACTCAATCAAGATGGCCTCGTCGCGGAAAACTTGAAAGCGCTTATCGATCATCCCAGGCTTCAAGACACCCGCCGGGCCAAGGACGCCAAGGACGCCAAGGACGCCAAGGACGCCAAGGACGCCAAGGACGCCAAGGACGCCAAGGACGCCA
>CAIKHZ010000293.1 GCA_903827375.1 Akkermansiaceae bacterium
ACCCGCCAAGGCTCACCTCATGGGCGATCGGCGGTCATAGGCACGCCGGATCAGGTTCCTTGGCTTGCGGGATTTCCGGATCAGGTTCCTTGGCTGCGGGATTTCCGGATCAGGTTCCTTGGCTGCGGCATTTCTGGATTAGGTTCCTTGGCTTGCGGGATTTCCGGATCAGGTTCCTTGGCTAGCGGGATTTCCGGATCAGGTTCCTTGGCTGCGGCATTTCCGGATCAGGTTCCTTGGCTAGCGGGATTTCTCATCCCAAACCCGCGATCTTCCAACCGTCCCGGTAGGAACGGCGAAGCAGCCGATCGGCCTCCGGGGAATTGGTGATTTTGAGGGCTTGGGCGTCCCACTCCAAGGTGACGCCTGGGTTGCGAACGGCCACGGTTCCGAGAATCACAGCCTCGGACATGGGTCCGGAAATGGCAAATGACGACTCACAAGGCGTGTTGTCCAAAATGCTGTTGGCAAAGCTGTGGTAGTGGTTTTCCCCCTTGACCTGAGGCCGCGGCAAGCCGGCGAACTTGTCCTTCGGCAGAAGCTGCGGGCCGCTGGTATGCGGCAGGATCAACGCGCCATCCTCACCAATGAACAGCGCCGCCTCCTCCGGAAAGCGCTCACCCGCATAGAGCTTGCGGAATTCTTCCGGAATATAAAAGTCAGGCTCCACACCATCAAACCATTCCACCGTCAGGGGCTGCCCTCCAGATGTTAGATCGCTGCCCGCAAACACCCAGGTGATGTGGTTGGCCCGTGGCCACAATTGGGCACGCAATTCCGGTGAATCCAGCCATTCCTTGTTGACTCTTGCTTTGATGCTGATGGGGGATTTCAGGCCGAGGGCCTTCCAAGGGGCGCTGAGGATGTGGCAGCCGATATCGCCGCTCCAACCGGTGCCGAAGTCCAGCCACGTGCGCCACTTGCTGGGATGATAGACTTCTTTGGCGTACGGCCGAACCGGGGCCGTGCCCAACCACAGGTCCCACTCCAACCCGGCTGGCACGGGGGCTTGGGGCGGCTTGGGCTGGTTGAGTCGATAGTCCATCCCGGACGCACGGTTCGAGCAAAGGTACACGTGCTTGATTTTCCCGATCGCCCCGCTCTTGATGTATTCCACCGTCATGCGGTCACCCGCACCCGAGGAATGCTGGTTGCCTAACTGCGTCTTGAGCTGCTTTTCCGCCGCCAGACGGGTCAGGGCTCGCACGTCAGCCACATCGTGGCACATCGGCTTTTGGCAATACACATGCTTGCCTGCCTGCATCGCCGAGAAACAAATCGCCGCGTGCATGTGGTCGGGCACCGTGGCGTTGATCGAGTCGATCCTGTCTCCCTCCTTTGCGAGAAGCTCGCGCCAATCCCGATAGATCCTAGCGTTGGGCACCTCCTTGTGCGCCTGGGCCAGATGGCCGGCATCCACATCGCAGATAGCGACGATATCGGTGCGCGGATGCTGCTTGAAATTTTGGAAATCGTTGAATCCCATCATGCCGCCCACGCCGATGCAGGCGTGCTGGAGGCGTCCGTTGAGATTGGTGGCCCGGAGGATGTTAGGGGCTAGGCAAACCCCAGCGAGGGGCGCGAGTTGCTGGATGAACTGACGGCGGGTTGTTTTCATGAATGGGGTGGATTTCAGGGGCTTTGACTACGGAGAATGATAGGAGTTCCTTGCGCACGATGTCGTTTCCGGCAACGGGGCAGCCCAGTGGGGTCCTTGATCTGTTAGAAAAAACCGGGTCGCACCGTGCCAGTGGTGCCAGTGGCGGCGCGGGCGGCGCGGGTGGCGGTGGCGAAGCAACCTTGCAGGAGATATCCGCCAGTGGGCGCTTCCCAATCGATCATTTCCCCGGCCACAAACACCCCGGGAAGCTTCTTGAGCATCAGATTGGAATCCAATTCGCCCCAACAAACGCCGCCAGCAGAGGAAATCGCCTCTGCCACAGGCCGAGGACCCTTTAACTCTATGACGCAGTGCTTGACCTCACGGGCCAACGCGGAAGCATCGGTCCACGGTTTGCGGGCCAGAATGGCGTGGGCCGCCGCGCTTAATTTCCAGCGGAGCTTGGCCTCTGATAGGAAATTTTGCCGCACAGATTGCATCTTATTCAACAGCTGGGCGTGATTGTGTGCGGGTTTGAAGTCGATGGCAATTGTCGGCCGGGGCATCGTCCGCAAGACCTCGCCAAGTTGATAGATAGTGCCACCTTCCAAGCCATAGCGGGTGACAAGGAGTTCTCCGATGGCGAGGCGATTTTCTGCGCGGACGTGAAGGTTTTTGATGGGGTGGCCTTCGACTGCCGCCAGAACGTCGGCGGGCCAATCACATTCCCATCCGCAGTTGGCCGCCACTAACGGATGCCGGGCGATGCCCATGGTGCCAAGGATGGCGCACCAAGAGCCATCTGAACCCGTCTGCGGCCACGATGCACCTCCCAGTGCGAGGATCACCGCATTGGCGGCAACACTCGGGCGATTGGCAAAGCCAAGTTGATAGGGCGGGCCCGGCGTGAGTGATATCCAGCGGTGGTTCATCTCGAAGCGCACGCCCAGCCCTCGCAAGCGAAGCACCCAGCGCCGCAATAGCGGTGCCGCTTTCATGGCCGTCGGATAGACGCGGCCGCTGCTGGCTTGGAATGTTTCAATGCCCAAACCTGCCGCCCATTGACGCATCTCAGCCGGCCCAAAATCGGTTAGCATATCAGACCAGAAGCCGTCCGGCTGACCGGGGCCCGAGTAACGGCTGGCGAAGCGAGCCAGGTCTTCGCCGTGGGTGAGATTGAGTCCGCCCTTGCCAGCGATGAGAAATTTCCGGCCCACCGACGGTTTGGCATCAAACAGTGTGACCTTGGCACCGGCCGCCGCCGCCACCTCCGCCGCCCGCAATCCAGCCGGCCCCCCACCAATGACGGCTAGCCGCAGGGCGTCACGAGTCACGGACTGATGAATCATGGGTGGGTGAGCCAAAGAAATGCGGGTGTGCGTCTATCTGTCTCTCTTCAAACGATCTTGAGCCGGGCGAGGTCCTGCGTGTCAATCAGGCCGACGGGATTGCCTTCGGCATCAAGCACGATGATGTCGTCGATGCGGTTTTTACCGATAGACTTGATAGCTTCCACGGCCAACGCATCGGCGCGGACGGTCACCGGGTTGCGGGTCATCAGAGCGGCTACCGGCTTTTCACCTAACAACGGGTCTTGTTGGAACGCGCGGGCAAAGTCGCCGTGGGTGAAGATGCCGGCAAGTTTCCTGGAGGCAGTTAGGATCAGACAAGCTCCGGCTCGGGCGCGGTGCATGGCTTGGAGGGCGTCGAGTACGGTGGCGGTCTCTGGCACGGTGGGCAAGGCGGCGTCGGCCCGCATGATGTCGGACACACGGGTGAGCAGGGCACGGCCTAGCGAACCGCCAGGGTGATAGCGGGCGAAGTCCTCCTCGGTGAAGCCGCGGTCTTCCAGCAACACCATCGCAAGCGCATCGCCCATCACCAGCATGGCGGTGGACGAACTCGTCGGTGCCAGGTTCAGCGGGCAGGCTTCGCGCTCCACCGAGGTGTCCAGCGTAACGTCGCTGAGCCGCGCCAGCGTCGAGTCCGGCTTGCCAGTTAGAGCGATGACGCTCACCTCGAAGCGCTTGATGAAGGGCATCAGGTCCAACAACTCTCGGGTTTCTCCCGAGTAGGACATGGCGATGAGCGCGTCGCCATCGGAGAGCAGGCCAAGATCCCCGTGCAGGGCATCTTGGGAATTGAGCAGCACCGCAGTGGCCCCGGTGGAATTGAATGTGGCCGCGATCTTGTGTCCAATGTTGCCGGATTTGCCGATGCCCACCACCACGATTTTTCCCCGCTGGTTGAGTGTGCGATGGAGGATTCCAACCGCCTCGACGAAGTCCGCATCGAGGCGCCCCGCCATGCGCTGCAGGCCGGCGGTTTCCATATCGATGACGTTGCGAGCGCGTTCCAAGTGGTCCATGCCCGCCATCACAAATCGGCAGCGTGGACAATGCAAGCGCGAAGGCGGGGGTTGAGGAATCGCTTCGACTACTTGAGTTGTTTCAACAATCCGTCCCGCTCGGCACTCGTTAGATCCGCTTGTTGCACTGCGGCTCGGGCCTTGTCGGGGTCGCTGTCCTTCCATTGCTGGACGACAGACGAGAGCAGGCTGACGCGGCGTGAATTGTCGCCGATGGTGGCGGCCCAGGAGAAGGCGGTGGCGGGGTCGCTGTTGGACTTGGCATAGACCATCGACGAGACACCCATGTCACGGGCTTGGCCGTCGGGCAGGGTGTCGAGCCATTTGCCGGCGGCGTCAAAATCGTCGCGGGCCCAGCTGGAGGCGAGGTTGCTGATGGCATGGTTCTTCAGGTTGCCATCGGCCAGGGTGGTGGTCCAAGTGGCAGCGGACTCGGGGTCATCGCGGCCCCAGGTGCTGAGGAGGCTGGATGTGGCGTTTTCAAGGTTGTTGTCGGTATCCTTGGGCGCGGTGGCTAGCAATTTGCCGAGCATGTCGGCGGCACCCTTGGGATCGGTGCCCGCCATCGTTGGAATCAGGGAGCTGAGCGCGCGGTTCTGCTCGGCTTCTGATAGAGTCTCGACCCATGCCTTGGCAGCCGCAGGATCGTCCAGCGCCCAGGCGCTGGCGAGTCGCGCCACAGCCGCGTCGCGCACCGGTCCGGCGGGATAATCATTGAGGCGGCGGGTGGCGGCCTCGGGGTCATTGAGGGCGAGTTGGGCAAAAGCATCACCCACGCCCTGCACCTGTTCCTTTGGCGACTTGTCAGCCATCAGTTTGAGCACGGCTTCAGGGTCCACTTTTGCGAGACCGGCGTAGATTGAGGAGCCGTAGGTCTCCCTCTTGCCGGGCGGCAGTGTTTGATAGATTTCGAGCGCCCAGGTGGGATCGCTGTAAGAGAGAATTTGAAGCATGGTCAATTGGAGTTTCTCGCGGTCTTTCGGCGAATAGTCTGCCAAAATTGCCGCCGCCTCTTCGCGGGAACTTAGGCCAAGTTGGTTGCCAAGTCGGGTGATCGCGTTGTTGCGCAGCGAACCGGACGGGAGTGCCGTCAGTGCTGCGCTGAGTTGCTCCGGACTGCTGCCGATACTGTAG
>CAIKHZ010000294.1 GCA_903827375.1 Akkermansiaceae bacterium
CAGCGTCAAGGCCAAACCTATCGAACCAATAAATAACAAATAACAAGCAAGCAAATCCAGATAACTCCTACAAATTCGGGGAATTTCCGGGGTGAACGCCGTGCCCAACGCCGCCTGCCAGAACCGCTGCCGACCTATAACCTTGTCAAACACATACAAAATCAACAGCGCTGCGGCGATCAAACCGCTGCCCGCATGGTTGCCCAGCGTGCCTACAAACTCTACCACCACCCGCCGATGTCGCAGCGCGGTAATCAGCGCCACCGACAACATCGCCCCCACCACCCAATTCTCGGGAAACGGCCGACCCATGATCAACGATGCCAGATCCTCCACCTTCCCGATCACAGCTGCTGCCAACCCCAACGCCAAAATCCGACATATCGGCCGGTAGCGACCCGCATGCGCCGTCGTCCCAAAAAACACCGCCGACGCCGCCGACAGCAGCAAGGCTTGCAGCAAGGCCACCGTGCCGTTCCCCAAGGGGGCCGACGGCCGGTTCGGCAACCATGCCGGCAACAAAATGGCGAGGCAACCCGCGCAAATCAGCAAGCCGCGCACCACGGTACGCAACCACGAAGGTCTGCGCTGCTTTGTTCTTGGTTCGGTGTCCACTTGCGCTTGTTCTATGCCCTTTCCCCGGCCAGAGCAAGCTGGATGCATCGCCATTTCAATCACCCGACCTCGATGTACTGGCCACCCAAGCCAGGCGTGAAGGAAATGAGTCCGCCGCTTGGCAGATTCACATCATTTCCTTCAATCGAGTTGTTATCGACGTCTGGAGGTCAGGGACCCGTCACCATGAGACGAGTGAACATCTTGGTTCCCGCAGGCAGAGTGAATTTCACAGAACCGCTGCTGTCGGTCACATAACCGGCACCCACCCCAGTTGCCGCGTCCGTCCAGTGGATCAGGTCGGTGGAGGATTGAACAAAGAAATCCACACCATAGCTGCCAGCATAAGCGCTGCCCTTCGGCCATGTGACGGTGCGAACCCCATCCGTAGTGACTACGCCCGGAAGCCCGCCAAAAGCGGATCCGCTCAGCCCCATGAAGTACTTGATGCCGTTGGCCATGCCATCTTTGTTTGAATCCTGGGAGAGGCTCTGGCCAGGTGCATTGATGCTGGCCCAGCTGCTGAAATTCATCCCGGTTGTCACGCTGAGCATCCCGGTGCCGGCAAAGTGGGTATCATCGATGTGGGTGGCACCGGAGCCGCTGGCACCCCATGTTCCCGGAAGTTGTTGGGTGCTGCCGAAGAACAAGGTGCCCACCGTTTCCGTGCCACTCACCTCAACCTTGCCACCACTGATGACGAGCGAGTTGCCGTCTGGTATGGAGGTTCCATTGACGGCGAGCGTCCCGCCATTGACCGTGGTCACGCCGGTGTAGGTGTTGACGCCGGTCATCCGCAACAGGCCCGCGCCGGTTTTTGTGAGATTGCCAGAATTGCTGATCGTTCCGCTGATGACGAGGTCATCGGCGGCCTCACCATCGTTGACCGCCAGCGTCAGGTTGTACACGAGGTTGAGCGGTGAGCTGATCGTGGAACTCGTGGCTGCGGCATTGGTGGTGAAAACTGCGCCGGGAAGGGAGCGGATGCCGTCCATTCCTGCCACCCCGATGGTGGTGCCCGCCGTCATGCTGAGGGAGCGGATGTAATGTTCACCATTGAGGAGCCAATGGCCGCCGTTGAGCCATACGTTTGGCACGTCGCCGCCACCGCCGATCGAACTGCCCATCGAGTGGATCGCGGTATCGAGCGTCGCACCGCTTTCAACAGTGATGAGCTTGCCAGCAGCGAAGGCCGTACTCCAACCACCCCCACGGGCATAGAAAGTGCCTCCGTTGACAATGATGTCGCATGCGTTGTTAGGCGCATTCAGGGTCATGGTGCCTGATGCATTTTTGATCAGGGTGCCGCCGCTGCCGTTGATCGTTCGGGTGAGGGTTTGTGCATCAGAATGGTTGAAGGCGAGACTTGCTCCGGCATTCAAGGTGATATTGCCGCTGCCCCCGAGCGTGCCAAGGATACCGCCTTCGCCCACATTCACGGTGCCAGCGTTAATGGTTGTTAGCCCGGTGTATGTATTATTATCGGTCAGCGTCAACTGGCCTGAGCCATCTTTGGTCAGGGCGCAGGCACCGGCGATCGAACCATTGCCGCCAAGCGTGTAATCCTTGGTCGGGTTGTTGAAATGAACCAGCAATGGATTTACGGTGGTGTTGAGTGCGATGTTCTGGTTGATGGAGGAATCGTCGAAGATGACGAAGTCGCCATCGTGATAGGTCGCGGCACTTCCTTCGACCGACCAGTTGATGGTGGTGTCAATATCCCAATCGCCGCTATTGGCAGCGGTCCATACCGTGTGAGGAGTGACGTTGGAGTCTAGGAGTGCGATCTGATTGCCGGCATAATGGTAGTTGACCAGATATCCGTTTGGCAGGTTGGCCAAGTTGGAGAAGGTGCCGGTGAGTGAGCCGTAGGTGGCGATGACATAGACCGGGTCGGTGAGGGGGCTGCTGAGTTCGAGATTCAGGGTGGAACCGGTGATATTGAGGTTGGCGGTCACGTTGAGGATATCCGTGCCGGGAGCGGCTAGCTTGAGGGTGCCGCTGGAGGCCACTGATTTCACTGACTGGGTATATCCTTTGAGTGCCAGCGTGGTGCCGCCGGACATGACCAAGTTCGCATTCGAGCCGATGCAGTTCGCGGCACCGCAAATCACGCTACCGCCTTCGATCTGGAGGCCGACGTTGGCATTGCTTGCAACGCCATTCAGGACGAGCGATCCGCCCCCCCGCTTGAAGAATCCCATATTGCCGACATCGAGCGGGCCGTTGATCACCAAGTCGCCAGTGGCGGTGTTGGCTCCAGCATCGATTTTTGAACTCATGCCATAACCGCGGCTAACCATCTGGATGTTAGCGTCGATGATCGACCCTGAGGCTGCCGAAGTGACCCACAGACCCGTGCTGTTGATATCGAAGATGCCGATGCCAGCCAAGCCGGTGCCGTACTGGCGGATGGTGGTGGGCGCGTCTGCCAATTCAAGTGTGCCTTGGCAGTTGTAGTTGGTGCCGCCGTTCAGATAGAGACCGGTGCTTGCGGCGCTGCCGTTGCCGTGGACGAGGATGCCGGTGTTGGCATAGCCGCCGCCGGTGGAGTAGCCGAGTTTCAAGGTGGCGGTGGAACTGATGATATAGGCAACATCGCCATTTTTCCCCTGCACCTCGAGCACACCGTCGTTCACCGTGGTGGTCCCGGAGTAATTGTTTGATGCGGTCAACACGAGTGTGCCGCTGCCGAGTTTGCTGAAGCCTTGGGCACCTCCCACCATCGCGTTGACCGTGGTCGTCTGGTCGGCGACCGTGATGGTCGGGGTGCCGGTGGCCACCAGCGTCAATGGACCGCCACTGCCGCTGCTGAGGACCCAGTTGTGGTCAGGGGTGGTGTCGCTGAAAATCAGCTGACCGATGCTGCGCGCGCCGTCCAGGGTGAGCGTGGTGTCGGTGCTCAGATTGAGCGTGCTGAAGTCAGCCGTGGCACCGCTGCCGCTGGCCACCACCGAGTGTGCCCAGTTGGCGGGGGCTGCCCATGAACCGCCAGCCGCGTTGGTCCAGGTGGGAACGGCTGGGATTGAGTAGGTGATATATGTAGCGCTCACAACATCGCTATCCGCCTGGCCCGGGGCGCTGGCGAATGCGCTGATGGTCATGTTGGCGTCGGCTGGCACGATGATCGGGCTGCTATAGACGCTCGATGAGAAGGTGGGCGAGGACCCGTCGGTGGTGTAGTAGATCGTGCCGGTGGTGGTCATTGTCACCGCGAGTGATCCACCCAGATAGGTGCCGGCGACGGGTGTGAAGACGGGTGGCGGAACGATGGCGGGGAGGCCCAAGTCACGCAATTGGATGGCGTTGATTTGGGTCGATTCATTGCCTGATAGTTCAATGACCTTGGTGGAGGAAGTGGCGATGAATGAGCCGACGGTGAATTGGCCGAGGGATCCAGTGGAACCTCCGTTGAACTTCAGGTTGACGGTATTGCTGCCGCTGGTGAGGGTTTCGCTTCGGCTGTTTCCGTTGCTTCTGGAATCATTCACCCAGAATTGCACCAGATATTCATTGCCAATGGTTAGGTCGTTGAGGGTCACCGTGCCGGGGTTCACAACATTTGTGTATAGCCCGCCAGTGAGAATATTCTGATATTCGGTGCTCAGCAGATCGGCCGGGGATCCATTGCCAGTTAGGAATCCGCCATAAGGGCCGTCAAATCCTGACAGGAACACGCCGCTGCCCGGGGCGGTGAAGCTTACGCCGTTGACGCTCGGAGTGGCGTTGCTCCAATCGTAGGCGAAAACCGGGCTGCCGGTGGTGGCCACATCAGAGTCGTCCGAGACGGTGACCGGCGGATTCCAAGTATTCACGGCGACGCTCACAGTGGCAGTCCCGCTGGTGGCTGAACCAAAATCGTTAGACACCACCAAGGTATAATTGCCGCTGTCAGATGGTGCCAGATCGGCCTTGGCGTATGTCGGTGAGTTGGCACCAGGAATATCCGTGCCGTTCCTTTTCCACTGAAACGCGAGCCCCGTTGGCAGACCGATGTAGTTGGAGCTCAGCGTGAGGGACGAACCGCTGGCGAAGGCACCTCCGGTTGGATCCTGGACGACCACCGGCTTGTCCGTGATGATGAAGCCGGCGAGCGCACAGTTGGTGCTGGACGGCCGGGAGAGGTTGGTGAGCGTGATGGCGTCGTTGGTGAGAACCGGGCTGGCACCGAGGCCCAGGTTGTCCGGGAGGACTGTGAAAGTCACCGTGGCGACCTGGGTCGATCCGGCATCCTCGGTGATGGCCACGCTTGAGGTGGTGGTGGTTTTATTGCCACCGATCAACTCGATGACGTAGCCATCGGGAAACTTGGCGTTCAACCCGGTGATGTCCACATTCCAGCCGGTGTTGTCGAGAAAACTCCAAGCGACCTGGTAGTTCCCCGGTGTCATCGCGGCTATCACCAGGTTTCCATCCAACCAGTTGTTTGGCCAGTTATCCACCCAACCCACACCTGCCGAAGGTCCCGATATTCCAGGTGCTATCAGCCCGCTTTCCCACATGTTGCCCGCCGTCACATTCGCGTTGAGGGTTCCCCCAAATGGCACTGCTGTGGTAAATGAAGATTGGCAAGGCAAGGGGTCGGAGTTGGTCCAGTCGGCCACCTCAACGCCAAACGCCTTGGCCGTCACCGGCACCCCGGTCGTTTGGTAACCCCAGCCAAATCCCACCGTCTGCGGCGTCGCGCCGGACTCGTAATACCAAGATTGAAAATTAAGACCAACGGTGGTGCCCGCTTGGGCCGCCCCGAGCATCAACGCTGCCGCCGGCACCGCCAGCATGCTCCGCTTCGTTGGGTTAAAACATACGCTTTTTTTCATAATAAGGGATCAGTTATTGGGAATTTTCGGAATAGATTGGGCAATGGGCTGGTTACGGAAAGAGGGATACAAGCCGCTATCGAGAGGTTTGCAAGCGTTTTTATAAAATAGCTTTATTTCCGGGTAAATCCGTTCTTGTATCCGGGGGGCGAATCGGTTGATCTCAGGTTCACCCGCAACTCATCCCACCCACCGCTGATTTGATGAATCATGACAAGGCCAGAATGCAACGCTCGCCGCGGGATGTCGCCCGCTGGCGCAAGGCCCAGGAAAATCTCTTGAGCGGCCGTCATGCTGCGGCTCTGAGTGATTACCGTGATCTCTCGAGCCGGTTTCCCGGGGTGGCGGAAATATGGTTCGAGCTCGGCAACGCAGCCGCCGGTAACCTCGATTTTCCGCTTGCCAACCAAGCGTACCGCCGGGCCTTGGAACTCGCCCCGGACAACTCGTCATTGATCTCACTCATCGGTCATCAATTCCAGAGCCTGCGTCAGTTGTCCGACGCTCGGGCCTGTTTTGAGCGGGCCGTCGCCGCCAACCCGGAATCGGTCGATGCCCGCATCAACCTGGCCGTTTGGTTGGAAAAGGACCGTCGGCTGGCCGAGGCCTGGGACCAGGTCGAGGCCTGCCGTGCCCGCCATCCCCGAGACGACCAGGTGCGCTATTTTCGCGCCTTCCTGCTCCACCGCCAAAAACTCTCCGGCCAAGCCGAAATGGAATTGCGCGACTTGATCCGCGACGGCCCGCAATACCCCTACGTCAAATATGCCAGCCGACACTTGCTGGGCGTGCTGCTGGATGAACTCGGCCAATATGACGAAGCCATGACATGGCTGCTGGAGGCCAAGGCGGCGCTGCGAACCATCACCGACACTGCAGCGCTGGAACGCGGCTACGATGAGACCGAGCGCAAACGCCTGGATCTGCTGGCGGCCATCACCCCGGAGACGATCCGCCGCTGGCGCGACGAAGCACCCGCTGCCGGTGAGGATGACTATCAGTTTGCTTTTCTCGGCGGTCACCCGCGCAGCGGCACAACTCTGCTGGAGCAAATCCTCGGCGCACACCCGCAGGTACTCGCCTTCGATGAACCCGACGCATTCGCCCAGGAAATTACCAGCCAGCTCGCTGTGATGGGCACGGCTGCCGGCAACTCGTTTCGCACGCTCGACGGACTATCGGCCGGTGGCCTCGACGACATGCGCCAACGCTATGCCCTTAGCCTGCTGCGCGAGGTGGACGATGCTGGCACGGCCTCAATTTTGTTAGATAAAAATCCGTCGCCTACTTCGTCCCTGCCTATCTGGTTGCGTGTTTTTCCCGAACTCAAAGTGATCATCGCTCTGCGTGATCCGCGTGACGTGGTGATC
>CAIKHZ010000295.1 GCA_903827375.1 Akkermansiaceae bacterium
ACCAAGCCGCCTGTCAGCACTGCCACGGCGGTGGCCGGGTTGGTCGCGCCACCGCCGGTAATCATGACCGAGGGTGCCGTGGTATAGGTCGTCGTTCCCGAGGTGATCTTGAAACTCTGCGGCGTGAGACCAAGAATTGCCACGGCACTCGCGCCGCTGCCATTGAAAGTGCCGCCGGTAAAATTGATTGTCGGAGGGCTCCCGTAGTTGGTGCCGCCATTGGTCACGTTTACGGCAAGGACAGTGCCCCCTGTTTGAGTTAGGGGGTTGTAGCTGCTGCAAGACGCTGACGCCGTGGCGTTCACGCTGCTAGGTGGCGGGCTCAGTGTCACAATCGGTTCAGACCCATAAAACGAACCCTTTTCCGACACGGCGATGCTGCTGACGGTGCCGCCTCCCACGCTGGCGCTAGCGATGCCAGTAACATTGGCGGGTGGAGCCGAAAGCACCAGTGTTGGCTCGGTGGTATAGTTGCTTCCCGCCGTTCCCTGGGCAATGGTCGCAACACTGCCGGCCGACAGGCTGATGGTTCCCGGTGCAGCGGTCACTGCGGCGCTCGGTGCGCTGATCATCATTGCCGGTGCGCTCGTGTAATAGCCGCCGCCCACAACAGGCGTGATGCCGCTCACCGTTTTGCTGGAAAGCACTGCAGTGCCGGTGGCGGTAACGCCGGCCGGGGGAGCCGAGAGCGCTACGATAGGCGCGCTGCTATAGTTGCTGCCCGCAGTCCCTGCCGCGATGCCTGTAACACTGCCGGCTGACACCGTGATGGTGCCGGGCACTGCAGTGATCGCGGCGGTCGGGGCGGAAATCGTCACCGATGGGGCAACCGTGTAATAGCCCCCGCCTGTGCCAAGGGCGATGCTACCGAGGGTTTTACCGCTGAGCACAGCGGTGCCGGTGGCTTGACTGCTAACAGGTGGGGCTGATAGCACCACCGCTGGAGCCGTGGTGTAGTTGCTGCCGGCCGTCCCGAGTGCGACGCTGGTGACGGCACCCGCTGATAGACTCACGGCTCCAGGCGCCGCAGTCACCGCAGGGGTCGGCGAGTCGATCGCCACCGTCGGTGCGCTGCTGTAATAGCCCCCGCCCAAGCCGGGAGTGATTCCGCTCAAGCCTTTGTTGCTTAGCACGGCTGTGCCGGTGGCGGCTGCGCTGGCGGGGGGGGCTGACAAGGACAGGGTCGGAGCGGTGGTGTAGTTGCTTCCCGCAGTGCCCTGGGCAATGCTCTGAACCGTGCTGGCACCCATCGTGATGACTCCAGGCGCCGCAGTCACCGCAGCGGTCGGAGCTCCAATCGTCACCGTCGGCGCCACCGTGTAATAGCCGCCCGCGAGAACTGCGGTGATACTGCCGAGGTTCTTGCCGCTGAGCACCGCCGTGCCAGTCGCTTGGCTGCTGGTGGGTGGGGCCGATAGCACGACGGTCGGAGCGGTGGTGTAGTTGCTGCCCGCTGTCCCCACCGCGATGCTGGTGACGGCACCGGCTGAAATGCTCACGGCCCCTGGTGCGGCAGTCACCTCAGTGCTCGGAGAACCGATTGCCACCGTCGGAGCGACGCTGTAATAGCCGCCGCCCAGAACGGGGGTGATGCTGCCGAGCGTTTTGCCGCTGAGCACCGCTGTGCCAGTCGCTTGGCTGCTGGTGGGTGGAGCCGATAGCACGACGGCCGGAGCGGTGGTGTAGTTGCTGCCCGCCGTGCCCAGCGCGATGCTCGTGACGCTGCCGGTTCCTGAAACCGTGATCGCACCCGGCGCCGCGTTGATGGCGGCAGTCGGGGTGCTGATCCCCACGCTGGGCGCTGCGCTATAGTAGCCGCCGCCTGTGCCGAGGGTGATGCTGCCAAGCGTCCTGCTGCTGAGCACCGCAGTGCCAGTCGCTTGGCTGCTGGTGGGTGGGGCCGATAGCACGACGGCCGGAGCGGTGGTGTAGTTGCTGCCAGCCGTGCCCAGCGCGATGGCCGTCACCGCACCTCCTAAAACAGTCACAGCTCCTGGCGCCGCATTGATCGCGGCTGTCGGTGCACTGATCGCCACCGTCGGGGCTGCGCTGTAGTACCCGCCAGTCAAAACCGGGCTGATGCTGCCCAAGGTTTTGCCACTGAGCACCGCAGTGCCCGTCGCGGTGACGCTGCCGGGAGGAGCGGAGAGGGTGATGCTGGGAGCGACGGAGTAGTTGGTGCCCGAGGTGGCGACGGCGATGCCGGTGACCGTTCCTGCGGAAAGACTCACAGCGCCTGCGGCGGCGTTGATGGCTGCCGGCGGTGGCGCGATGGTCACCGTTGGGGCCGTCAAGTAATAGCCGCCAGCCGTCACCGCAGTAATACCCGCAAGCGTTTTGTCGCTGCTCAGAGCGGCGGTGGCGGTGGCCTGCGCGCTCGGCTGCGGAGCAACGGTCACAGTCGGCACCCCGGTGTAATTGTGCCCCGGGTCGTTGAGCGTGATGCCGGTGACCGTGTCGCCTGTCATCACCGCCGTGGCGGTGGCGGTGCCCAGTGTCGGCGCGCCGATGGTCACGATGGGTGCCGTATCGTAATAGTAACCGCCCTGGTCAAGATTGATTCCCGCCAAAGTTTTGTCCAAATTGACTAAGGCGATGCCTGTCGCAGTGACGCTCGGCGGCGGCGCATCGATAATGAGGGTCGGCGCGCTGGTGTAAAAACCACCCGCTTGATTGAGCGTGATGGCGGCCACCGTCCCGTTGGTCATGGTAGGCGTCGCGGTGGCTGTGGCGCTGTCACTCGGAGCTGACAGGGTGACGCTGGGAGTGGACGTGTAGCCCGAGCCTGTGACTGAGGGCGTGAGTGCAGTGACAGCCCCCCCACTGATCACTGCCGCTGCCGTCGCCGTCATGTTGCTGTTGGCGTGGGGCGCGGCGATACTCACCATCGGCGTATCAGTGTATCCAAAACCGCCGCTACCCACCAGCGTCAAGCCGGTGATGACGCCGTCCGAAACCATGGCCGTCGCCTGCGCCCCGTTGGACACCTTGTTGCTGACGTTGGTCAGTGAAACATCGCCGACCCACAATCCGGCCAGCGAAGCCGCTTGAGCCGTGACCGGCACATATACGTCCATCAGGTTGCTGCTGTCGGTGATGCGCAACAATGATGCAAAATAGGCACCCGAGGCCGCCCCAGACATCAACGCATCGCCCCGGTTGATCCCAAAATTGAGCTCAACGGTGCTGGTTGGCCCGACCGCTTCGGTGTAGCTGCCGCTGATGGGCGTCTCGGCCCATTGCAAGGTACTCGCATTGAAAACGCGTTTGGTGAGTGGCACGGATCCCGCAATCCCGGTTTGGCCGGTCGGCGCGGATTCGCTCGGCGTCGGCGTCAGGCTCAGGGTCACTGCCGCAGCACTCAGGTTGCTCACCAGCACCTTGATGACCGCTCCATCCCGACCAAAGGTGAGTCCACCGCCCGTGCTGGGACTGATCTTCACCGGCGCGTAATAGTCGCCGGTCACCGCTGCGGAAAACCAATACGCTTGCGTCGAGTCGAGCAGTTCCGAACTCGTCGAGAACACTTGCATCGGGTTGCCCGCCCCTAGCTCCCCTCCCACGTATTTGTAAATCTTCGCATTCGCCGCAATCGCCGCCGGATAAGTCGCAAAATATCTCGCCATCGTCGGATACGCGCCACTCTTGAGCGTCGGAAATCCCAGCAGGTTCGCACCGTTGCGCACCCACGAATTCGCCGGCAGTTGCAGCGACTGCTTGAGCGTCACGCTGTAACTGTTGGACGCAGTGCCGCTGCACTTGATCAAATAGGCTGCCTGCCCAATGAAGCTCGCCAGCGAGCTCATCGACCCGTCACGTTTCCACACCGCCCACTCGGCCGTTCCGGGCGCTGGAATCAACGGCGACTGCATGAAGCCAACTTGTGTCGGGTTGGGCTGCCAGCGCCAGACTTCCAGCACCGTCGAGGGCATCAGATTCGCGATCGTGTCATAACTCGCATCACCCGTTAGATAAATCGAGTTCCAGCCACCCTTGAGCGCATACGTCGTGCTCTTCCACTGGGCCTGCGCCACACCCATTCCCAGCCCCGCCAAAACCACCCACAGCCACCCACCCAGCCCCAGCCGCGCCGTCAATCGATTCGTTTTCGAATTCAAGTTCATGGTAAAATTGTATTTATTTCTGCTTTCTGTTCTCTGCTTTCTGTCTTCAACCTTTCTTCTCACCGCACCGTCAGACGGAAGAATTCCCCGCTTGCGGCTCGAGGTGCGGTGAACACGGTGACGATTCCGATGTCTGTAGCCTGGTACGATTGGCTACCCTTGCCGGGCGCGCCGACAGCGAGGGGCACCCGGGTCCAGTTTTTCATATCGAGGGTACTCTCGATGGTGTAAACCTTGCCCGTGATGGCGTAGAACTCGAAGCGCACGCTCTCCGGCAGCTTCTCCTTGAGCGAGAGTTCGAAGGTCGATGACTGTCCGGCAAAAGTCCCCGCAATATAGGCCTCCAAATTGGTTAGGCGGCTATTCAGAAAGTGGCCGTTGGCCCCACCCAGCAGACTGAGGTCCCACTTGCCATTGGCATCGGGGTAATACCCTGCCAGATACAGTTGCCACTCTTCCCACGCATCCGGCAATCCATCTTTGTTAGCATCTTCACCCAGATTCAGGTCTAACCGCGTCCGCTCCCCGCCCTTGCCCGCCTTAAGCGTGCCATTGCACTCGATCGGATACAACATCGCCCCGTTCATCGCCACCACCAGACTGAAGTCCCCGAGTGCGGCGAGCGCCTTTGTGTTATACAAGGTGGTGCCGCTGCGCGCCGCATCAATGCGGATCTTAAGCTCGTAGTTCTGGTCGAGTTGGCCACTGATGATCGGCGTGCGCCCCACCTCCACTCCGCCCTTCAGCAACAAAATCTCCGCCCCCTGCCCCGTGACCGTCTGCCCAACCTGGTCGCGAACAATCCCGTACAACGTGTAATACGGCGCAGGCGGAAACGCACTGGCCGTCCCCACGGCAGCTGCAAGACATGATAGAATTTGGTTGATGATTTTCATGATATATTAGTCTAACAAGACGGACGTGCCGCCAATAAAATTTGTGTAAAAGCGTCGAATTGTTGGCTCAAGATAAAAATAGTTCATTTTCATAATTAGGCCCTGACCGGCATCCAACGTGCTGCCGGTGAGTTGTAATGAAGCGTCTTCCGACATCGGTAGTATTTGGGGATTGTCATGCTGCGTCATTCGGAGAGTATGTTCTTTTTTCGCCTGCTGCGGCTTGGTAAAATATGAAGCGCCTGGTGAGAACCTCTCATCAGACTTGTTGTTAGGCGTCGGACGTTAGGAATCCAACACTTTTTTGATAGGCAGAATGCGTGCCAATCCAGCGAACTTGTTGGATAATAAAGAAACTTGAGTATTTTATTCATTAATAGCAAGGCTTCTCGGGCGGTGATTATTTTCTCCATTCAGTTAGGGAAAAGTGGAATCTGGCAAAACCCTGCGGATTGTGCAGGAATCCTGTTGCAGGGTTTTTGCAATCCTTGCAGGATTGGCGAGCCGTCCACCAGCGCGCCATGTCTAAACAACGATGGGGTCAGTCCTCGCATGGTAACATTCGTTAGAAGTATTACTCTGTCCGCCGACAGCCGACACTTCAGGAATCCGGCTGGCTCGCACCGTTGTCGAAAGCGAGGTCTAACACTGAGTTTTAATCACGGCAATTTCCACTGAGTCCGTTGCGCGTCATACTCGGTTTTTGGCAAGAGCACGTAAACCGGCTTGCGGGCCGGATCCAGATGGCTGATAAGATCGCGCAATCTCACCTCGGCCATGGTGGTGCAGCCCGCCGTGGGCTTGCCACCATCCGCGCGCCAAATGTGAAAAAATATCGCTGAGCCGGCATGAGCGACCACCTTGGGCGGGGCATTGTGGGCGATGAACAATTTCAACGCATGAGCTGCGTCGTCTTGTTTCATCTGCTGTTGTTTTTCCCAGGTGGTGGCTGGTACGTGGTCGAGCAGCAGGTGTCGGTTATAGTTTGGCGACGCTGGATCCTCGACCCACAAATCGCGCTGGCCGATCTGATGATAGGGCCACTTTGGATGCTTGGCAACGCTCGCGGCATAACCCCAGACATCGCCAATCCCAAACACTCCGGCCGGTGCCCGGCCATCACCCTCGCGCTTGGTGGTGGCAGCAGCAGCAGGCAGCGGGTGCATTCCAAGCCCCCATACCAAGCCGTTGCTGCCGAGACGGGCGGGCCAGGGGTCCCCGACGCGTCGCCAGATGGCACCGCGTTTCTCATAAAAACTCAGCGTGGCATGCGAGCTGTTCCAGCCATCTGCGACGCCGACCACGCACTGGGTCGTTTCCACCGGAAGTTCGAAACCACCGGCAACACTGACAGCCAGCAAGAATACCAAAAAAAGTGTTAGCTTCCTGCCCATCCGTGTGCGACTAGAGCAGCCCTACCAAATCCTGCAGGCCGCTGGTGATCAATGCGTCAGTCAGGCCGTACGCCCACGCCGCGGCCACAGCGGCGAGCAGGTTTTCGAGACGCCCATCGCGCTGGCTATCGGGAGGCATCGCGATCTGAGCCAGTGAGCAGAGCGGGAGCTCGGCGATTCCGTCGGCGAGTTGGATTACCCCATCGCGGATGAGTACGGCGCGGCCACCCTTGGAGCGATGGGCCATCACGGCGGCCCGCGTCGCTTCGCAGGTGAAAAAAATCACGCTTCCCTTGCAATGTTCGGCCATGGGAGCAACCCATTCATCGTCGGCATTGAGGATGGCGGTGCCGTGCGCCAGAACGGTATTGACAACGCAGCGTTGCACCTTGGCCAGGTGCTCGAGAGTGGTATGGGTGGCCGGATCGCTGCCGGCACCTTGGACGTTGAGGACCACTCCAAGCAGGCAGTGGTCGAAGCCGAGGCCGTTGCTAAGAATCGCCTGTGCGCTGGCCTCGCATATGGCGATTTCAGTCCACGGGTGCAGCAAGACAGCCGGCGCGCCCTCGCTGCTTGGCTTATTGGAGTGGCGGGGGCCGAAGTGCAGGCCGTCGCTGGAACTCACGGCGAGAAACTGGCCTGAAGCACGCAGAAGATGGGCGAGGAGACGGATGGTAGAGGTTTTTCCACGGGAGCCTGTGACAGCCACTAGGGGGATGCGGCCGTCTTCGTCGGCGGGAAAAAGCAGGTTAATGATGGCTTCGCCCACGGGTCGGCCCAATCCCACCGCTGGTTCCAGATGAATGTGCAGGCCGGGGCTGGCATTGATTTCCACCACGGCACCGCCCTGTTCTTCAAGTGGGCGGCTGATGTCGCGGCAAACGACGTCCACGCCGCAGATGTCGAGGCCGGCGGTTTGGGCAGCGATGACCACATGCTCGCAGACGCTTGGGTGGACTTCATCGGTGACGTCGATGGCAGGATTGGCGAAGCGCGATACGAGCACCCGCTCGCCTTGGCGCGGCACAGTGGTGATATCGTGGCCTTGGCGTTGGAGGTCGGTCATGACCGTTGGATCCCAGTCAACGGTATCAATTTTTGCCCAAGGAGCGGTGTCGTGGGAGCCGCGGCGCGGATCACTGTTCAGCTGGAATTCAACGAGCTCGTGAACGCTGTGAATGCCATCGCCGACGATGATGGCCGGTTCACCGCGACTGGCGGCGACCATGCGTGAGCCAACCACCAGCAAACGGTGATCGACGCCCGGAATGAAGCGTTCGGCAATCACACCGCTGCCATACTTGGCGGCATGCGGAAAAACCTCGGCGATTTGTGCACGCGTCCTCATGTCGAGAAACACCCCGCGGCCATGATTCGCGTCGAGCGGCTTGATCACCACCGGCAGGCCCAAGTCCTGGGCTGCGTCCCATGCGTCTTCGACGTCGGTGACGATGCGCCCGGTGGGCACCGGCACCCCAACCCGTCGCAAGGTGGCTCGGGTCAAATCTTTGTCCTTTGCGATGTGCTCGGCTATCGCTCCGGTACGATCCGTTTCCGCAGTCCAAATGCGCCTCTGCTTGGCACCTTGGCCGAGCTGAATCAAGCTGCGCCCTGCCTGCAAGCGCCGCCACGGGATGCCGCGCAGCATCGCGGCTTTGACGATCGCGTTGGTGCTTGGGCCGAGAGCGTGGCAATCCACGACGTCCCGGAGGGACTCGAGTTGCTCCGCCAAATCAAGGGTTTCGTCCCGATAAACGGCGAGCAGCAGGGTCCTCGCGCTGTGCAGACAGGCTTGCGCCACCTCCTCATCGATGTAGCCGACGACCACCTTGTAAAGACCGTCGGCACCGGGTGGGTGGGTGCAGCTGAAATTTGTGGGATGCGCCACCAAGTTCTGCAATTCGCGGGTAACGCGCTCCAGCAGGTGGGCCGGAGAGGATCCTGCGTCGATCTGCGCGGTCAATCCACCCGCTATGCCGTCAGAGCCGCAGTGGTTGAAGAGGCCCGGCAGCCAAGCCACCAGGCGGGCGCTGAATCCAAGGACATCCTTGGAACTGGCGTCCGTGAGGCTGCCCAGATCGACCCAAGCTTCCACAACCGGATCGTTAGTCCAGAGATTTGGGCCACGGAGGATGTGGATGTTCCTGATTTCAAGATCGGGCATGAGCGGTCGCCGAATGGGCGGAGGGAATTACTGCGGGGGAAACGCCAATGTATCAAGTCATTTGCGGTGTGGGATGGCCTGGTGGGTGAAGGTCACACATGCCAAGGGCGGCAATCTCCGCATCTCCCTTGGTCATCAACCACCAATGACAGGCTCAGTGGGCATCAGATTTTCTTGAACACAATGATGTGCTGGCGGGGCAGCGTGGCGATGGTCTCGACGTATTGCAGGTGCGGGTGGACAGCCATTTCCTTCTTGACTTGTGCCACACTCATTTTGTGAAGTTCTTTGATGGGCACCGCAGGATCTTCCTTCCGGTATTCGACAAAAACGATGCGTGCACCCGGTTTCAGGGCGTCAATCATGTGTTGAACCATCTCTATGGGAAAATCGAATTCATGATAGACATCGACCATGATCAGGGTGTCGCACGAGGCTGGTGGCAATTTTGGATCGGTGGTCGTGCCGAGTACCGGCGTGGCGCTGCCCGCCGCTGAACCAGCCATTTGCTTGGTCCATTTATCCAGCATCTCCTGTTGGATTTCGACACCGTAGATGGTGCCGGTGGCACCGATTTTGGCGGCAATCTTGCGGGTGATATAACCCGTGCCGCAACCAATGTCGGCGACCACCTCACCTTGCCGGAATTTCAAGGCGTCGATGAGCGCATCCGCGTGTTCCTCGGCTTCGCGCTGGGGTCGCTCCAGCCAATCCGCGCCCTGATGGCCCATGACCTGGGCAATTTCCCGATCCATCAAGAATTTGCCGATGCCGCTTGGGTCATGCTCGCTGCGGGTTTCGTAGCGGGCAGTGGTTGGAGTTGCCAGGTCTTGGGCTGGAGCGAGTGAAACCAGAGCGAAGAAGAATGCGAGGGGTAGTGGGCGATGCAGGATCATACGGTGCGTTGGGTTTGCTGGGTTTATTGGGTTTATTGGCCATTACGCAGGCACCATCGGCTGTATTTGCCTCAATGACAAGTGAGGTTTTCCAACAAGCTCGGAGCCAGGCAGTGGCGGGAGCAGGGAATGGACAGACCTGCTATCAAACCAACGAGCTGGCCGCTGCGAGATGCGTCTTCCGGCGCATGGACGGATGGGTTCTTGACGCCTGGCATCGTACTAACCAATCACCTGCGGCCACTCGGTGTGGAACATCTGACCGCGTGGCGCGTCGTTGCGTTCGTAGGTGTGGGCCCCAAAGAAATCGCGTTGGGCTTGCAGCAGGTTGGCGGGCAGGACGGCGCTACGATAGCTGTCGTAGTAGCCGAGTGAGGCGCTGAAGGCAGGCACCGGGATGCCGTTGAGGGTGGCGATGGCGACGACTTCGCGCCACGCCTGCTGGCTGCGGTTGAGCAGGTCCTTGAAGAACGGGTCGAGCATCAGGTTGCCGAGGGAGGGGTTGGAGCTGTAGGCGCTGCTGATGTGGTTGAGGAACCGGGCGCGGATGATGCAGCCGCCGCGCCAGATGGCGGCGATTTTTGCCAGGTCGAGGTTCCAATCTTTTTCGGCACTCATGGTGGAGATGAGGTCGAGGCCCTGGGCGTAGGAGATGATTTTGGAGGCGTAGAGGGCGGCGTGGACTTGTTGGACGAGGGCGGCTTTGTCGGTGCAAATCGTTGGGGTGGGGCCTTCGAGTTGGGTGCTTGCCGCGAGGCGCTGATCCTTCATGGAGGAGAGAATGCGGGCTTCGACGGCTGCATTGATGGTTGATACGACCACGGCGTGGTCCACGGCACTCATGAGAGTCCATTTGCCGGTGCCTTTCTGGCCGGCGGTATCGAGGATTTTCTCAACGATGGGTGTGCCGGTAAGCGGGTCGATTTGGCGGAAAATCTCGGCGGTGATCTGGATCAAATAGCTCTCCAGTTCGCCCTGATTCCATGTGGTGAAGACGTCGGCGAGTTCGGCGGAGGTGAAGCCGGCGGCCTTGAAGATGTTGTAGGCCTCACAGATGAGCTGCATGTCGCCGTATTCAATGCCGTTATGGATCATCTTGACGAAGTGACCGGCGCCGCCCGGCCCGATGTGATAGACGCAGGGTTGGCCATCGACCTTGGCGGCGATGGCCTCAAAAATAGGCTGCATCACCTGCCAGGTGGAGGCTGGGCCTCCGGGCATGATCGAGGGGCCTTTGCGGGCGCCTTCCTCACCTCCGGACACTCCTGTGCCGATGAAGCGCAAGCCGAGCCCGCGGAGCCAGAGGTCGCGGCGCTCGGTGTCGGTGTAGAGGGAATTGCCGCCGTCGATGATGATATCCTCAGGGGTGAGGAGCGGGATGAGCGATTCGATGAGCGCATCGACCGGGGCACCGGCCTTGACCATGAGCATGACTTTCCGGGGGGTGGCGAGCGATTGGACGAAGGTCTCGAGGGAATGGGTGGCGACGAGGTTCTTGCCGGGGTTGGCGGCTAGGAAGGCGTCGGTGACGGCGCTGGTGCGGTTGTACACCGAGACTTGGAAGCCGCGGGATTCCACATTGAGAACGAGATTCTGGCCCATGACGGCCAGACCGATGAGTCCGAAATCACTGTTGCTCATAAAAAAAATTGGCTACCACTGCTGAAGGCGCTCCAGATGGTATGAAGTTGCCGCCTTGGCGCAACCTCTTGTTGCCAAGCGCGGTGGAATTTTCCACATTGCGCCTGTGAACCTGCCCAATACGATCACTCTTTGCCGCTTGGTGCTGACCGCCGTTTTCGTGGGAGGTGCCGCTTTGCAGAGCCCGATGGGTCATTGGATCGCGTTGGTGGCCTTCGTGATTGCTGCCGTCAGTGACTGGTTCGACGGCTATTTTGCCCGTAAGTACGGATTGATCACGCCGTTGGGTCGGCTGCTCGATCCAGTGGCTGACAAGGTGTTGGTGTGTGCAGCTTTCGTTTATTTAAGCGCCCAAGGCAATTGCCCTGTGTGGGTGACGGTGCTCATTGTGGCGCGCGAGTTTCTCATCACCGGCCTGCGGCAAATCGCTATCGAAGCCGGCCAGGTGCTTTCCTCGGATCATTTGGGGAAATGGAAAACCGGGATGCAGCTCGGGTATTGCATCACGTGTTTGGTGTGGTTTGCGGTGATGACCGCGCCGGAGTCCACCAACCCTGCGCTTCGTTTGCTGTATTACCTATCCAACCCGGAGAGTTGGCTCACGCCCGGTTTCCTCTGGCTGGCGCTGACCCTGACCGTGGTTTCCGGGTGGAACTACATGTGGGCCAACCGGGCGCTTTTGACCGGAAGCCACCAGTGAATATCAAGGACACCCTGCCTCCTGATACCTATTTTCCGCCCCATGGACTACTCCTCTCTCATCGCCAAACGCCGCGACCGCTTCTCCGAACTGGAAGAAGCTGTGGGCAATCCGGAGTTGTTCGCCGATCCCAAACGTGCCACCGACCTGCTGCGCGAACATCGCAAACTCAAGCAAACCCTGGATCTTTGGGAGAATCTTCAGGCCACCAAGCGCCACCTTGCCGACAATCAAGATCTGGCAAGATCCGACGATCCTGACTTCGCCGCCATGGCTGCCGAAGAAATCCCATCCCTCGAATCCACCATCGCCCGCCTTGCCGACGACCTCCAATACGCCCTGCTACCCGCCGATCCTAACGAAGACCGCGACGCCCTTATCGAGATCCGCGCCGGAGCCGGTGGCGACGAGGCCTCGCTCTTCGCCGCAGAATTGATGCGCGCCTATCAGCGCTACTCAGATATTCGTGGCTGGAAATGCGAACACCTCGAAAGCAGCCCGTCAGAGGTCGGCGGCTTCAAGGAAGTCATTCTCAAAGTGACCGGCGACGAGGTGTTTCGTCATCTGAAATATGAATCGGGTGTGCATCGGGTTCAGCGCGTGCCCACCACCGAGACCCAGGGCCGCGTTCACACATCCACCATCACCGTCGCCGTGCTGCCCGAGGCCGAGGAAGTC
>CAIKHZ010000296.1 GCA_903827375.1 Akkermansiaceae bacterium
CATCACCACCGACACGCCCGAGAACCTGTTGAAGTTCTGGCGGGAGATCATCGCCACGCAAGCCGACCACGAACCCGACAAGGAGAGCGTGGTTGTCGTGATGATGAACACCCGGCTTCGTCCCTACGCATGGCACCGGGTCAGTCTCGGGACGGTGAACGAATGCTCCGGTCATCCAAGGGAGATTTTTAGACCCATAATTGCGGCTGGAGCCTACGGATTCGCGGTCATGCACAATCACCCCTCGGGCGACGCTTCCCCATCGAGATCTGACGAAGCCATGACCCGCCGCGTCGGCGAAGCGGCGAACCTGCTGCAAATCCGCTTTATCGACCATGTGATCGTCGGCGAGTCCGCCCCCGGCAGAAGTCCATACTACTCATTCCGTGAGGCGGGCCTGATTGCGTGATGTTCAATCCGCATGCCAATTGGTTAGGCGGCGTGCAAATGGCGAAAATTATGGCGCGCATTGGCGTGCGGATGGCGCGCGACAACACTGCGGAAAACCGGAAGGTTAGGGATGTTGGAAGGATCCAACTCAACCCCACAAATGCAATGAAAACGAAAGACACAAAAGCCGTCACATGGCTAACCGGAAAGAGCAAGCGATTCACTGATAGCTTGGATAAAGGAACCACCGCGTTCTCTGAAACCCACGACATGAAAGGCTACGTCCATGCCGTTCGCGGCGGGAGGATAGTCGCCACTGTAACTGCCGCCACCCAACGCAAAGCCGAGAAGTTGGCTGAACAAACGTGGGGTGTCCGATAATCCTCAACCCCACCCCTATCCATGAATGCAATCACAAAGCCGATGCTCGCCTCCAAGTGCGAGAGTCCCCACTTGCTGCCATTCCCTGTCCTAGCCACACCCAAGCTCGACGGCATCCGCTGTCTCAAGCTCGGCGGCAAGGCGCTGACCCGCTCCTTCAAACCAATCTCCAACCGCTTCGCCCGCGAGTGGATCGAAGCCAACCTGCCCGACGGCCTGGACGGCGAGTTGATGTTGCGCGGCGGCACGTTCAGCGAAACCACCAGCGCCATCGGTGCCCGAGACGGCCAGCCGGATTTCGTCTTCCATGTCTTTGACTATGTGACGGATTCGATCAGCACACCCTACCGGCAGCGGATGGAGACGCTTGCCGCAATGCCTGATTCCCCGCGCATCGTGAAAGTTCTGCCGGTTCTCATCCCGAATGCCTCCGCCCTCGCCGCATACGAAGAGGAATGCATTGCCGCCGGGTATGAGGGCGTGATGGTTAGAACCCCCAACTCACCCTACAAGTGCGGACGTTCCACCGAGCGGGAAGCGTGGTTGCTCAAGATCAAGCGATTCGAGGACGCCGAGGCC
Organism: Akkermansiaceae bacterium; assembly: GCA_903827375.1. GTDB lineage: Bacteria > Verrucomicrobiota > Verrucomicrobiia > Verrucomicrobiales > Akkermansiaceae > Luteolibacter. The sequence continues at coordinate 1,351 of CAIKHZ010000296.1, forward strand.
ATGGTGCTTGCAAGCTATGAGGGCATGACCAACCAGAACGCCGCCGAACTCGATGCCTTCGGGCGCACCAAGCGCAGTCTCGCCCAAGCTGGCATGATCGGCCGGGGCGAACTCGGCGGCTTTGTGGTGCGGCACCTCTCAACCGGTGTTGAGTTCCGGCTTGGCTACAACCACATCGTCGGCGGGGTGGACCGCGTGACCCTGTGGCTGCGCCGCGAGATGCTTGTCGGGAAAGTGGTGAAGTTCAGCCACCAGCCGAGCGGTGCCAAGGATGCACCTCGCTTCCCAAAATTCATCGGGTTCCGCGAGGCGTGGGATATGTGACTTTCACGGGCCGTACAATCCGCATGCCACTCGGTTAGTCCGATGCAAAATGGCACGCAAATATGGTGCGCATTGGCGTGCGGATGGTGCGCGACAAACGACGCGGATGGCTGGCAGGAGGAGGATGTCGGAACGCACAACCCTCCGGCAATCCAAGCCACCATGAGATCCCAAGATACCCAAGCCGAGCGCATCACCTTCGGGGTTGAACTCGAAACCACCATCCCCGCCATGTCAGGAATTGCTGTCGGCGGCTACCACTGCGGTGCCCCCGTGCAATTTGGAGCCGAGGTCGCCACCTGCCGGACACTCCCCGCGCCCACCTTTAACGGCAACTATTGGAGGGCCGAGCGGGACGGATCCATCCGCTTCGATTCGGGCCACACGGCCTGCGAGTTCGTGTCTCCCATCCTCAAGGGGACCGCGGGCGTGGAGCACATGATTCAATTCGTCGAGTGGGCCAACGCCATCGGGGCGAACGTGAACGGCTCCTGCGGCTGCCATATCACCGTGGGCGTGGCTTCGATCATCGGCACCAACGACCCGCAGGCGGTGAGCGAATATGCCCGCAAGCTCGCCCACATCGCACGGTGGCACGCCATGAGCCTCTATGGCCAGACGGGCACCGGACGCCACCTGAACCATTACAGCCACGTGCTTGAGGATGACGTTGGGGCGTTGGTCAAGCGGATGGAACGCGTGTCCAATCCTACCCGCAAAGCCGACGCGGCCCATCGCTGCGGACGCGGCATGATCAATTTTAGAAAGCTCTTCTCCGACGGTGTGATCGAATTCCGGGTGTTCGCCGGCACGCTGAACCGCCACAAGTTGTTGCATCACCTCGCCACGGTGTTGGGCCTCTGCCGCCGCGCCGCCGAAATCGAATGCCTCGGCGCGTTCTCGAAGAACAAGTCGCAGGCCAAGCGCACGGCCACCGCGAAGGACGCCCTGCGCTTCCTCTGGGATTACCTCGGGTGGACCGGCTCCAAGCGCCCCGTCGCGCTCGGGTTGGTCGGCCCCCTGCACGCGGAATTCAACACCTATCGCAGAATCGCGGACCGGATGTGCCGCCGCTTCGATTCCCGCTTCCCCTTCGCCAATCTCTAACCCTAACCCAAACAAAAGCCATGTGTGTGATCCTTGTATGCCCTGATGACATCCGGCCTGATAGAGCCACCATTCATGCCTGCCACCGTGCCAATCCCCATGGTGCCGGGGTGGCGTGGCGCGAAGATGGCGAGGTGCGCTGGATGAAGGGACTCGAACCGGAGGAACTCGAAGCGCTGATCGACGGCCTGCCGGGTGAGATCGTGATCCATTTCCGCATCGCCAGCGTCGGGGAAGTGACGCCGCGGTTGTGTCACCCGTTCCCCGTGACCGCCTGCGCCACCACCCGCCTGTCCGGACACGCCCGCGCCGTCCTCTTCCACAACGGAACGTGG
>CAIKHZ010000297.1 GCA_903827375.1 Akkermansiaceae bacterium
CTGATCCGAGGCCCTGCGCCGTCGCGTTGAAAAATCCAGGACTGCAGGTCCCGGAAAGGTGCCTCAAATAGCTTCCCGAATGGGCGGGGACGTCCGGGGTGGCTGCGATGGTTACCGAGGAGCCACCCCAATAACCGACGACCCAAGGCGCGCTGCCGTTGTCAAATCCGCGGTTCAGGAGGACTTCAGACTGGGCCGCGTGGGCACTGTCGAGGCCCGCAGATAAGAGCAGAGCTGCAACGGACGCGGCGACTTTGGTGGCGGCGTGGCGGAATGGCCAGCGCCGGGGTGGATGGCTTGTTGCCTGATGGACTTTGCCGGCGGGCAAAGGTGGCTGGCCCTCTGGGGGCGCTGCAATATTGGTGTTTTTCATGGGTGTTATCGGTTTTCTCTTTGTTTGCTAGACGGTAGCGCGTGCTGAAAGGCGGGATTTGGGAATCGGTGACTGTGGAGGCACCTGAAAAACCGATCCATTCAGCGTCGCTTGGCGAAAGGTTGAACACGGAGGCAGGTTTTGGGCAATGTGCATTAAGCGAAATCAATGTCTTTTTAGCGCAACGAGGCACTTCGCGATGACCTTCAGAGGACCCGGTTTCAATTCAGAATCCTTGCTGAACTTAGCGGCAAGTGCGATTCAAGGTATCAAGCGGGCCCAATTTGAAAGGGTCCCGAAAATGGTGCTTTTCACCGACGGCGGACTCGCTCAGTCTCCGGCCGTGCAGGCCAGAATCAAGCTGATTGGAGTATGCGCCGTCCTCGTGATCGGCGGTGGTTGTTGGTGGTGGATGGCCCACCAAGTGCCGCGGTACGGACAAGCCGCGCTGGCCCAAACCGAAGCCATTCTGGCGCTCGGACCCCGGCCAGCGGGTTCTGAGGCGTCGCAGGCGGTTCGCCAGCGCCTGCGTGGTCAGCTCGAAGCGGCTGGATGGGTGTGCGTAGGCCAGGTATTTGAGCGCGGCACGGCACAGGGGGAAGTGAAGTTTGAGAACCTGCGGGCGCGTTTTGCGGGTGGCGATTCGGACCCCTGGCAGCGAGCGGCGAAGGGGTTGCTGTGTGCGCACATGGACTCGAAAGCGATCAAGCAGGAAAGGTTTCTCGGGGCGGATGATTCGGCGTCCGCCTGCGGGGCGATGCTGGAAATTGCCCGGGTGCTGGCTAGCTCCAGACCGCAGCAGGCCAAGCAGATGGAGTTGGTATTTTTCGACGGCGAGGAGGCATTTGGAAAAGATATCACCGCCTTTGACGGCCTCTACGGCAGCCGCCATTACGCCAACTCATGGCCGACTAACGTCTCTAAACCGAGTTTTGGGGTTTTGCTAGATATGATTGGCCACAAGGACCTGGCGATTCGTTTGCCCTCGGACACCCCCGATGTTTTGCGTGAGGCTGTGCTGGCGGCAGCCGCCAAGCAAGGGGCTGGCAAGTACTTCGCAGTGGGGCCGATCCCCATCACCGACGATCACACGCCGCTGACGCGTGCCGGGTTCCCGATGGTGGATATCATTGGGGATTTTACCCAGTTTTCTTGGTGGCACACGCCAGCCGATAACTTCCGCAACCTCTCGGCTGATTCCCTCGATATATCCATCCGGGTCACGCTTGATGTGTTAGGCAGGTTGCTGAAACAGCCCTAGCGTCCTTGAAAAGCCAAAGTTGCTGTCGTTAGGTCAAGGGTTTCTCCTTGGGAAGATGACAGAAGAGGGGAAGACAGAAACCATGAGCCTGAACACGATCCTTCTCACGCTCGCCACTTTATGCCTGCTGGCTTGGGTGCTGCGCCAGCGTGCCCTCATCGTTCGCTTGCGCCACTTGCAGCAACGGCAACAGGCTCAGCACTTGCGGGCACTGGCTGCAGTGCGAAGTGAGCGCGACGGGCTGCTCAACGCCTTTCCTGATGCCTTTCTCATTGCCGACGCCCAGGGGCTCATCCAACATTGCAATCAGGCCGCCGCCGCGTTATTGGGGCCTAGGCCAATCATCGGTCGCACGGTGCTCGAAGTGCTTCGCGATGCGCGGCTCGCCGCTCCCTATCTGGCGTGCCGCAACACCGGTGAGCCAACCGCCGCGCAGGTCCAATTGCCCGCCGAGGCCGCCCCTGCCCGCCATCAGGAGACGGCTGCCGGCGACTCTGTGTGGTTGGTGGATGCCGCTGCGTTGCCTCAGGCCGACGCCGCGCCGCACATCCGCATCTTGTTGCGCGATCTATCGGCCGGGCATCAGCTTGAACAAATCCGCAAGGACTTTGTAGCTAACGCATCTCACGAATTGCGCACGCCCATCACTTTGGTTGATGGGTATCTGGAGACATTTTTAGAGGCGCCAGAGATGCTGGATGATCAAGTTGGCACGCTGCGCATTCTGGGCATCATGCGCAAGCACACCGGGCGAATCACCCGCATCATCGAGGACATGCTGCTTATTTCTCGGATTGAATCGGGCGATGCCTCAACGCTGCGCATGGAGGAGTTTTTGCTGATTGAATGCGTGCGGGACATTATCGATCGGCTGGAGTCGCTCATTCGGGCGCAAAATGCCACGGTAGCCATCCAGTTGCATGATTCTGCCGTGACGCTCTATGGCGACCGGTTTTACTGGACGCAGATCTTATTCAATCTCATTGAGAATGCCCTCAAACAAAATCCAAAACCCGGCCTACAGGTTGCCATCCTCAGCGCCGTGTTCGGCGAGGGCCTGCGCCTAGCCGTCGTTGACAATGGCGTCGGTATCCCTGCCGCAGATCTGCCGTTCATCTTCAAGCGCTTCTATCGAGTTGAAAAACACCACTCCCAAAACCAAATCAAGGGCACCGGGCTAGGTCTCTCCATCGTGAAGCGCGCCATCGAAGCCCACCGAGGCGGGATCACCTGTCAGTCCGCCCCCGGTGTGCGCACCAGCTTCGAAATCACGTTGCCCCGCCAGCAATTGGAACGCCCCGTTAGTTTCTAGGAGCCCAGCCGGCCCGTCAGTCAAAGCGAAATGCCCGGGTCTTGGAGGGGTGAAGGGAAAATCGCCCACCGCCGGCCCGCCGGATCGGATCAAACACGCTATCCATGCCCACAGCCTTGATTTCAAAAACCTGCTCCATCAATTCGCCGAGGCGGCCTTTGGGAAACCCGCGTTCCTTGAACCACGCCAGGTACTCCGGTGGCAGGTCGGTGATAGGCACCCCGTTGGGCGGATAGGCCTTGATCCCGAATTTGCCGAAGGGCATCCGGGTGTTGCCGATTTCCTCTAGCAAATTTCGAAAATCCTCTCGGTCGATCTCTGTGATGTCCATCGCAACCGCAGCCAAACACTTCACCCCCCCAATGGCAATGCTCAATGATATGCAGAACGACCCTTGCAGGGCGGATTTTTGCACGGAGCCCGGATGATGGGATCGCCAGGGACCCAATGGGATGCAGGGCGAGGATGTCGCGGGTTGACGGGCCGGGCGGATCCAGCTACGATCCGCCCAGATGACCCTGCGCAGCCTGGGATGGACCCCTGAATTTGCCCAAGCCTTCGCGGAATATCGCGCCAAAGGCTGGGTGCCCGCCCGTTTGATCCGCGAGACACCAATCAATTTCGGGGCATTCCTCGCAGACGGCGAGGAAATCGACGTGATCCTCTGCGGCCGTCTGTGGCACGCTGCGGTCTGCGATGCGGATTTGCCGGCGGTGGGGGATTGGGTGGCAGTGGAGCTGGGCAATGAGAACCAGGCCCACGTGATCCGGGCGCTGTTGCCGCGGCGTTCGTGTTTTTCGCGGAAAATGCCCGGCAACAGTTCGCAAGCGCAGGTCATCGGGGCCAATATCGATCTGGTTGCCGTCGTCACCGACGCTGGAGCGGACTTTAACCTGCGGCGCATGGAGCGCTATTTCACCCTCATCGGGCTGAGCGGGGCCAAGGCGGTGGTGCTCATCAACAAGGCCGACCTCTATCCGCCCGAGCAAAGCCTTCAGGCCGCCGCTCAAATCTCCGCGCTGTGGGACGCCGCTGCCGTCCACGTCACCAGTGCCCTCAACGGCGAGGGCCTGCGCGCCCTCAAAAAACACCTCAGAAAGGGCCTGACCATGTGCATCGTCGGCTCCAGCGGCGTGGGCAAGTCCACCCTCGTCAACCAGCTCTACGGTGAGGATTGGCAATGGACCGACGAGGTCAATGCCGTCACTGGCAAAGGCCGCCACACCACCACCAGCCGTGAGTTGGTGCCTCTGCCCGGCGGCAGCATGCTCATCGACAACCCAGGCATGCGCGAAATTCAAATGTGGACCGACGAGACGACCTTGCGCGAGAGTTTTGCCGACGTCGAGGCACTCACGGCGCAGTGCCGCTTCGCCGATTGCAGCCACCGCCAAGACGCCGGATGTGCGTTGCGCGCGGCCGTCGAGGACAGCCGGATCGAGAGCGCCCGGTATGCGAGTTTTCTCAATTTGGAAAATGAAATAGCGGCCTTGCGCAAGCGGGCTGCCAAGCGCCAGATGGCCACTGAGCGATGGGCCAAGCGCAACAATCGGGTGCAGGCCCGCAACCTCAACGATCGCATCCAGCTCGAAAAAGACGCCCGCGGAGAGGTTTGAGATGTTGCCGTCAGTTATTAGTTCTCAGTGATCATCAGTCGTTAGTCATCAGTTATGCATCCAGCCACCAACCTCATGAAATCCGCCATCATTATCGCCACCCTCGCGGGCATTTCAGCCCTCGCTTCCGCCCAACCGCAACCCCAACCGAAGGCCGACGGCCCGGGTTGGTCGCCGTTGATTGCCGCCGATTTATCCAATACGGAGAGCGCCGCCGGGGTCTGGTCCGTCGCCAATGGCGAACTCACCGCCAATGCTGACGAGTGCATTTGGAGCAAGGCGGAATACCAGAATTTCCTGTTGGATTTGGAGTTTAAGAATGCCGCAGGAACTAACAGTGGCGTCCTTATCTATTGCACCGATACCCCTAACTGGATTCCTCATTCCGTGGAAGTCCAGATCTTGGATCAAACCGCAGAGAAATGGGCCAAGACCGACCCGACTTGGCACAGCGGCGGCATCTTCGGCCACCTGGCCCCAGCCAAGGCCATGACCAAAAAACCCGGCGAGTGGAACCACATGACGATTGAGGCCAAGGGCAAAAGTATCAAAGTTTGGCTCAACGGCGAACTCACTGCCGATATGGACATGGCGCTGTGGACGTCTGCCAAGAAAAATCCCAACGGCACCGACATCCCAAGCTGGCTCAGCACACCCTTCGCCCAATTGCCCACCAAGGGCCGCATCGGCCTCCAAGGGAAACACGGCGACGCCACCGTCTGGTTCCGCAACGTCCAAATCAAAACACTCGAAAAGTAGTAGGACGTGGCAGCCACAGGACCTCTGAGTTAGGTCGATAACCAAAAATTAGAAATTCATAACTTTTTCTCTTGCGAGTTCTGAACGGGGTGCTACTGTCAAAATCAAGTGACCCTAGCCAGCCCCAAACCTATGATCTGTAAACGAAAGTCGAATGTGCTTCCCTTGGTATTCGGTGGCCTTGCTTGGGTTGGAGTCAGTTTGCCTCAAGTTTGGGCGGCACCTGTTGCCGGGTGGCTTGGGTGGCGCGGGCCCAACCAGAACGGCAGTTCAGAAGAGACGGGTCTGCCAACGAAGGTGGAAGTGGGCGGCAAGAGCCAATTGTGGTCGAGTGAATTTCCCGGGCAAGGGACACCGGTGATTGCCGGTGGAAAACTCTACGCCATGGGGTACGTGGGTGAGGGGGCTGACTTGCAGGAAGGCATTGGCTGCTTTGACGCGGAAACCGGCAAGAAGCAATGGCAGCAACTCTATAACGACTTTTTAAGCGATACGATCTATCTTCGCTACGCCACTTCCAGCCCGACTATCGACGCCGCGACCGGCAATGTTTATATGCAGGGCACCCAGGGGATTTTGGGATGTTTCAGCGCCTCCGGCAAACTGCTATGGCAGCACAGCATGATGGAGGAATTTGGACGGCTTACGTTTCCGAATGGTCGTACCGCCTCGCCAGTGATTGACCGCGACCTCGTCATCACCCGCGCCGTCACCGCCAACTGGGGTGCACAGGGTCCGGCCGCGGACCGGTTCTATGCCTTCGACAAGATCACCGGCGACTTGGTCTGGGACTCTAACCCGGGTGACAAACCGAAGGACAATTCGTTCTCGCATCCGGTTCTTGGCTGGCTCAACGGCAAGAGGGTTTTCTATGCCGCCTGTGGTGATGGCAGCATCGTTTGCGTCAATGCCCGCAACGGCGCAGCCCTGTGGCGGGTGCCGGTTTTCAAGGCTGGCATCAACGCCTCCCTGGTGGTCCATAACAACGATAAGATCATCGCTATCTTTGGCACGCCTTACGAAAAGGGCGAAACCATCGCCATCAAAATTCCTAACGTTGAACCCGCCAAACCCTCCGACGGTCCGGTTGTGGTGGATCCGGCAAGCGTGGCCCTCTGGCACAATGAACTCTCAACCTCAACAAGCTCGTTGACTCTCCACGAGGACCGAGTCTATCTGGTGACCGAAACCGGCGAACTGTGCGCCCTCGACGCCAATACCGGCAAGACCGCGTGGAAACTCAAGCTCGGCATCGAGCAGCGCAACGCATCACCGCTGTTTGCCGACGGCAAGCTATATCTATCAATCCTCAACGAGCCCGGCAACGCCAAGGGTGACGACTCCTCGGATGCAGGCAGCAAGGGGGCGTTCTACATCATTCGCCCCGGGCCAAGCGAAGCCAAAATTCTCAGCCACGTCGCCCTCGAAGGTCGCTGTTTCGGAAGTCCCTGCGCCTACAACGGCAAGGTATATGTCCAAACCACCAAAAAACTCTACTGCTTCGGCAGCAAAGGCCGCAACCGCGGACTCGCCGCTGAACCCGCTGCCGAAAAGTGGCCGCAACCCGGCCCTGCCAAGCAACTCCAGATCATCCCATCCGAAGTGTTTCTCAAACCCGGCCAATCCCTCCCCTTGAGAGTCCGCTCGCTCGACGCCAATGGCTTTACCGTCGATGAAAACGTCGATCCAAAGTCGCTCGCTTGGGAAGCCTTTATTCCGGCCACTGCCAAAGTGAAATCCACTCTCAAAGCCAATATCGATAGCTCGGCAATGCTGGTCGCAACTTCCGATAGCCTGCCTTCCGCCGGGATGTTCCAGGCGTCGTTAGGCGACTTGCACGGCTTCATGCGCGGCCGGGTCCTTCCCAATCTCCCCCTCAAGAATGACTTCGAGGATTTTAAACTCAGCGAAACCAACCCTGCCGAAGATGCGACCTTCGCCTACCCGCCTCTGCCATGGATCGGCGCCAGATTCAAATTCGAAGTGCGCGAACGCGACGGTAATAAGTCTCTAACCAAAACGATCGACAATAAATTCTTCCAGCGCGCCCAAGTATTCATCGGTCACGCCGATATGAAAAATTACACCGTGGAGGCCGACGTCCAGAGCGACGGCAACAAGCGCAAAATGTCGGATGTGGGTGTTATCAACCAGCGCTACGCCGTCTTGCTCAAAGGCAACGAGCAGAAACTTGAGGTCAACTCCAACCTCGAACGCCTCCGCGAAGCCGTTCCCTTCAAGTGGTTACCTAACGAATGGTACCACCTCAAAACTCGCGTCGATGTCGCCGCCGATGGCTCTGGAACCGTGCGTGCCAAGGCATGGAAACGCGGCGACCCCGAGCCATCCGCCTGGACCATCGAAGTGGCCCATCGCAGCGCCCACCGCAATGGCTCTCCCGGCCTGTTCGGTTTCGCGCCGCAGGACATGCGCGTTTTCATCGACAACATCACCGTTACCCCCAATGATTAATCTGCCGCTGCTATGCTCTGGACTACTTCTAATCGCCTTGGCGCGTGCCGACGACTGGCCGCAATGGGGGCGAACTAACGAGCGCAACATGTACTCGCCGGAAACCGGCCTGTCTAGCAGTTTCGATCCTGGCAAATTCAAACTTGGCACCGAGGAGGTGGACATGGCGACGACTAAAAATGTCAAGTGGGTGGCCAAGCTCGGATCGCAGAGTTATGGCAACGTGACGGTGTCTGGCGGGCGGGTGTGCATCGGCACTAACAATGATGCCCCGCGCGACCCGCAACATCAGGGCGACCGTGGCGTCCTGATGTGCTTTGATGAAAAGTCCGGCGGCTTCCTCTGGCAATTGGTCGTGCCAAAGCTCGCTTCCGGCAAGGTCAATGACTGGGAGAGTCTCGGCATCCTCTCCTCACCCACCCAAGACGACAAGCACGTCTATCTGGTGACGAACCGCTGCGAAGTGGTGGCCCTCACGGTCGATGGCCTCGGACAGCAAAACGTCGGTCCGTTCACCGACGAGGCCAAGTACGTCACCGGTCCGGGCAAGCCACCCGGCAAGGTCGGAGCGAAGGATGCCGATATGGTATGGCGCTACGACATGATCGACGAGTTGGGGGTTTTTCCACACAATGCGTCCAATTGCAGCCTGCTGATCTTGGACGACGAAATCATCTCGACTACATCTAACGGTCAGGACTGGTCGCATACGAACATTCCATCGCCCAATGCTCCGTCGCTGATTGCGCTAGACAAGAAGACCGGCAAATTTCTCGGCGAAGACGATGCACACATGGGTCCGAAAATCTTTCATGGCATCTGGTGCTCGCCGTCGGCGGGCAAGGTCAATGGTAAAACTCAGGTGTTCTTTGGCGGCCCGGACGGCTTGCTGTACGGGTTTGATCCGAAGCCAGTGAAGGAGGGCGATGACCTCCACCTGAAACGTGTCTGGTGGTGCGACGCCAACCCCGCCGGTTACCGGTCTAACAAATATCCGGCTGCCAAAGGTCCGAGTGAAATTAATGCCACACCAGTGTTCTACAACAACCGCGTGTACGTCGCAACCGGCCAGGACCCGGAGCACGGCGAGGGCATTGGCAATCTCATTTGCGTGGACCCGACCAAGACCGGGGATATCACCAAGACCGGCATCGTTTGGTCGTATAACAAGATTCACCGCAGCCTTTCCACCTGTGCGATCACACCCGACGGCCTGTTATTTGTGGGCGACTTCAGCGGCTTTGTCCATTGCCTCGATGCCGCGACCGGCAAAGTTCACTGGGTTCACGACATGAAAGCCCATATCTGGGGATCGGCGCTGGTGGCCGACGGCAAGGTGTACATCGGCACTGAGGATGGAACACTGGCGGTGTTTGCCGCATCCAAGGAGAAAAAGAAACTGGCTGACATTGATATGGGTGCGCCAGTGTATGCCACCCCGGTAGTGGCTAACGGCGTCCTCTACATCCAGACCACAACCCATCTTTACGCCATTAGCAACCCATGAAAAAGGTCCTCCTCTGCCTGTTGATTGCAGGAGTGTACGTGCTCCACCAGGATTTTTGGAACTGGCGCACAGCCCAGCCACTGGTGTTTGGTTTTCTACCCATTGGTTTGGCCTACCACGCCGCCTATTCCATTCTGGCATCGGCCACGATGGCCATCCTCGTTAGTACGGCCTGGCCAAAACATCTCGAAACCACCGAAGGAGCCGAAACTAAGTGAATCCTGTTATAGTAGTCGGCATCTATCTGGTGATTATTGCTGTTATTGGCAGTGTTGCCTACACCCGTGGCAAGTCAAATACAGAGGACTTCTTTCTCGCGAGTCGCAGTATTGGCGGGCTGGTGTTTTTCCTATCCATCTTCGCCACGAACATGACTGCCTTTGCCATCCTTGGCAGTTCCGGCCAGGCGTACCGGCAGGGGATTGGTATCTATGGCTTGATGGCCTCCTCGTCAGGACTGGTCATCCCTCTGACGATCTTCTTCATCGGCACCCGGCTGTGGGCGCTCGGCAAAAAATTTGGTCATCAAACGCAAGTGGCATTTTTCCGAGATCGGTGGGAATGCGACTCTATCGGAACGGTCATCTTTGTGCTCAGCGTGACGATGCTCGTGCCCTACATGATCATCAGTATCATGGGCGGTGGCCGGGTACTCTGTGATATCAGCGGCGGCAAAGTGGAATATTGGTTAGGCTGTCTGGTCGTCGTCTTGGTGGTGACCATGAATGTGTTCTTCGGCGGCATGCGGGGCACGGTGTGGGTGAATATCTTCCAAACCATCCTGTTTTTGCTCTTTGGCACGGTCGCGGTGGTAGTTATCAGTCATGCGTTACCAGGTGGGTTCGGTGAATACATACACAAGATTGCCGGCAACCCGAAGACATCTTTTCTGCTAACCCGTGAGCGGATGTCGCCGCAATTTTTCTGGAGTTACACGCTTATTCCGCTGTCGTCGATCATGTTTCCGCACATGGCCATGATGTGTTTTGCGGCGCGCAAGGTCACGGTATTCAAGCGCACGGTCATTCTCTATCCACTTGCCATCATGGCCATCTGGCTGCCTTGCGTCCTGCTAGGTGTGATTGGCACCCAGGCAGCACCTGGCCTGAAGAATCCTGACGGAGTTCTGCTGCATTTGCTAACCGGCCATGCGCCCATCTGGCTGGCAGGAATTCTTGGTGCGGGTATCATCTCCGCTGTTATGGGCTCAGACACCCATCAGGTGCTTGCCGTGAGCACCATGTTCACCAAGGACGTCTTTGCTCATTATGGCGGTGAGAAGCGCTTTGGTGAACGGGGCACGGTTTCGTTCGCACGCATCTTCATTGTGTTTGTGACGTTGCTGGCCTACGTCGTCGCGCTCAACACCCCGGAAAGTATCTTTGAACTCGCCGTCCGCTTCGCATTCAGCGGCTTTGCAGCCATGGCACCGGTGATGATTGCCGCGCTGTTCTGGAAGCGAAGCACCAAGTACGGGGCGCTCGCCTCGACGCTATGGGTGGCGGCCTGCCTAGCCAGTATTTGGTATTTGCAACATATATCCGACACAATGCTGCCGAAGCCGGGCCAAGCACCCACCGTTATTTTCCCGGCGATCGGGCATTTGTTTGAGCGCACCATCGCCAACGTCACCTGCTTCGGCTTCCTGCCAGTGGTGCCGATGGTACTCGGTTCGGCGGTCCTGATGATTGTCGTATCGCGGTTCACCCCGCAGCCGAGCTCAGCCACGATCAAGAAATATTTCCCATGATCCTTGACGAATATTTCCGTAGCATCATTGATTGGCATTTCAGTCCCGAGACGGGTTGTCCATTCTGGCTCGACTGGGCCAACCGCAACTTTGATCCGCGTGAGGAGGTGAAGACGTTTGCCGACTTGTCGAAGTTTCCGCATTTCCAAGACGAATGGCTGCGCGATCTGCAACCTGAAGTGTGGGTTCCAGCGGCATTCAGAGGCCAACCATTTAACATCTTTGAAACAGGCGGCACCACCGGTATGCCGAAGCAGCGCATCGGTTGGCATGATTACAAATTCGACTACGAAGAGTTTAGCGGGAAACTTGACGAGCAGCATTTTCCGCGCGGCGAGGCATGGCTGATGGTCGGCCCTACCGGCCCGCGCCGCTTGCGCCTGGCCATCGAGCACTTGGCAAACTTCCGCGGCAGTTCCTGTTACTTCATCGACCTCGACCCGCGCTGGGTGAAAAAGCTCATCGCCGCCAAGCAATTCGATCAGGCCCGGGCTTACATGGACCACGTCGTCGATCAAGCGGTTACGATTCTCAAGCACCGGAAAGTTGCTGGACTGTTTACCACGCCCAAACTTCTGGAAGCCTTGGCCGAAAAGGTCAATCTCTACCAAGCTGGTGTCCGTGGCGTCTTTTGTGGCGGCACCACCATGGCTCCACAGTCGGTGCGCTTCATCATCGAGGAAGTCCTCGAAGGCAATATCGGCTTCTATCCAACTTATGGCAACACATTGATGGGTCTGGCCGCCAGCGCCCCACTCCGCCCCGAGGATCATTACTCCATCACCTACTTTGCACCTCAGCCACGCGCCGTGCTGCGGGTGGTCAATCCCCTGCAAACCACCGAGACGGTGGGCTACGGTGAGTGGGGCCGGGTGGAGCTAACGACCTTGACGAAGGAGTTTTTCATGCCGCGGTTTTTGGAACGCGACGAAGCCATCCGGCGCGAGCCGCGTGCTCCCTACACCTGGGATGGTGTCGCCGAGGTTCGCCCTCTTGGCTCGATGGAAAAACTCATTGTTGAAGGAGTTTACTAATGGCCCAGCATATTTCAGCGCTGCGACTGGGCAGGCCTTATCAAAGTCTCGATCAAATCGAGTTGAAGGACGGCCTCGGAACCGTTAGCCAGGTGAATGCAGGGATTATCCGCAAAGACCTCAAACAAATCGGCGAAGCACACGCCGCCCTTAAAAAGTTTACCGTCGCCCAGCGCGTCGATATGTGCGCTCTCGCCGGTGATATATTTTTAAATTCTAACGACCCTCAAACCTATGTGGAGACGCTCTCGGCCACCAGTGGTTTGCCCCACTCGTTGGTGAGGCGCAACATGCATCGTATCCATTCGGTGCTTGCCAATATGGGTGAGGTGCTGCGCGGCCTGACGCGTGGCCTCGACCTCGATGATGAGACGAGCCCGTACAGCTTTTTTCCGGTGACCCACAGCTTGGGGTTGGTGATGCCTAGCAATTCGCCTGCCGTCAATTCGTTGTGGTTGCCGGCCATAGCCCTGGGCATTCCGGTGGTTATCAAACCCGGCCGTGACGAACCATGGACCCCTTACCGGCTGATTCAATCGTTCATCGCTGCCGGGATGCCGGCGGCTGCATTCGGGTTCTATCCGACGGACCATGAGGGCGCAGATGCTATTCTGAGGTTATGCGGCCGGGCCTTGGTTTTCGGCGATCAAAGCATCAGCGATAAATATGCAGGAAACCCATCGATCCAAGTCCACGGGCCGGGACACAGCAAAGTCCTCATCGGCGAGGATCTCATCGGGCGCTGGCCCGAATTTATCGATGTGATCGCAGAGTCGATCGCCGCCAATGGCGGCCGCAGCTGCCTTTGCGCCTCCACCATCGTCGTCCCATCTCATGCTGACGAAATCGCAGATGCTCTGGCACGACGACTCGCGCCTATCGTCCCGCTGCCTGCCGCCGATCCCGACGCCAGCCTGTCGGCTTTTGCCAACCCGCAGATGGCTGATGCGATCGATGCGACCCTTGAGCAGAGCCTCACAGGTGCGGTGGACGTCACTGCCGCCTATCGGCACGGCCCACGCAAGGGGCTCTTCGATGGCGCAACCTATCTGCGCCCGACCATCATCCGTTGCCCCTCGTTCGAACATCCATTGGCAAACCGCGAGTTCTTGTTCCCGTACGCCAGTGTCATCGAGATGCCGCAGGAGATGATGCTCGAACATATCGGACCATCGCTCGTCGTTACTGCCATCACCAGCGACGAGGGTTGGATCCGGGAACTCATGGAATTCACCCCCATCGATCGGCTGAATATCGGCCCGATTCCTACTCTAACGATATCATGGGATCAGCCACATGAGGGCAACTTGTTTGAGTTTCTGTACAAGCGCCGGGCCTTTCAACGCGTATGAACTTCGACTGGCAAGCTCACACCCGTATCGTTTTTGGCGCCAACAGCGTCGAGCGCGTCGGTGAACTTGTACGCGAACTCGGTGGCACCAAGGTCCTGCTGGTCACTGACCCCGGTATCGTAGAGGCTGGTCACGCCGCTCGCGTGTTAGATCTCTTGCCAAACGCCATCATGTACGACCGGGTTCGTGCCAACCCGACGACCCGTGATGTCGATGAGTGTGCCGCTTTTGCCCGTTCTTCAGGCTTGAATCTCTTGGTGGCCATCGGTGGCGGCAGCAGCCTAGATACTGCCAAGGGCGCAAATTTTCTTCTAACCAACGGCGGTCGGATGCAGGATTACTGGGGCATCGGCAAGGCAACAAAACCGATGCTGCCCTTGATTGCCATACCAACCACTGCCGGTACCGGCAGCGAATGCCAGTCGTTTGCCCTGATCGCCGACGAACAAACGCACCAGAAAATGGCCTGCGGCGACTCGAAGGCGGCGGCCCGTGTGGCGATTCTCGATCCGACGCTGACGCTCACGCAACCGCGGCATGTCACTGCCTGCACCGGATTGGATGCGTTGGCCCATGCGGTGGAGACCTGGGCAACGACCCGGCGCAGCGAGTTGTCAGCGATGTTCAGTCGCCAGGCATACCGGCTTATCACATGCAATCTAACGCAGGTGCTGGATCAGCCGCTGGATCTATCCGCCCGCTCGGCGATGCAACTCGGCGCGGCCCTTGCGGGCGTGGCCATCGAGAACAGCATGCTTGGAGCGGCTCACAGCGCGGCCAATCCGCTCACCGCCCACTTCGGCATCGTTCACGGCCACGCCGTCGGCATGATGTTGCCGCATGTGGTTCGCTATAACTCCTCTGCCGGCGACTTTTACGCAGATCTTGATCCAGACCTCGCCACTCGCCTGACGCAGCTCTTGGCCTCAACCCAACTCCCTTCGCGCTTGTCCGATTGCGGCGTGCCGGCATCAGCCATCCCGATGCTGGCCGAGGAGGCTGCGCGGCAGTGGACTGCCCAGTTCAACCCGCGGCCGGTGACAGTAGCGGACTTTGTGAAACTATACGAATATTGTCTATGAACGACCTAACGACAACCCAGCCTAAACAGACCCGACCAGGCAACTACTTCGTCGCCAACTATCCGCCGTTCTCGTTCTGGAATCATGAGCAACTCACCGAGGTGCATGCGGCGCTGGATCGTCCACCGGTCGCAGGGAATTCGTTAGGGATGTATGTGCACATTCCATTTTGCCGAAAGCGCTGCCACTTTTGCTACTTCAAAGTGTACACTGATCAAAATGCGGCGCGTGTGCAACAGTATATCGATGCGGCGGTGGCTGAGTTGGAGAGCTACGTCCGCAAGCCCTTCATCGGCGGCCGTTTGCCTGAGTTTATCTATTTTGGCGGCGGCACGCCGTCTTACTTGTCGGTCAAACAACTGGAGAATCTAACATCCCGACTCAAGGCGCTGTTGCCTTGGGATGCCGTCAAGGAGGTCGCTTTTGAATGTGAACCAGGTACCCTCAGCGAGGCGAAGCTCGAAGCGATCCGCGACATGGGAGTGACCCGCTTGAGCCTCGGCGTGGAGAATTTTGACGATCACATCCTTGAGATCAACGGCAGGGCCCATCATTCCCAGGAAATTGCACGGGCCTATGGCTGGGCTCGTTCGTTAGGTTTTGACCAAATCAACATTGACCTCATTGCAGGCATGGTTGAGGAGACCGATGAAAATTGGGTGAAGTGCGTTGAGCGGACCATCGAAATGTCGCCGGAGAGTGTGACTATCTATCAGATGGAAATTCCATACAACACGACCATTTACAAAGAGATGAAGGCCGAGGGCAAGTTGGTGGCACCGGTTGCTGACTGGGAGACGAAGCGCGGATGGGTGGCTTATGCTTTTGCGGAGTTGGAGAAAGCCGGTTATACCATCGCGAGTGCTTACACGGCGGTGAAAAACCCGGCGCACACCAAGTTTCTTTACCGTGACAGGTTGTGGGAAGGCGCGGACTTGCTGCCGATCGGAGTGGCGTCATTCGGTCACATCAATGGCGTGCATTTTCAGAATGAACACGACATTGTACCGTACCTTGATCAGGTGTCGCGCGGCGAACTGCCGCTGTGGCGCGCGCTGGCCCCCAACGCCGAGGAGCGTTTGATCCGTGAGATGATCCTGCAAATGAAGCTCGGACGTCTGAGTCGAAACTACTTCCAAGAGAAGTTTGGAGTTGATATTGCCCAACGCTTTGCCGCTCCGCTCGGGCAATTGGCCGCCGAAGGATTTCTAGTCATTGACGGCGACACGATTCGCTATTCCCGCCAGGGCTTGCTGCAAGTTGACACCTTGCTCCACGACTTTTTTCTACCAGAACATCGCGATGCTCGCTACGCCTGATATATCATCCCTCTGTTGCGGCGACTTTTGCCGAAAGTCCGTTGCCGGTTCCAGCGGGACTAAATGTGGATTGTGCCCGCTGGCACGAGCCTACAGTGTGGTAGCCGAAGAGATGCCTACGGTTTGGGAAGTTGCAGCTTCTGAGATTCCGCAGCCACAACGGGACTTGTTGGCACATCAAAGTGACATGACTACCAGGCTGGAAGCCTTCCACGGCGAGCTCTCGCACTTGTTGTTACTGCGCAGCACGACGGACGGTGATATCTATCAACGTGAGGTCGTTCTGGTCCTCAATAACTCGGGACTGCATGTTGAATTTGGCGCCATCACCATTCATCTTGACCGCCTGCCAGCGCCTCTGCGACGCGATATCGTTCGCGCCGAGTTGCCGCTCGGGAGCCTGCTGCACCTGCATCGCTTCGCATTCCGCAGCCAGCCGAAATCCTTCATCCGCGTCGAGCCCGACGCTGTCATCAGCCGCGCGCTGGCACTTGAGCAGCCAGGCCAATTGTACGGCCGCTGCAATGCGCTGCTCACCCCCTCAGGCGAGGTGCTCGCCGATATCGTCGAGATACTACCCTTATGAAAAAGAACTATGATGTCATCGTAATCGGCGGAGGCCCTTCGGGGTCAACCGCTGCCGCTGTGCTGGCAATGAAAGGCCGGAGTGTTTTGCTGTTGGAGAAAGAGAAGTTTCCACGCTATCACATTGGTGAGTCGCTCATTCCCTACACGTATTTCACGCTTGAGCGGCTTGGGATGCTGGACAAGCTCCAAAAGAGCCACTTCGTTAGGAAATACAGTGTGCAATTTGTTCGTCAGGCTGGAGACGTATCATCGCCATTTTATTTCACGCAGAATTGGGATCATCCGTCGTCGAGCACATGGCAGGTGGTGAGAAGCGAGTTTGACGAGATGTTGTTGAACAACGCCCGCGAAAAAGGTGTCGAGGCTTTGGAGGAAATGACAGTGAAGGAGGCAATTCGCGAGAACGGCAGTGTCGTCGGCGTCCGCGGGGTCGATCTGCAAGGCCGCGAGTTTGAGGTGCATGCTCCAGTGACCATTGACGCCAGCGGGCGAGACGGCTTCACTCAGGTAAAGAACGGCTGGCGGATTCGCGATCCGAAGCTCAACAAGATTGCGGTGTGGACCTACTATCAGGGAGCGCTGCGCGATCCCGGGATTGATGAAGGAGCCACCACCGTTGCCTATTTGCCCGGCAAGGGTTGGTTCTGGTATATCCCATGGCCTAACGATATGGTGAGTGTTGGGGCCGTGGCTGAGAGTTCCTATCTGTATCGGGATCATGTTCGTGATCCCGAGCAAGTGTTCCAGCGCGAGGTGGAAAATAACCTCTGGATCAAGCAGCACCTCGCCCCAGGCAAGGTGGCGGCCCCGTATCGGGCGACCAGTGAGTATTCGTTTCGCTCGAAACATTGCGCCATGAACGGTCTGGTGCTGGTTGGCGACGCGTTCGCTTTCCTTGACCCGGTGTTTTCATCCGGGGTGATGTTGGCCTTGCGCAGTGGCGAGTTGGCTGGTGATGCCGTTGACGCCGCGCTGAGTGCCGGGGACTATTCCGCAGCGATGTTTGCCGACTACGGCAACACACTCTGCTACGGCATCGAGAGCATGCGCAAGCTGGTCTATGCGTTTTATGATCCAAACTTCCGCTTCAAGGAACTCTTTAACGCCTATCCACACCTCCACAGCCGGTTGACCGACTGCCTAACTGGTGATCTATTCACTGACTTTGATGAACTCTTCAGCCGCGTCGCGGAATTCGCCGATGTTCCCGCACCGGTCACCCACGGCCAACCTCTGATGGAAACCCATGGCATTTGAATATAAACTAACACGATCGGTTGAGTTTTCCGATACCGATATGGCCGGGATCATGCATTTCTCTAACTTCTTCCGCTTCATGGAGGCTACCGAGCACGCATTTTACCGCTCACTAGGCATCGAGGTCCATCCCGCGTCGGGTGTTGGCAAGGTTGGCTGGCCGCGGGTACATGCCAGCTGTGATTACAAGCATCCATTGCGCTTTGAGCAGAGCGTCGAAATCCAACTTCTGGTGCGGGAGATCCGCAGCAAGTCGCTGGCTTATACATTTATCTTCCGTGCCCAGCATGACGGGCGCTCCATCGAAGTGGCCCGCGGCAGTCTTGTCGCCGTGGCAATTGGCATGGACCCGCTCAATCAGACGATGAAAGCTGTATCTATTCCGCAACAGATCCGCGCCAAGCTGGAAGTGGCGCCACCCGAATATTTCCAACCCCAAACCACCGCACAATGATAGCCGCTGATACTAACCAACCAGGCATGACCTGGCTCGCATTCGCCCTGATGACAGTCGTAAGCTGGGGGCTCTATGGAATTTTCCTTCACTCCGGGCAAGCCGGCATGGGCGATCCAGTGCATGGCCGCTACAAGGCATTCTTGTTCGTCGGACTGGCTTATTTTCTAACAGCTGTGCTCGCGCCGCTGGCGATTCTGTTAGTGAATGGCGCTGGTTGGAGGTTTCCGCTGGCTGGTATGGGTTGGTCGCTCTTGGCGGGCATTGTGGGGGCCATGGGCGCGTTCTGCGTGCTGCTCGCATTTGCTGCCAAAGGCCAACCAAGTGTGGTCATGACCCTGGTGTTCGGCGGCGCTCCTGTCGTCAACGCCCTTGTTGCCGTGCTGATGCATCCGCCAGAAGGCGGCTTGGGGGCCATTCCCAAACCGTTCTACCTTGGCCTGTTGCTGGCCGTCGCAGGCGGGGGATTGGTCACCTTCTACAAGCCGGCTCCTCCCAAGCCCCAGCCTGCCGCCATCGTAAACCAAGGGTCGCCACCATGACTGGTACGGGGCAACTTCAGAAGCTGAACCGGTTATTGGCCGCGTTAACCCCGGACAACCGCTTCTACGCAGGGAAGTTGCACAGTGCCGGACTCGCCAAGGGTGTCGCTAGCATCGCCGAGTTTTCCGAGCGCATGCCCCTAACGACAAAGGCCGAGATTGTGGCCGACCAACTTGCACATCCACCGTACGGCACCAATCTAACGTTCCCCTCGGATCGCTACACCCGCTTTACCCAAACCAGCGGCACCAGTGGCATGCCGCTGCGCTGGCTTGATACGCCCGATAGTTGGAGTTGGATGGTCGATTGCTGGACCGAGGTGTTGCGCGCTGCTGGCGTTAGACCCGGCGAGCGCGTGTATTTCGCGTTTTCCTTCGGGCCGTTCCTCGGGTTCTGGCTGGCATTTGAGGCGGCCCAGCGGCTCGGCTGCCTGTGCCTCCCAGGGGGTGGACTCAGCAGTGCCGCCCGGTTGCAGGCGATCCTCGACAATCAAGTCGATCACCTTTGTTGCACCCCTACCTACGCTCTGCGGCTCGGCCATTTCGCCCGGGAAAGCGATCATGATCTAGCGAAATTAAATATCCGCACCTTGATCGTTGCAGGAGAGCCCGGTGGCAGCGTGCCGGCAACGCGCAGCCGCATTGAGGATTTGTGGGGCGGCGCGCGGGTGTTTGATCACCATGGCATGACCGAGATCGGGCCAGTGACTTACGAGGTTGCGCCTGGGATGCTCGCCATTCTTGACTCCGATTACCTTGCCGAGGTGATCAACCCGGCTGCGGATGGCACGGGAGAACTGGTGCTAACCAACCTTGGCCGCATCGGTTCACCCTTGTTGCGATACCGGACCGGGGATTTGGTCAAACCTCTGCGGCGCGATGGCCACACGCTGCTCGAGGGCGGGATCCGCGGCCGCGTTGACGACATGGTCATCGTGCGCGGCGCTAATGTCTATCCGACCGCAATTGAGCAAATCCTGCGCTCTTGCCCTCACGTCGCCGAGTACCGCGTCGCGGTGCGGGAGGCCGCTGCCATGACCGAACTGGAAATTACCTTGGAGCCAACACTGGATTGCCTTGACGCCCGGGCGATGGCCGATAAGCTGGCCGGCGAACTGCAAACTGTGCTGGCATTACGGATTCCCGTGCTGCTCGCCGCACCGGGTTCGTTGCCACGTTTCGAATTCAAATCCCAGCGCTGGCAGCGTTTTCCTGATTGCCGCGAGCAAACGAGCTGTGCCGATTGTGACGGTAACTGTTAGCTCCGAGCAAACGAACCACGAAAAACAAGCGACGATCATGAAAACACTCATTCCCTGGTTGATT
This sequence comes from Akkermansiaceae bacterium, assembly GCA_903827375.1. Taxonomy (GTDB): domain Bacteria; phylum Verrucomicrobiota; class Verrucomicrobiia; order Verrucomicrobiales; family Akkermansiaceae; genus Luteolibacter. The sequence continues at coordinate 20,005 of CAIKHZ010000297.1, forward strand.
CTCAGTGCCTGCTGCGCCCAAGCCGCCGATTGGCCGCAATGGCGAGGCCCTAACCGCGACGGTATTTCGACGGAGACCGACTGGACGAGCCAGTGGGGGGCGGACGGACCCAAGCAGCTTTTCAAGCTCAACGTCGGAATCGGTTGTTCCGCCGTGGCGGTGAGTAAAGGACGCTTGTACACGATGGGCAACGCGAACAATTCCGACACGGTGTTGTGTCTCGATGCGGCCACTGGCAAGCCGATTTGGAAACAGTCGTATGCCTGTCCCTTGGATCCTCACATGTTTGAAGGTGGCCCGGGAGCGACGCCGACCGTGGACGGTGACCGGGTGTACACGCTTAGCCGGGCGGGACATCTGCATTGTCTCGATGCAGCGAGCGGCAAGGTGGTGTGGATGAAACATTTGGTGAAGGATTTGGGCGGCAAGGTGCCGACCTGGGGTTACGCCGGGTCACCACTGGTGCTGGAAAAACGGGTGATCGTCGATGTCGGCGCCCAGGGGGCAGCCACCGTGGCCTTGGACAAGACGAGCGGTGAAGTCGTCTGGAAGAGTGGCGACGAAGGGGCTGGCTACGGCGCTCCGCTGGCGTTTGAGCAGGGCGGCAAACGTTTGCTCGCGCTTTTCGACGGGTACGGCCTGGTGCTTCGCGAAGCTGATAGCGGCAAGCCACTGGCACGCCAGGAGTGGAAGACCAACTATGAGATCAACGCCTCCACCCCGATTGTGAGCGGAGACAAGATATTTGTTTCCAGTGGATATGGCAAAGGGGCGGCGCTATTTGAATTCAGCGGCACGGAGTTGAAGTACGTCTGGCAGACCAAGAAAATGCGCAACCATTTCAACAGCTGCGTCCTGTGGAAGGGCTTCTTGTATGGGTTCGATGAAAGCAAGCTCACTTGTCTGGACTTCGCCACGGGCGATGTGAAGTGGTCGCAGGATGACCTCGGCAAAGGCTCGCTGATGATCGCCGATGGCAAACTTATCATCCAGTCCGAGACCGGAGACCTGGTCGTCGCCGACGCATCTCCTCTTGCCTTCAAGGAAACGGCCCGCGCCAAGGTGCTCGAAAAACGCTGCTGGGTCGTGCCCGTCCTAGCTAACGGCCGCATCTATTGTAAAAATAATATCGGCGACCTCGTCGCTCTGGCTCTCACCAAGCCCTAGTAATCTAACCAAATCAAACATGTTAAAACCAACCATCGCTATCCCCACCTTGCTTGGGGTCCTTGCCATCACGATGAGCCCGCCCACCCGGGCCGAGGATTGGCCTCAGTGGCGCGGCATCAATCGAGATGGCAAGTCTTCTGAAACTGGACTGCTGAAGAGTTGGCCGGAGGGGGGACCCAAGCTGGTATGGACGGCTCGCGAACTCGGGGGAGGCTATTCCACTCCGTCAGTGGCCGACGGCAGCATTTATGGCATGGGCTACCGCAGCGAGGAAGAAATCGTGTGGGCTCTCGACGCCAAGACCGGCAAGGAAGTTTGGAGCACCCCGACGGCAGCTGCCAACCGCAAGATGGGATATCCCGAGGGGCCGCGCTGCACCCCGACGGTGGATGGGGAGCGGCTCTTCACGCTGGGAGCCGGCGGCAATCTGGTGGCCCTCGATCGAAAATCTGGAAAGGTGCTTTGGCACAAGGAACTTGTCGATGATTTCGGCGGGAAAATGATGTCTGGTTGGGGATTCTCAGAGTCGCCATTGGTCGATGGAAATCGGCTCGTTTGCACGCCTGGCGGAAGTAAGGGAACCATGTTAGCCCTTAACAAACTCACCGGTGAAAAACTCTGGCAGACCACCGACATCACCGACAACGCGGCTTATTCCTCGATTTTGCATACAACCGTCGCGGGTGCCCGGCAATACGTTCAACTCACTGACGCCCACGTCTTCGGCGTGGCTCCAGAGACGGGCGCGGTGCTGTGGAAAGCCCCGCGTGCAGGCCGCACAGCCGTCATTACGACGCCAATCGTAGCCGGCGACATCGTGTATGTGACCTCTGGTTATGGGGTTGGCTGCAATGGATTCAAAGTCACCAGCGACGGCTCCAAGTTTAGTGCCGAGGAGGTTTACGCTAACAAGGTTATGAAAAACCATCACGGCGGCGTCGTTCTCGTGGGGGATCATCTCTATGGCCATTCCGACGCCAGCGGCTGGACATGCCAAAACCTCAAAACCGGCGAAGAAGTCTGGCAGGAGAAATCCAAGTTGGGCAAGGGCGCCATCGCTTATGCCGACGGACGGCTGTATTGCCGGTTCGAATCCGAGGAAGGAACCCTCGCCCTGATCGAAGCCACTCCCGAGGGCTATCGCGAACACGGCAGGTTCGACCAACCCGAACGTAGCAAAAAAAATAGTTGGCCTCACCCGGTCATCACCGGCGGCCGCCTCTACATCCGCGATCAAAATATCCTGCTCTGCTACGACGTCAAAGCCCCCTGAACCACCCGACGCCAGCTTCCCCCCAAGCATCATCCGGTGATGCCGATGATGTGAGCGGGGGAGGGGATGGTAGATTGCCAGATTGCCGCCAGATATGGTTTCTATAATACGGAAATAGTTTAAATTTATTCTTCATGGAACAACACAAGAGAACCATTGCTCGTGCAATCAGTTATCGCGTAATGGCATTGTTAGTCACCGCCATCTGGACTGGGCTGAGTCATGCTTTCATCATCCACATGGTACTAACCGCGATTCATTATGTTCACGAGCGGGCTTGGATGAGGTTGAGCTGGGGAAGAAAATGAGTCTTCGTGGATGAGGATGCATCGCGAAAGCCGAACGGTCGAAATCCGAACTTGCAATCCTGCGGGTATCACTCGCTGGCTGGTGAGTGAGGCGGCGTTGCTAATTTTCGCAGTCTGCGTACCCCGATGAATCCCAGGCAACCCATCCCTGTCAATGCCGCGGCGAGTCCGGCCACCAGTGGCCAGGGAAGCGGAACATGGCCCTTGAAGTGAATGACCACGGGCTTCTTCAGCCCTTCCTGCAACGTCTGATCCCAGATGAGCGTGCGGCCACCATCCGCCGTGCGCGTCGCACTCGACGCCTCCGCCACCATCGGCAGGTGCAGAATATACACCAATCGCCGCCCGTTAAATTGCGAGGATGGCATCAAAAACGCCCCCGGCAGAGCCTGGGCCGGTTGCACGGTGCGTGTCAGTTCAACCGCTAGACCGCTGCGTTGGAAATCAAAATGCCCGATCAACGGTGGCACCGTGGATTTTAGATTCCCCGATGCCAAAACAGACTCGCCGCGCACCGCATTCATCAGATCGAGCGCAGACTTAAACGATGCCTGAAACTCCACCGCCGTGCGCTCGCCTTCGCGGCTGACCCGTCGCGTCGCGTTTGTCAACGTCGGGGTTTGCCTGATGAACTCATCCAAGACTTTCTCCAATCCAGGTTCGCCTCCGCAACTCAGCGCCAGACTCGCCGGCAACGTGTACCGAATGAGCGCCCGCCCACTGCCATCACCCGCCAGCCAAAATTCCTCCCGGCCGTCAATGCACGATACCAACACGACACAGCCAACCCCCGCCATGCACCGGATAAGGTACCGCCCGGTTGGTATTACAATCTGACAAAGCGTGTGCCTCACATCCGTTGTTGGGCGCTGCGGATGAGAATATCCGCGATTTCCACATGGACGGGTGCTTCCAAGATGCCCAGAATTGCCCATGCCACGTCTTCCGGATCCAACATCTTCATGGCGGCCCGCGTTTGGCTGAGCATCGTCTCGCGGCCGCGGAAGTAGTCGTCGAGCAGTGGCGTATCGACGTAGCCGGGTGAGACGCAAGCGACTTGGACCGGGGAGCCCGCGGATTTGAGTTCTGAGCGGAGCGCATCGGTGAGGGCGCGCACGGCAAATTTGCTGGGCGAGTAAAACCCGCCGCTTGGCGGTACCCGGTGGCCGCTCAATGAGCTCACATTGACGATGCGTCCGCCGTCGATCGGGAAATGGGCCAGTGAGAGTTGGCAGCAAAGGGCGAGGGCCATCACGTTGACCCGCCACATTTCCTCCCAATCGGCCGGATTGCCGTCGCTGATGCGCGATAGATAGGCCACTCCGGCACAATTCACGAGGGCGTCAATCTTTCCCAGCCCATGAAAAATACCGGTAACCTCCTCGCGCTGCGTCAGATCCGCGACAATCGGTGAGACGTCCTGTGACAATGCGCCCGGCCGCCGGGTGACGCCCAGCACATTGGCGTCTCGGGAGACGAGGAGTTCACACAAGGCGCGGCCGATGCCACTGGAGGCACCGGTCACCAACAATGTTTTTCCTTGCAGGGAAGGCATGCCGATGAGCCTGTCACAACGATCCGCAATGTGCAACCCCGGGCTTTTCGAGCAGAGCGCTTTTCACTCCTCCCTCCCCCTCCCAAGGAACATGCCACGGGAACGCCGAGCCTCAGCTCGGCGAGAACCCGCTTTACAGGACAAATTCCTCAATTTTCACACCCACACCACGGAGCGCATGGGTCATGGAATATGCGCAGTGAATGATTGGATATGCGTAGCTGATCAGCAAAATAGACTATTTTATTCACTTTTATGTAACGGATTATTGCCATCATTCAATACTTCGGCCTCAACAACCCGCTCACGCAGCCCCCTGAAGACGAACCATCATCACATCATCATGAAAACAAAAGCGCGATTTTTATTAGTGGTAGCTATTGGGTGCGTGGGCACCAGTCTTCCTGGGGCGGAAATGAGATTCATGGGAACGAGTGAAACGAGCGGCTTAGGCCCGTTCTGGTATCATTCACTTACCTATGGAAACTTGTATGCTTGGCTAAGTATAGACCGGGGATATGGGGATATCACCGGTTCGAGCGGCTTCGAGTCGCTTCAAAATGCAGGTCCCATTTCCTTTGTGCTGGGTTCGGAGGGGTTGCTAGGTGTTACTAGTTCGCCGACGATGCCACTCGTTGTGGTCGAAAAGTACTCCACAACGAGCATTTCCTTTTCGGGGACAACCCTTTCCCTCACAGGCAGCTTATTGAATCTCGACATCAACACAGACACCACCTCGGATGTTGCGACTGGTGAGGGCGTTGTGATTGTCAGTGGGAGACCGGGAGATCCTCTGTATGAGGAAATCCGAAGACTGACTGGAGGCAGCATGGTTTTAAGAATGGTAATCGATCATTTCGCCGCGGTTCAGTATAATGTTAATTCCGCCACATATGCCACAACCGGAAAATTTATTGTTGAAGCCGTACCTGGAACCATGACGTATTCGGGATGGGTATCCCGCCTGATAGGGGATGCCGGGCAATGGGGAGCCCTGGATGATCCGGATCATGATGGCATTAGCAACTTGATGGAATTCATGGAAGATACAGATCCAGCCCATCCGGACGGTACCAGCTCTCCGAGTATCTCTGTCATCACGGCTGCTGGACAAGACTATCCTTGCGTGACGTTCCGGCGCAGAACCAGCGCGTTTGCTGGTGGAGCCACCTTGGTGGCTCTCGCCTCGACTGGAATTGATGGTTCCGGCCCGTTGGATTTGGTGGAAGTATCAGCCACACCTAACGCCATCGGGACAGTCGAGACGGTCATTGCTAGATCCAATATACCGATTGCGAATGCAGCCCATCAGTTTTTTCGTTTGCAAGCCTCGTTGCCTGGCCAGTGATGAGCTTCGCGCCAGTCGCCTAAGCCCATGTTTCTCAAATCATCCCACCTGAGGCATTCGTCGGCGGATCTTGCAAGGGCTCGTGATGGCTGAAATTCCTTCGCTTGACGCGCAGGGTAGCCATGGCGCAGCTTGGGCCTGTGACCGATCCGACCCACCGCATGCCCAAAGCCGCTTTCGACCTGCAAGATCCCGGAGAATTCTCTGGAGTGTTAGATGTGATTTCTCTCAGGCAGCCAGATGCCGTTCCATTTGTGGGTAGATGGGGATCACATTTGTTGAAGACGCGCGTCGCGGCCTGTTTGCTGCTCGTTGTTATGGCCACTGCAGGGCCAGCGTTGGCCGACGAGGGGATGTGGATGCCGCAGCAGATTCCCGCGCTGGGGGCAAAACTCAAGGGTTTGGGCTTCACTGGCGATCCCGGTGCGTTCGCTGATCTAACGGGCCAGCCGATGGGTGCCATTGTTTCGCTAGGCGGTTGCAGTGCCTCGTTCGTTTCTGCGGACGGGCTGATTGCGACCAACCACCACTGCGTTCAAGCGGCGCTGCAGTTTAATTCGACGCCCGGGCGCAATTTGATGGAGCTTGGGTTTTTAGCGAGGACCCGCGCCGAGGAGCTCTGGAATGGCCCGGGCTCCCGCGTGTTCGTGACAGTGTCGGTGACCGATGTGAGCGATGAGATTATCGGCAAGCCCGATCCGGATCTATCTGACCGGGCGCGTTTCGACGCAGTGGAAGCCCGGGTGAAAGCCCGGGTGGCGGCGGGCGAGAAGGATGGTCTCCGCTGCAGTGTTTCAAGTTTCTTTGAGGGCAAAAAGTGGTTTGAGATCTGCCAGTTTGAGATTCAGGATGTGCGCCTCGTCTATGCGCCGGCCGCCGGTATCGGTAACTTCGGCGGCGAAATCGATAACTGGCAGTGGCCCCGCCACACCGGCGATTTCTCGTTTTACCGCGCCTACGTATCCCCGGAAGGCAAGTCAGTCGCTTTCTCCAAGGACAACGTCCCCTACAAGCCCAAGCACTGGCTTCGCATCTCACCGCAGGGAGCCAGCCCCGGCGAACTCGTCTTCGTCGCGGGCTATCCGGGCCGCACGGCTCGTCTGTCTCCATACGCCGAGGTGCGCCAGAGCGTCGAATGGAGTTTGCCCCGCACGATCAAGCGCAACACCGACCAGATCGCACTCTTGGAAAAATTGGCAGCGGAGGACAAGGAGACGGCCATCCGGGTGTCCACCCGCATCCGGGGTTTGAACAACTCACTCACCAAGGCGAAAGGCATCATCGCGAGTATGAACAAACGTGGTCTGCTAGCCGAGCGCGAGGCTCATGAAAACTCGCTGTTGGCCTGGATCACCGCCGACCCCAAGCGAAAATCCGACTACGGCGACGTGCTGCCCGCCCTCAACGCCCTCGTCGCAGAGCGCGCAAAAACCCGCGAACGGGACTCGCTCGTCGCCGAACTCTTCGGCGGCTCCGGCTCCGTCATGGGCTCCGCTCAGACGCTCTATCGCCTGTCCATCGAGCGGACAAAACCCGACGCCCAGCGCGACCCGGCATTTCAGCAGCGCGATTGGAGCCGACTGCGCGAGGCCCAAGACCGCCTCCAGCGCAGCCTAGACGTCAAGGCCGACCGCGCACTCATGACCTACGCCCTCGCAGAAGTCGCCAAGCTGCCTGTCGGCCAACGCATCGACGTGCTCGACCAGCAAATCGGTCTAGAAGCCGGCATGAGTGAGGCCGCCAGCGCCCATGCCATCGACGCCTTCTTGGGCCGCTTGTTGTCGGGTACCCGGCTCTACCAGAAAGACGAGCGCTTGGCTGGTTTCGATATGTCCACGGCCGAACTTCTCGCCACCAATGACACCGCCATCAACCTGACCGCCGCCCTCTATCCACTGATGGATGGTATCCGCGAAAAGGCGAAGGAACGCACCGGCAGCGCCTATCGCTTAGGTCCCCGTTTCGCAGAGGCGTTGTTAGCCCACAGCGGAGGGGCCGTCGCCCCTGATGCGAATGGCACGCTGCGCGTCACCTACGGCCAGGTGATGGGCGTCCCGGCCCGCGACGGTCAGCCGAACCCGGCGCAGACGACATTGCAGGGCATCGTCGAAAAGGCCACTGGTGCCAGTCCGTTCAATGCGCCTCCTGCAGAACTGGCGGCGATCCAGGCGCTGCGTGCGGGCAAGAAGACGCCGTATTTAGATCCGAAGCTCAACGATGTGCCTGTGAATTTTCTATCCACGGTTGATACCACGGGCGGCAATTCCGGTTCGGCCACTCTCAACAGCAAGGGCGAAATTGTCGGATTCCTTTTTGATGGCACCTACGACACCGTGGCGTCCGACTTTTTGTACGACTCGCTGCGGACGCGTTCGATCCACGTGGATAGCCGTTACATGCTCTGGACGATGGCCGAGGTGGATGGTGCCACTGAGTTGCTCAACGAGATTACCTGCTTGTGAGGGCGCACGGCCTGACGGATCCGTCATTTTGCCACGGCTAGGTTGACACCGGCCAGAGCGTTGTGGAGGGCGGCGGATTCTTCCGGGGTAAGTCCGCCACTGCGACGAATCTTGCTGTGGAGGGTTTGCGCGGGAATGCCTGCAAGGGTGGCCAGTGCCGCGATCTTCAGCAGCGATCCGGCACGCTTGAGATCGGCAATAGTGAGCGACTCGGGGACCGGACGCCCAAGCTCGGCATTGGCTTGAGAAGCCAGACGGATGGCTTGCAGCAGACCCGTGGCGGCTTCCTGCGGACTCTCCGCCAACGAGGAAAGGGCGGGCCACGCCGGAGAGGTGGCGACCCACTCACCGTCTTCTTCGCTCCAATGCAGACGGATAGGATAGTGTGGTGCGGTTTTCATGGTGTTTCAGAGCTTGAATGTGTCGATGGTTTCGCTCATCTGCCGGAGCTGATAGGGCTTTGCCTGACCCTTTTTCTCCAGCAGGTTGAGTGAGGGCACTTCCTTGCGGAAATGCGTGAAAATGTGATGGCTGCTGGTGGTGCGGGTATTCTTCCAGCCGCAGTGGCAAGCCAACAGGCAGGCGTCCGCGAAGCTCCAGTTCGTGACGTTCCCTTGCAGCAGCTTCGCTTTGAGTTTCTCCGCCTTCATGCGCCCGGAGAAAGTTGAATAAATTATTATGCGTGGCAAGGAGAATGTGTTCGGCGGGTGTTCCGCTCCCTCCGCCTTTCAGCATCAGGCGAACGGTGCCAGCAGCGGAATCCTCAGGCGGCGGTTTCTGCGGTAGATCAGAAAGTCGCGGTCCAAGGTGAAAACCACGCTCCTGGCATGCAGTTCGCTCATGCGCACCAGGCAGGCATCGGCTAGGGACATCGGCAGATTTGAATAAACCTCCAGCAACTTGCCGACCGACCGCCATTCACCGTCAAAGTCGAAATCCACCTTCACCAGTCCACGATGCAGCAACTGCATGAAATGGTGTGCTGGCAGTCCGCGTCCTCTCGTCAGGAAGGCGACTTCGGCCAAGGCAGCCTCGCAGGTGTGAACCGGTTCGTGGAGCCGCGAAAACTGCGCGGTGACCCAAGAATGCCATTGCTCCCGCCGGTCCAAGAGCGCGACGAGTGGACCCGCGTCACAAATCACCGCCGTCATTTGCCGAAGCCCTCCAGATGGCTGGGATTGCTGGCCAAATCGGCAATACCGCTGTCAAAACAACCGCACAGGTCGCCCGCCCGTTCAAGCAAACTCGGTGACCCGGCGGACTTCGGACGCCGGACGCTCTTCTGCAAGGCCTCGCGCACGATCGCTGACACCGATTGGCCTGTCAGGCGTGCCCGTTCTTCCACGCTTGCTTTCAACTCCGGTGAGATTTTGACGGTAAGATTGGTCACCGCGCCAAGGTAAGACATTCCGCGCACAAAGCAAGACGTTTCAGCGGCAGGCCGGCAATCTTTGCGATCCTCACCTCAGCCTTTCAGCCTTTCAGCTTTTCAGCCTTTCAGCCTTTCAGCTTTTCAGCTTTTCAGCTTTTCAGCTTTTAACCCTCGCCCCGATCCTTCCGGGGCCTCCCACTCCTCCTGGGGCTCGCCGCCCTCGGCCTTGCCATGTCTGCCGCCAAAGTGCAGGCCACGATTATCTATCAGGACGATTTCATGGGAGGCACGATCGGCACGGATCTCAAGAGTTCCGTCCCGGACGTCCGCCTTGGAACCTACGGCGGTTCGGCCTCAGCCGCGTGGTCCGCCACGACGGGAGATTGGCTTTTTAACGGTGCGGGCGTGTCGAATACTAATAAATCTGATAAATCTTTCACGTGCCTCCCATTCTCCCCCGTGTCTAATGCAGTTTACACCCTGGATTGGACTTGGACCGCCGGTAGCAATCCATGGTGGATAATCGGTACCAGACACGACGGGTGGGATTACAGCAGCGTAGCCGGGTTGTCGAACAGCCACACTGGCACCAATCACGCAGTCGTCACGATCACCACTGATGGCGCGAATGGCTACACCACGAACATGGTATATAACGGCACGTTAGCCTCCACCAATGACACGTCAGGGTCCCGTTCGAATATCACATGTATAGGGCTCATCCAGCAGGCTGGCGGCTCGAACACAAGGGTGATGAAGTCGCTGTTGTTGACCGACGTCCCGGCGGCACTCAGCGGCAACTATGCGTCGTGGGCGGCCGCCCAAACTCCACCGCTGACCGGCGGACCGAGCGCGGTTGGCCCCGACGGCCTTCCCAACTTGCTGATCTATGCCTTGGACCTCAAGACGGACGGCACCAATGGCTCGCCCCGCACTCTAACTGGCAACCAGCTCAGCTTTAGCAAACGCCCCGATGCGGTCACTAACAATGATGTCACCTACGCCATCGAGGTATCCGCTGACCTCGGTGTCAACGACGTGTGGCCCACTACCACCACGGGTGTCACGAACGCCGTCGGCCCCCCCGCCACCATCTCCATCGACCTGTCCACCTTGGGCGGCAGCACTCACTTCGCCCGCCTGGTTGTGACGCAGAAGTGAGACGGAGACAAAGTATAGTAGATAGAAGATAGAAGTAGCCCAATCCCCAATCCCCAATCCCCAATCCCCAATCCCCAATCCCCAATCCCCAATCCCCAATCC
>CAIKHZ010000298.1 GCA_903827375.1 Akkermansiaceae bacterium
GGATATTTCCAACTCCCCGAGCACCACGGCAGGCGGGTCTTCGGCAAACACGGTTGCGATTTTTGAGTTCATGCCACCCGAAGCCATCAAAGACACGCCGCTTTGTTTAGCCCAAAGTGGTTTCCCCTACTCTCACAAGCGTTGAAGAGGGGTAGAAGAAAAGACCGTGCAAAAAATCCCGCTTGCGGCAGCATTTTTCTTGCCAAGGGTCGGTTTGCGGCTAGCCTCCCCAGCGAACCCCCAACCTAGGACGCTCCGGCCACCGTGCTGGAACCATCCCTTACTACCATGAGTGAAAACGCAATCAACCTGAAAGAATTCCAACTCCACGAAGGAGACACCGGCAGCGCCCCTTACCAAGTGGCCCTGCTCACACAACGGATCCATCATATTACGGATCACCTGAATATCCACAGCAAGGATTTTTCGTCCCGGCGTGGATTGCTCAAATTGGTTTCCATGCGCCGCAAGCATTTGGATTACATCAAGGGCAAGAGCGAGGAGCGCTACAAGCAGATTATTCAAAGTCTGGGCCTGCGCCGCTAATCCCATCTCCGCAGCGCTGCCGCGTGGGCAACCCCGCGGCAGTCCTGCAAATCGGCAGTCACGTTGCTACAGATCGTGTCTGCCGTCGGCCCCCGGTTCGTCAGCCCATGCCCTCGGCAGGGCTTCTAACTGGTCCGCAATCCACCGCCATGAGCGCCTGCCCGGCAATTCCGCTGCGCAGGCTCAAGGCACTGACAACAAGAAGCAGAAAAAAGAAACACAAAGAAAGAAACTATGAACATCCACACACTGACGAGCCAAGTCGGCTCTAACCCGATGACGATTGAAACCGGCAAACTTGCCAAACTCGCCGACGGTGCCGTGACCGTGCGTTGCGGGGACACCATCATCCTGGTCACAGCCGTATCGGCGACCAAGGTGAAGCCCGGCCAGACTTGGTTTCCGCTCTCGGTGGAATACAAGGAAAAAGCTTCGGCAGCCGGAGTTTTTCCCGGTGGCTATTTCAAGCGCGAAGGCCGCCCCACTGAAAAGGAAATCCTCACTTGCCGCATGACCGACCGCCCGCTGCGGCCGTTGTTCCCAAAGGGGTATTTTTATGACACCCAGATCATCGCCATTCTGCTGAGTGCGGATGCCGAAAACGATGCCGACATTCTCTCGATGAATGGTGCGTCTGCCGCCTTGTGCCTGTCCGACATTCCTTTCGGCGGACCGATCGGCGCGGTGCGCGTCGGCCGGGTGAACGGCAAGTTTCTGATCAATCCGACGTTCGCTCAACGGAGTGAAAGCGATCTGGACCTCATCTACGTCGGCAACAAGACCGACGTGATCATGATTGAAGGCCAAGCCGACGAACTGCCCGAAGAGGATTTCATCCAAGCGCTTCATTTCGCCCAGCAGGCCGTCGCTCAACTCGTCGCCATGCAGGAGGAACTCGTCCGCCTGGCAGGCAAGGCCAAGCGCGAGTTCACACCGATTCTGGCCAAGGATAACTTGCTGGAAATTGCCTATGAAATTGCCGGCGACCGCATTGAGGCCGCTATCTACGCTCCTACCAAAACAGAGCGCGCTAAAAAAGTCGGAGCCCTGCGCGACGAAGTGGAAGCCGCTATCAAACAGCGCGCTCCGGAAGCCACCGACTTTGACGTTGAACAGGCGTTCGAGTACCTGCAGAAGAAGGCTTTCCGCATCTCGATCATGGAAAAAGGCCTGCGCGCCGATGGCCGCAGCATCGGTGACCTGCGCCCGCTTTACGGCGAGGTCGGCACTCTGCCACGGGTCCATGGCTCCGCTTTGTTCTCGCGCGGCGAGACCCAGGCGCTCGCCATCACTACCCTGGCTCCCGCTGATGAAAAGCAAAATTTCGATAACTACTGCGGTGGCGAAGATAGCAAGCGTTTCATCCTGCACTACAACTTCCCTCCGTTCTCGGTCGGCGAAACCGGCCGCATGGGTGGCATCAACCGCCGTGAAATCGGCCATGGCTCGTTGGCCGAGCGCTCGATAGAGCCGGTTATCCCCGACGAAGCGGATTTCCCCTACGCCATCCGCGTGTCTTCGGAAGTGACCGAATCGAATGGTTCCACCTCGATGGCCTCGGTTTGCGCCGGCACCATGGCGTTGTTGGATGCCGGGGTGCCCCTCATCCGTCCGGTCAGCGGTATCTCCGTCGGCTTGGTCACCGAAACGAACGATGAAGGCGCGCTCAAGTCTTATAAGATGTTGCTAGATATCATTGGTTCGGAAGACTTTTATGGCGACATGGACTTCAAACTCTGTGGCACCAGCGAAGGTGTCACTGGCTATCAGTTGGACCTGAAACTGCCCGGCTTGCCCATCGCCATGCTCGAAGAAGCCATCCACATCGCCAAGGCCGGTCGCGGCAAGGTGTTGGAGAAGATGGCGGAGTCGATCACCACACCTAACCAACTCAGCCCGCATGCCCCGCGCATTGTCACGGTGAAAATCCCGCCGGATCGCATTGGCGAGCTCATCGGGCCTGGTGGCAAGAACATCAAGGGCATCCAGGCGGAGTCCGGTGCGGAGATCAATATTGAGGACGACGGCACCGTTCACATCTATGCCTCCAAGGAGGAAGGACTGCTGCGTGCCAAGGACATGATTGAGCGCATGTTCCAAGAGATCGAGGTCAACAAAGTCTATACCGGCAAGGTCGTTTCCGTCACCGCCTTCGGCGCATTCATGGAAGTGCTCCCAGGCAAGGACGGCCTCATCCACGTCTCCGAACTCGCCGAAGGCCGCACTGAAAATGTCGAGGATATCGTCAAAAAAGGCGATATCGTCACCGCCAAGTGCGTTGGCGTCGATGAAAAGGGCCGCGTCAAAATGAGCCGCCGCGCTTGGCTGCGCGACCAAAAGGCGCTGGCCGCCGAAGCTGCCGAACCGGCCGGCCTCGTCTAAGCCAAGCCACTCCAGTGAGACATTGCCATAGATACAAGATGAATAAATTGGTCTAACGACATATTCTCACGCCTTTCAAGGAAGTCGGGCCGGTATTCCCTAACGGGGATGCCGGCCTCTTTTTTCGCACTTGTGAGCGGGATGGAAGATCCAGTGTTTCTGTGCCGTATTTCGGTAAGCGGTTCGGAGTTTCGGTTAGATAGGAAGGGCCAATCGCTCCGCACCGAGCCCTGCGTTCGACCTTATTTTCGACAACGGATCGAGCAAGTCGATTTCCCTAGGTGCCGGCTGTGGGCAGCGGCGCTAACTTCGGATAGTATAGCGGCCATTTCCCCGGTGACGGTCCAGCGCGTCAATGACATCCACGTCCACCTGACCCAGCGCGAGGCCGACCACTTCTGGTTCACTCACCCGACCACACCCATCGAACCTTCAGTGGAGGAGGTATTTAACCATCGGTGATAATCACCCCTCATTAGCCGGAATATCCAGAAAACGGAATGCCCCAGAAAGCTCCTCATTTCATTAGGCCAGCCAAGTAATAAACCATCGGTTACAA
>CAIKHZ010000299.1 GCA_903827375.1 Akkermansiaceae bacterium
CAAGTTTTTTCTCAAATTTATTTGATTTAACATGCCTACATCTCCAGGCCAAAAAAATCAGGCGCAATCCTTGGTGGATATGGGGCGCAGCACGAAACCGTCCTCCGAAACTCTGGAAGTTCCGGTTCGACGGCGACTCAGGAGCTGCCCAAGAATTTCATTTGCCTTGTAGCGGCGTGTCTATGACCGTCGATGAGCATGAAGCGCTGAGAAGCCGCCTATTGCGATTGGGACATCTCATACGCGGCGGCGGTCATAGACACGCCGCTACAATCAGGGCATCTCAAATCAGTGCATGCCGCCGAGGCGATGGTTCAGAGCGATGGAGCGACGCAAGGCACGCATCACCTCGATGAGGTTGCGGTGGATTTTCACGGCCTCGGCGCAATTCTTGTCAGTGATCGAATGTCGGCTGACATAGCGTCCGATTTCCCCTTGGAGTTGGCGGATGCGGGTCTCGAGGGCACCGAGTTCGGCACGCAAGACTGAGATTTCTCGGTTGGCCTCGCCGATGATCTTGAAGATCTCGGAAGCCTGGGCGCGGCGCTCGCTCTTGAGGGCTTCGATGTCCAGATCGATTTGCTCCAATTGTTTGTCGCCGGCCTCGATTTTGGCACCCACCAAAGTCCGCTCGGCCTTGAGGGCAACAAACTCGTGTTTGAGTTCGGCGAGGCGTTGTTTGACATTCTCGAGTTGCTCGTTGCGCTCTGGGGATGACAAATGATCCTTGGTGAGGACTTCGACTTTTATTTTAAGGCCGTCGTGAATGCGGCGGATATCGCGGGCCTTGGTGACGATTTGGTCGCGTTCGCGGGTGAGGTCTTCGAGGCCGGAAATGATGGTGATGCGCTCGTCATACAGGCTCGTTTGAGGGGCTGGCGAGGCGTTAAGCAAGTCGGATCGTTCCTTATGGGTCGCATCGAGGCGTGCTTCGCAGGCGTCGAGTTGGGCTTGGAGACCATCGCGGTCTTTGATGAGTTTTCGCAGGTTCCAGTATTCGATGGAGAGTCGCTCGACGGAATCGACCTTTTCCCAGATTTCCATACCGAGGAAGGCCTCGGCTTCGCGCAGCAGGTGCATTTCGCTGGCGGCGTCCCCCATGCGCTGATTGCGCCGGAAGATACCGAAGGCTTGGGCAAAGCGGGCGAGGAAGTAGCGGGTGGATGTCATGGCAAGGCGGTCCTTATGGCGGCGGGGATCAGCGGGTGATGCTACGTTGGAGAGTCGCGACCACCGAAAAATCTTCAAGAGTGGTGATGTTTCCGGTCACTTCGCCGGTGCAAACAAGCTCTTTAAGAATGCGGCGCATGATCTTTCCAGAGCGAGTCTTGGGCAGAGCGGCCGCGAAGTGGATGTCATCAGGTTTGGCTAGGGCTCCGATCATGTGGCCGACGTGATTGCGCAGCTCCTGGCGGAGAGCTTCGGACTCGGCAAAATCCGCCTTGAGCGTGACGAACACGGCGACGGCCTGACCCTTGATCTCGTCGGGCCTGCCGACGGCGGCAGCTTCGGCGACGGCGGGATGAGACACCAGAGCGCTTTCAATTTCGGCGGTTCCGAGGCGATGGCCGGAAACATTGAGCACATCGTCGAGGCGGCCGATGATCCAGAAATTCCCGTGTTCGTCGCGGCGGGCTCCGTCGCCAGTCGTGTATAGCCCGGGAAAATCCGACCAATAGGTTTTTTTAAATCGCTCCGGATCGTTGTAGATCGAGCGGGTCATGGCCGGCCATGGCTTGCGAATGACGAGGCGGCCGTCCTGGTTGGGGGCGCACTCATGGCCGCTGTCGTCAAGGATGGCAGCATCGATGCCGAAAAATGGGAGTGTCGCGGTGCCGGGGATACAGGGGGTGGCTCCCGGCATCGGCGAAATGAGGATGGCACCGGTTTCCGTCTGCCACCACGTATCGACAATCGGGCATTTGCCGCCGCCGATATGCTGGTGGTACCAGGTCCAAGCTTCCGGATTGATCGGCTCGCCGACCGAGCCCAGCAGGCGCAGAGACGACAGGTCGTGGCCCGCGGGGAAGGGGTTGCCAGCCTTGATAAAAGCACGGATGGCGGTGGGGGCGGTGTAGAAGATACTCACGCCGTAAGCTTCTATCATTTTCCAAAAGCGGCCGAAATCGGGATGGTTTGGGGCCCCCTCGTACATCACCTGTGTGGCTCCATTGGCCAGTGGGCCGTAAACGATGTAGGAGTGGCCGGTGATCCAGCCGACGTCGGCGGTGCACCAGAAGACGTCTTCTTCGCGCAGGTCGAAGATGTACTTGCAGGTGGCGTGGGTGCCGGTGAGGTAGCCACCAGACGTGTGCAGAATGCCCTTGGGTTTGCCCGTCGAGCCGGACGTGTAAAGAATGAAAAGCGGATGTTCGGAATCAAATGCCTTGGCCGTGTGCTTCGCGGAAACCTTGGCAACTTCGTCGTGCCACCACACGTCGGTCTCCGAGTTCATCGTCACCTCGTTGCCGCAGCGCTTCAACACGATGACCCGCTTGATTTTGCGGTATTTCGCCACCGCTTCATCAACGGCGGGCTTGAGGGCGACCACCTTGCCGCGGCGCCATCCGCCATCGGCAGTGAGGATGGCCACCGCCCCGGAATCCTCCAACCTGTCAAAAATGGCTTCACTGGAAAATCCGCCAAACACCACCGAATGAACAGCACCGATGCGGGCGCAGGCAAGCATGGCAACCACCGCTTCGGGGACCATCGGCATGTAGATGATCACTCGCTCGCCAGCCTTGATGCCATTGGCTTCCAGCACATTGGCAAAACGACAAACGTCTCTGTGAAGCTGGCCGTACGTGATGACGCGCTGGTCGCCAGGTTCGCCCTCCCAAATGATGGCGGCTTTGTTCTTGCGAGGGCCGGCGGCATGGCGATCGACGCAATTTTCGCACACGTTGAGTTTGCCGCCATCGAACCATTTGGCGAAGGGCATTTGCCAATCAAGCACCTTGGTCCACGGTTTGTGCCACAGCAATTCCTTGGCCTCAGCGGCCCAAAACGCCTCGGGGTTGGCGATCGATTCCTGATAGAGCGTGCGGTAAGCCTCCAGCGATGGGATGCGAGCCTTGGCTGCGAAATCAGCAGGTGGTTGGTAAATGGAGGTGGCGCCTTGGGTGGTGGTTTCTTGGGCGACTGGTGAGTGGCTCATGGGGTTTTCTGATTGAGGCAAGTGGTTTGCTGAAATTGACGGAAGGCCGGAACCTAATGGCTGATCCTCCTCATGGCAAGCGGCCTAGTGGGCTCAACGCGCCTTTTTTCGCCCAACCGGTGCGGCTAGGGGTGAGACCCGGCGCTTGGCCCGGGCTCCAGGCAAGACGCCCGGCTCACTCTTGCCCCTGGCTCGGGTATCCTGCCCGCCGCTCGAATTTCGCTCCTTGCTCGCGTCTCCCCTGCGCGCCGAAACAGGCGCAGCGGCCCGCTTCTTGGCAGGCGTAGCCTCTCCCAACAGCATGGCCACTTCCGGTGGTGTCAGCAAGGCCCAGTGGCCTGGCTCCAAATCGCCGAGCCACAATTGGCCGATGCGCACCCGCAGCAGCTTGGTGACGGTGTAGCCCATCGTCTCAAACATCAGGCGGATCTGGCGCTTGGCGCCGTGGTCGAGCACCACCTTGATGCGACGGGCCGAAAGGCGTTCGATCGCCTTGGCCCGCAACTTCCCTCCTTCGGTGTAAACCCCTTCGAGAAACTGGTCGAGGTGGGCATTTTCAAACGACTGGTTAGCGGTGACGAGGTACTCTTTTTCGACTGATTTGGACGGGTGCATCAGGCGTTGTGAGAGGTCGCCGTCGTTGGTCAGGATGAGCAGGCCCTCCGAATCCCGGTCGAGCCGCCCGACGTGGTGCAACGCGTGAAGCGCGCCGGGCAAGAGGGTATAAATGGTATCACGGCCGAGTTCATCCTCACGCGAACACACGTATCCGCGTGGTTTGTGAAACGCCACAATGGTCACCTCCCGCGGGGCCACCCGCCGGCCATCCACCTTCACGTGATCACCCGTCTGAATGCGGGTGGCCAACTTCGTGCAACTGCTGCCATTGACCTCCACGCGACCGGCCTGAATCAATGCATCACAAGCGCGGCGCGAGCCGATGGCACAGGAAGCGAGGTATTTATTGAGGCGGGTTCCGTCGTTCATGGTGGAGAGGCTTGAAATACAAAAGGCGCGGAACCCAAGAGGATCCGCGCGTGCAACCATTGACAATCCGCAGGGATTTTACCCTTCGTGTTTGGTCTTGGGCAGGCCCACCGGCGAGCGCCCGGCCGTCCACTCGCCACGCTCCTTGAGGAGTTTGACGCGCTCGAAGCGTTTGAGGACGGAGCGTTTGCCGCCGACGGTGGTACTGGATTTAAGGCTATTGTGCTTGGACATCTTGGGAGGAGGAATGAATGGGCGGGGCGCGCAGACTGAACCAGTCCGCATCAGGTGGCAATGCAAAAATCCGAAAAGTTTGCGATTCATGGTGAGGCTCTTGTTGCCAACACGCCGGATTGCTGGTAGCGATGGCGCGGATGGGCCGCTTGATGTCACAGCTGGAATTCCGATGGCTATCGTGGCTGCGTGTGCAGGCCTCGCCATCAGCGACTCAGGAGGCCCCGGACAAGACGGACAGCAAGCTGACTGCATGGTGCTCGGAAACCTGCAAGTCATTAAACATGCAGGAGTTATCACGGCGGGTGCGGGTTTCATGGAATGCGAGGATGCAGACGACAGCGGGTCGTGCGTGGTGGCCCGACCGCGCCATCGAGCTCAACCCCAAACTCAAACCCCTGCCTCCAGAAGAACTGTGGCGAACCCTCAAACACGAACTCGCCCACCTCATCGCCTATGAGAGGGCCGGGCGCCGATACACCGAGCCCCATGGCCCCGAATGGCAGGCCGCTTGCGCCGAATTGGGCATCCCCGGAGAGCATCCTTATCACACGCTGCCCTTCAAACGCCGACGGATGAAACGCAACTACACCTACGTTTGCCCGAATTGTTTGACCAGCCTGCACCGCGTCAAACCCATCCGCCGCATGGTCGCCTGCTACGCCTGTTGCCGAAAATTCAACAACGGTGCCTACCACGACCGCTTCCGCCTCGTCGCAAAAAAACCCTGAACCCGATTTTTCAGTGGACGCGGCTCAGTGAATGAAGTTTGGACAACGGGCATGCAAGAACGCGCAACATCAGCCACAGCCATGACAAACCTCGGGCGTGACGCCGCAGGAGACGCTCGGTCCGGCTCAGTCATCGCCTTGGTCGGCGGCCTGGGTGCCGGCAAAACCCATTGGACCAAAGGTCTTGTGGCCGCCTTGGGCTGCCCTCTCGATGTCACCAGTCCGACGTTTTCCCTGGTGCATGAATACCGGGGCGGTCGTCTGGATGTGTTTCACCTCGATTTCTATCGGCTCGAAAGCGCCGCCGAAGTCATCGCCTTGGGCTGGGATGAATATCTCGACGACGCTGGCATCGTCGTCGTCGAGTGGGCCGACAAATTTCCCGAATTGCTGCCGCCCAATACCATCTGGTGGCGCTTCACCGTGGAGCCCGATGAATCCCGCACGGTAGAACGCCTGGCCTGAATCCCAGGCTCACAGGCCGACCAAGTGGCCGGTGTTTTGGAGCAAGCGCCCGGCGCTATCCGCCATATTGCCGGCAGCACCGCAACTGGACAGCGCTGACACGCACACCAGCACTGAGAGAAAAAGGAATATTCGTTTCATGCGGGACGACGCTAGTCCCCCGCCCTGCCGAGTCAAGTGCCGAAAACCGGCGCCTCATTCAAGTTTCCATTGCCCCGAGCGGGTAACCAGCGCAGGCTCGGGCGTTGCCATGGAGACCGCCTGCGATGCCTTTATCCGATTCCTGGCCACCGAGCGCGGCCTGTCCGAGGCCTATCAGCTATCGGTGCGCCAGACGCTCGACGCGCTGGCCGCTTGGTTGCGAGAGCGCGGCGGCGACCTCCGCGATATAGGGACAGACGAATTGGCGGAATTCTTAGGCGGGCGCAAGCGGGACGGGCTCATTGCGGCCTCGTTGCGCATCACCACCGTGCATTTAAAGGTATTTTTCCGCTGGTTGGCGGCGCAGGGGCGTTTGGAAATGGATCCGGCCGAACCTCTGCTAGCCCCCCGCCCCGACCTGACGTTGCCGGAAACCCTGCACGCCACAGAAATTATTACTTTGTTAGAATCTATCGATCCGGGTCAACCGCTAGGCCGTCGCGATCTGGCCATCCTGGAAGTATTCTATGCCTCCGGCCTGCGTTTATCCGAGCTGTGCAAGGCGCGCCTCGAGATGATGGACTTTGATGAGGGATTCCTGCGCGTCACTGGCAAAGGCAATAAGACCCGCATCGTGCGCGTCGGCACCAAGGCCTGCGAGGCACTCTTGGATTACCTGAAAAACGCCCGGCCTGGGCTCGTTTCCAAGCGCAGCTCTTCACACATCTTCCTCAGCGTGCGCGGAGGCCCCTTGTCCCCGGACCGGGTGCGCCAAATCGTCAAACGCCGTGCCGCGCTGGCTGGCATCTCCCACAACGTCTATCCGCATCTGCTGCGCCACTCGTTCGCCACTCACCTGCTGGAGGGTGGAGCCGACCTGCGGGTGATCCAGGAGTTATTGGGCCACGCCGACATCTCCACCACCCAAATCTACACCCACGTCGATCGCCAGCGCCTCAAGGCCGTGCACCGCCAATTCCATCCCCGCGCTTAAGTGAAACCTTCCACCACTGGTGATGCTCAGCCATGATGTGGCGAGCCAGCCTCACTTGTTTGTATCCTTCTTTTGCCTGCAATACCTCACACCAGTCGCCGGTCAAGCAGCTTCGCCTTGAGGGGATCGGCGGCTTGGAGGTGGGCGAGCGCGATGGCCAGGGCGTCGGCGGCGTCTGGCGGCGGGGTTTCGGCCAAGCCGAGCAGGGCGCGGACCATGAAGGCGACCTGGCTTTTGTCGGCAGTGCCCTTGCCGACGACCGCCATTTTAACTTTGCGCGGGGCGTATTCGTACACCCGTAGTCCGTGGTCGGCGGCGGCGATGAGCGCTGCGGCGCGGGCTGCACCCATGGAAATGGCCGTTTGATGGGATTGAACGTAGATGATGCCCTCGACGGCGACCTCGTCGGGCTGATAGGTTTGGATGACGTTGACCAGATGAGTGCGGATGGCCGAGAGGGCTGCGGACTGCGGCAGTTTGCCCGGGATGGAGATGACGTCGAAGGTGAGTACCTTGGGGTGGCGTGCCTCGCCTTCAAGCACCGCATAACCGGTGTTTCTAACTGCAGGATCGATGGCCAGGACGCGCATGGGGGAAGACACAAGACTAGAAGACGCAAGCTCGGAACCCGGGGCGGGGATGGTGTGGGCAGTAAGTTAAACTTTAGCGAGGTGGAGCCTCAAACCAGGCGAGATGTGAAGAAGACTCCGGCGTGAGCTCGGTCAATCCGGTTCTGGAAATTTTGACTCCTTCACAAGGACTCTAGGGCGCGGCAGGGGTGGATTGAAAATAGCTGGTTTGATAACTCTTTGAAAATGAAAGTATTAATTCAATTTGCCGAGCAGGCTGCTGCAGAGTTTACGGAGGTCTCTGACGTTGGCGGCTCTCATGGTGCTACAAATGGGCAGAACATGGGCCAACCAGTGGCGATGGCCTATTTCCGCTTCTTGCCGCCGCCGGTTTTCTTGCGCCGCACCGGCTTGATGGGCGTCTCATCCAACAGGGCGGTGTAAATATAGGGAAAGTTTTCGAGCCTTCGCCGCGGAATTTTTTGCTCGATGAAAAACTCGACGGCCTTGGCGTAGTCCAGTTCGTCGGCTGTTAGGATGGTAAAAGCGTCGCCCTCGGCTTCGGCGCGGCCGGTGCGGCCGATGCGGTGGACGTAGTCTTCGGCATTTTCCGGGACGCGGTAGTTGATGACGTGGGAGACGCCGGAGATATCGATGCCGCGGGCGGCCACATCGGTGGCGACGAGGATTTCGTAGTCGCCGGCCTTGAATCCGGCGAGCGCTTTCATGCGGTCCACCTGGTTGATATCGGAGTGCATGGCTGCGACCTTTTGCTGGCCTGTGCTTTTGATGAGCGATGTGAGTTGGTCGGCTTCCTTGCGGGTACGGGTAAAGATCATCACCGAGTGGTAGTCGGTTTGTTTGAGCAAATCGAGCAGCAGTTCGTCGCGCTGGTCCATGGCCACCGGGTAGAACGCGTGAGTGACGGTGGTGGGCACCGAGCGACGGGCGATTTCAACGGTGAGCGGGTCGGTGAGGCACCATTGGGCAAATGTCTGAATCGCCGGCGGCATGGTGGCCGAAAAAAACAAGGTCTGACGACCTTCCCACGGGCACAGGTTGACGATTTTTCGCACCTGTGGAAGGAAGCCCATGTCAAGCATGCGGTCCACCTCGTCGAGGACCAGCGACTTGAGTTCGCCGAAACGCATGGTGGCCCGATAAAAGTGATCGACAAGGCGGCCGGGGGTGGCCACCACGATATCGGCACCCGCAGCGAGTTGCTCGGACTGGGTGCCAAGGCCGACACCGCCATAGAGCAGGGCGACCTTGAGACCAGTGTGTTTGCCGTATTTCTCGAAGGATTCGGCAACCTGGTGGGCCAGTTCGCGGGTCGGTTCGAGGACTAAAATCTGGGGTTTGCCGAGTTTTTCGAGTTTGGAGAGCAGCGGCAGGGCGAAGGCGGCAGTTTTGCCGGTGCCGGTTTGGGAGGCACCGATGACGTCGCGGCCTTCGAGGATGATGGGAATGGCCTGCACCTGAATCGGTGTGGGGGTGGTGTAACCCGATTCCTTGACGGCTTCCATGACGGCTGCGGAGAGCCCAAGTGTTTCAAATCCCATGCGGAGGCCGTAGTAATGGAGAAAATCGTGCGGGTCAAGAAGTGATTATGCAGGCGTTTGGGAGCCGATCGGCGTATCGGCGGCGTCCGAGAGGCTGCCGAAGTCCGGCCAGGGCTCCGTCTGGCGCCCTTCGTTGCGCATAAAGTCGGCTAGAACCGCTGACGGGGTCATTTGGCCGCAGCGTGCGAGTTCCGGGACAATTTCCTCGAAGACCCAGCGCTGGTATTGCTCGAAGCTAAGCTTGGGCGGCGGCGGGTGCTTGGAGAAATCGGGGAACTTGAGGTCGAGGGCGTTCATGCGATCTGGCGGATCATGGCGTAGGCATGGGGGCCGGCAAAGCGCTCGCACAGGGCGTGCAAGCGGGGCTCGGTGATGGCGTGGGCATTTTCTTTCAAGAGCAAACGGATGTCGAGAAGGTCCTTGCCTTCGCGCTCGTCCTGATCCTTGAGGGCATGCAATTTCATCGCCAGCAACGATTCAAGATCAATCACCGGAATATTGCCGTGAAGTCCCGTCCGCTGGTCGGTCATCGCCATTTTTGCAAAGGTTTCCGGGCTCACCCATAATAGATCGATGGGAGGAAATTCAGGACGGTTGATGAGCTGGAAACGCGTGGCCATCGATTGAAACGCGGTGCGAAAGCCCAGGGATGCCATCAGTGTTAGGGCCCGGCCTTCATCCGCCCTCGAGCAGATCCAATCGACGTCCCTCGTGAAGCGGGAGTATCCATGGTGACAAACCGCCCACCCCCCTGCCAGCAAAAGTGGGATGCCGTCGCGCTCAAAGCGCTGATAAAGTGAATGGGCAAAATCCGGGAGCATGCGCTTGGAACGGATGGTACGCGGCCTAACGGGTAACGGCCGCCATCTGGCGGTGAGACGGTGGCCGATTTAATGCAGCCAGACGTAGAGCACGCCGACGACAGCGAAGAGAATGAGGGTCACCATGCGCGGGTCGCTGGCTCCTGTGACGGGTCCCTTGAGGAAAGCCAAGGGATGATCCCAACAGACTTTGGCGACTTCCTCGGCAGGCATCGGCGGGGTCATCAGGCTGGTGATCACGTAGATGGCGACGCAAAAGACGACCAGCAACGGGCCGACCAGCATGAAGGGCACGCCCAAGCCGACTTGCGGATCGGAGACCAAGCCGGAAAAATCCTTCTGCACCTTATCCGCCGCCAGAAACATTTTGCCGATGCTCGGCAAGTCCGCCACAAAATAGATAATCCCGATGAGCGAACCGATGTACAACGTCGCCATCGCGGCTTGTTTGGTGCCGCGTTTCCATAACAAGCCTAACACAAATACCGTGGTCACCGCCGGGGCGAAGGTCATCGGAATCTTGTTGATGGCCTCGAAGATGGTGCTGAATTGCTTGCCCTGGGTGGACCACAGCATCGCCAGAACCATGATCACTCCGGTGGCGATTCGGCCGATGACCACCGTGCGCCGGTCGCTGGTGTCTGGACGGGCACGCTTGACGATGTCCAGCGAAATGAGGGTGGCGCAACTGTTGAGTGCGGCGGCCATGCAGCTCATCAGGGCGGCGGCCATGCTGGCGGCGAGCAAGCCCTTGAGGCCGACGGGGATGAGGTGTTTGATCAAGGATGGCAGCATGGTGTTGTAATCCCAATCGCCGGTGGCGGGATCTTTATCCAAGGCAATCACCCCCTTTTGCCATAACACATAACCGATCACCCCTGGCAACACCATCAGGAACACCGGCGTGATCTTGAGAAACCCGGCAAACAATGCGCCATTCTGCGCGTCCTTGAGACTTTTCGCACCGAGCACCCGCTGCACGTGCGTCTGGTCGGCACACCAGTACCAGATTCCTAAAATCGGATAGCCCAACAACACGCTGAGCCATGAGTACTCGTTGAGGTGCCCTTTGCCATCGATGATGGGCTGGAGCATGTTCAACTGCCCGGGTGCCGCCGCTGCCTTGAGAGTGGCCATGTCATGCACCCCGGCACTTGGCAACGCCATGATGCCCAACACCGTGACGAGCGTTGCGCCACCAAGCAGCAGGCAGACCTGGATATTTTCGGTCATCACCACGGCCCTGAGGCCACCCAGCACGGTATAAGTCACGGTGAACAACGAGAGCACGATAATGGTGTACTCCATCGGCACGCCAAGGAAGCTATAAAACACCTTGGCCGCCGCAAACAGGCTGATGCCGATGTGAATGAGCAGCGCACCTAACAATCCGATGACAGCCAGAAACGTGCGGGCCTGCGGACAATAGCGCCGCTCCATGAACTCCGGCAGGGTCGATACCCCTGAGTTGATGTAAAACGGTGCGAACACCAGCGCCAGGGTCATCAGGGTGAAGCACGCCATCCACTCGAAGTTGCCGATGACCATCCCTTTCCTGGCACCGTCTGCGGCCAAGCCCACCAGATGAAGGGTTGAAATGTTAGAGGTGAACACGGCGGCACCGACGGTGAACCAGCCGAGCGACTTATTGGCCAGGAAATACTGCTGGGACGAGGTATTGCGGCGGTAGCCGATCCAGATGCCGAAGGCCGTGATGCCGATCAGGTACACTGCGATGACCACTGGATCGATCCAAGTAGGCAGTGATGAGGATGCTAGCAAGTTAGGAAAAACATTCATGGGATTAGGGATGGATGGTTGGGGTGATGCCTAGCTGATTTGGAGTTGCACTTTGATGACGTCGTCCTTGGCGAAAGAACGCTGCATGGCCAGCGGCAGTTCTACCAGCGAAAAAACTTCGCTGAGCAACGGATCCAGATGGATCCGGCCGGCTTCTACCAGTCGGATCGCCTCGCCAAACACATCGCCATACCGGAATGAGCCAATAAATTGAGTCTCGTTTACCATCAGATGATTGGCTGGCAACCCCACGTCCTCACTGCCGATGGTGCCGATTTGCACGATGGTACCGCCGGGGCGAACCAGATCAAATGCTTGGCGCAAGGCTGGTGGCGCGCCGGACGCCTCGAAAATCACGTCAAATCCGTCGCCGGTGAGTTCGCGGACCCGTTCCGGCAAATGGGCGGCAGCCGGGTCCAGCACGGCGTCGGCGTGCAGTTTGAGGGCGGTGTGGCGGCGGCCCTCGACGACGTCGCTGAGCACCACCGGGGTGGCACCGAACGCCCGCGCGGTGAGCATAACCAACAAGCCGATCGGGCCGCCGCCGGTTACCAGCACGCGCTTGCCTGCCAGTACCCCGGCCCGTTTGACGGCGTGCAGAGCCACTGCGAAGGGTTCCATCAATGCGCCGATGCCGTCGTCCATCGATGCTGGCAGCAGGTGGCACTGGTCGGCCCGCACGGTGACAAATTCCGCGAACGCGCCATCCGTTGGCGGGTTGGTGCTTCCACTGCCAAGCATGATGGTCCGGCGGCAGAGGTTGCCTCGGCCGGCTTTGCAATACTCGCAGACGCCGCAGGCACGGGCCGGGTTGACGGTGACGCGGGAACCGACGGCCGGGGACATCACATCATCGGCCAGGGCGGCGACCTCGGCGGTGAACTCATGCCCGAGGATAAATGGCCCGGACGGCACGAAGCAGCCGCAGTAGCCGTGTTGGAAGTAATGCATATCCGAGCCGCAAATGCCGGCGCGGCGCACCCGCAGCAGCACCATACCCGGGCGCAGGGTGGGCGGCGCGACCCGCTCCACGCGCAAATCTTTGGCTCCGTGCAGGACGCCGGCTAACATGGTATCACTCATGGGATGTCGAAAGTTGGTTTAATTTTGTAAAACCGGGCGCAGTTGCCGCCGAGAATTGCCTCGCGCTCTGCTACCGGAAATTGTTGGATATACTCGCTGACGATGTTCATGGTGGCGGCGTAAGTGCCGGACAAGGTACACACTGGCCAGTCCGAACCGATCATCACGCGCCGCGGGCCGAACGCATCCATCACGGCATCCAGATAGCGGTGGAAGTCGGTGGCCTGCCACTGTTGCCAGGTGGCCTCGGTGACCATGCCGGAGAGTTTGCAAAAAACATTGGGGAAGGCGGCCAAGCGGCTCAGGTCCTCACGCCACGGCGACAACTCCCCTGCGGCGATGGCCGGCTTTGCCAGGTGATCGAGCACGAAGCGCTGTTCGGGAAACTCTTCCACCAGTGCCGTCGCCACTGACAGATGCTTTGGAAAAATCAACAGGTCATAGCAGAGGTCGTGCCCGCTGAGTTGGCCAATGCCGCGGCGGAAGTCGGGCCGCAACATGAAGGCGTCGTCCGCCTCGTCATGGACGACGTGGCGCACACCCACCAGCTTGGGATGGCGGGCGAAGCGTGCCAATGGGTCGGTGAGCTCTGGCGAACAAAGGTCCACCCAGCCGACCACTCCTTTGATGAAGTCATGAGCGTCGGCAAGTTCCAACAGCCACGCGGTTTCTTCGGGCATCTGCCGGGCCTGCACCGCGATGCAGCCGTCAAACCCGATGGAGTCGAGCAGCGGCGCGAGTTCTTCTGGCAGATAGTCACGCCGCAGGACCTGCATCGCCTCGCTCATCCAAACCTGCTGGGCCGGATGGTATTGCCAAAAATGCTGATGGGCGTCGAGCTTCATGAGTCCCCTGTCGGTCTTAGCCAGGCCCAGCATGTCTGAGGCCCAGCACACTGGCGAGTGCCAAATTCAAAGAGCCTGACGACGGGCAAGCCCTGCTACCTCAGTATTTCCAATTCAGGGCACCTTTTTTCAGGGCGTACACGTAGGCCACGGCCAAACTGCCAGCGAATCCGGCCATGCTCACCAGCACCACTGGATTTAGGCGTGCCAAATCTCGGAATTGCAGCGCCCACGGGTACATGAAAACCACTTCGATGTCGAAGATCACAAACAACATCGCCACCAGATAGAATTTTACTGAAAACCGTGGTGCGCCCTCACCCACCGGCAACATCCCGCATTCGTACGGAATATCCTTGGTCGCATTGCGCTTGGCCGAACGCCCAAACACGACACTCAAAATCAACACGATCGCGGCAAAGCCAATGACCACGAGGACTTGCAGCAGGACGGGTAGGTAGGTGGAAAGCATGGGCTGAATGTTGGCTGGAGCTGTTTTAGTTTGGCAGGCCGGGTTTGGCCAATAAAAAAACCGCGGCCCTTTCAGGTGCGGCTTTCTTGGGGTTTTCCAAATTAATTCTCAATCGTCGTCCAGCTGCGAGGCCATGTATGTGCTCGACGCCTCATGCACCCGGGAAGTACCACGGTATTCCTTACCAATTTTTTCCACCAATCCCCGGGTCACCAGGTTCTGCAGTTTTTCATAAGCCCGCAAACGCAACATCTCTTCGCCACCACTCACCGCATTGCGCAGTTTCAAATTGGCAAAGACCCTCTCAAACAAATCGTTGAAGCCAAAGATCTTTTTCTCGGCCATTACGTTCACCAATTCGTCGGTAACGTGATCTGGAAGACGTCGAGAAAACCGACTGCGTTTTGTGGAGGTTGTCATAACGGAGGAAGCTTAGCACCCATTTCCGAAAAAGCCAGTCTAAATATTCCGACGGCTGACAGGCTCGTTAAACTGCGGTCGCCAGGGAGGATTTCCTGTGGTTTTTGCGGATGCTGGCTTGACAGGTTGGAATTTCTGTCCATTCTGCTGCGCCCGCCGCGTCGGAAACGCGGTGAGAGCCCCCTATCCCAATGAAAAAGGACCTTCATCCGAAATACAATCCGGTCGTGTTCGTGGACATGAGCACCGGCCATCGTTTCATCTCACGCTCCACCAAGACCTCGGACCGCAAAGAGGTCATTGATGGCGTCGAGCACAGTCTCATTTCCATTGGTGTGACGTCCGCATCCCATCCGTTCTACACCGGCCAAAACCAGTTTGTCGATACCGAAGGACGCATCGACAAATTCCAAAAGCGCTTTGGCACGGTGCGCCGCATTGGCAAGCCCAAGCTCGCCTGAGCCGATCGCGTGCTTGCCAAACGCATCATTCCCTGTCTCGACGTCACCGACGGCCGCGTCGTCAAAGGTGTCAATTTTGTTGATCTCATTGATGCCGGCGATCCGGTTGAATGTGCGCTGGCGTACAACGCCCAGGAAGCTGACGAGCTGGTGTTTCTGGACATCACTGCGTCATCAGATCGCCGCCGCACCATGGTTGACGTGGTGCGTCGTACCGCCGAGCATTGCTTCATCCCGCTGACCGTCGGGGGCGGAATTCGCTGCGTCGAGGACATGCGTGAGATGCTTTTGGCTGGAGCTGACAAAGTGGGCATCAACACCGCTGCGGTCAACCAGCCCGGGTTGGTGGATGCCGGGGCTAAGGCGTTTGGCAGCCAATGCATTGTGGTGGCCATCGATGCCAAGCGCGAGGGACCCGGCAAGTGGAGTGTGTACACCCATGGTGGCCGCACCCCCACTGGCCTTGATGCCGTGGAATGGGCCTGCCAAGTTTGGCGCCGTGGTGCCGGGGAAATCCTCCTTACCAGCATGGACGCCGATGGCACCCAAGCCGGTTATGACGTCGCGCTGACTGCCGCCATATCCACTGCGGTGGGCATCCCGGTCATCGCCAGCGGCGGTGCCGGCACCCTCGATCACATGGTCGATGTGCTTCAAGCCGGTAAGGCCGATGCCGTGCTTGCCGCCAGTATTTTTCATTTTGGTCACTTCACGGTTGCGGATGCCAAGCGCCACTTTGCGGCCTGCGGTATTCCGGTGCGGCCGCCATGCCAACTGGGGGTCTGAGGCAAAAGCGGGAACTAGGACTTGGTGGGATCGTAGAAGATCCGGATATCGGCTTGGTTGGTGCCGAGGAGTTGCTGGGCGCGTTTGAGGGCGTCGCGGGTGGAGAGGTTGGGATTGCTGGGGGCGTTGAGGAACAGGTTGCTTTGGCCGGCCTCGCGGTCGCAGCCGGCTTGGAGAGTTTCGAGGATGCCAGATTTTTTAAGGACGCGATAGACTTCGCTGCTAGCTCCAGACACCAGCAACGAAAGATGCCTTTCCCGCATGAACAAAATCAGGTCTTCCAGAGCCATGACGCTGGTGGCGTCCAGGTGACGGGCGTTTTTCAGACGCAGGATGATCACCTTCAGCTGGGGATCGGCGATGGTGCGCTGGATTTGCGTCCGAAATAACTCGGCCGCCCCGAAAAATAAATCCCCCTCGACGTGGACAATCGAGATCGCCGGAATCGGCCGCTTGCGCTTTTCACCCATTTCGCGCAATTCACCCACTTCGTTAAACTCATATTCGATGAGATAGGGCCGGCTCGCCTTGCGCAAAAACAGGGTGATGGATATCGCCACACCAAGGAAAATCGCCACGTGCAGCGGCGCCAACAAGGTGGCCAAAAACGTGATGACCAGCACACTCGCATCGTCGCCGGTCGATCGCAGGCAAATCTTGATGTGGCGGCCATTGAACAACGAGCACGACTGCCCGATAATCAATCCGGCGAGAGCAGCCCGCGGCAGAAAATCTATCAGCGGCACAACCCAGCCCACCGAGGCCGCAATTAAAAGTGCGAAAACCAAGGTATAAAACCCGCAGAACATCGAGGAAAATCGCGTGAGAGCGCCGGACTCGTGGTTGAGCATCGAGCGGTTGAGGGAGCCGGAGGCGGGCATACCGCCACCCAGCGCGCTGGCCAAATTGGCCATGCCGACGCTGAACATATCTTGGTTGACGTCGGCCCGTTCCTCCGTGCGGGCGGCGAGGGTCTTGGACATCAGGGTGTTTTCCAGTGAGGCGAGGAAGGCGATGGCTAACGCAACTCCTAACAAGGTTGAAATATCGTTGAAAACCCCCTGGTGAAACAGCCGGGGCAGCTTCGGGGCGAGATCGCCGAAACCAAACGTGACAAAGGTTTCCGCATGGGCAAACGGCCCAATGCCAAAGCGAATGAGCGGCCCAAAC
This sequence comes from Akkermansiaceae bacterium, assembly GCA_903827375.1. Lineage (GTDB taxonomy): Bacteria > Verrucomicrobiota > Verrucomicrobiia > Verrucomicrobiales > Akkermansiaceae > Luteolibacter. Next base: position 16,702 of record CAIKHZ010000299.1, read on the forward strand.
AGCACCGAGGCCAACATCACCGACAAGGCAAAAGCCGGCCACTTGGGCCGCCATTTGCGCATGGCTCCGTACCCAGCCAGCGTCGTTACTCCAATTGCCATGGACACCCAATCGGTGTGGCGAAGAGCCTTCATCAGGGCGATGAGCAGGCTGGCAAAGCTGGTTGCCGCGTGAATATCGACAAATTTGTCCAAGCCCAACATCGGGATCAACTGGTTGGTCATGATCAGCACCGCCGCGCCGACGATGTAGCCCACGAGCACACTGCGCGACACGTATTGCAGCAAATCCGCCACCCGCAACATCGCCCCAGCCACCGCAATGAGCCCGACCATCAACGTCAGTAGCATCACCAGCTCGCTGGCCCGCCCGGCGAGGGCCGGATTGACCGAAAAAAAGCTGAAGAGCATGAAGGCGGTGGCATTGGTGGTGCCCAAAATGGTATAGCGGGAGCCTGCGAACAAGGGAGCGACGATTGCCGCGATGACCGAGCTGAGGATGCCGTAAACAATCGGTAGCCCGGCGATGGTTGCATGGGCAATCGCTTGTGGCAGCGCAAGCATCGTCACGTTGGCCGCCGCCCGCGCATCATTGAAAAACTTCGTCGGGTTGTAACGCCGCAGCGTGCCCACACAAGGCAACAGTCTGACGTGCTCCGTTGCGAAAAACTTCCGCGTGTTGAGCATCGCCTTGGTGAGATTTCGCAGCAGCTTCATGACCTAGCCCATGGATTGCCCCGTCGCGCATCGCGGTGGCTGCTCGGCGGCTGAGTCAATATCGCGACCGCCATTCTCATCAGACTTTCATCAGATCGGCCTCCTTGGCCACCGCGTGCTCGTCGATCTTTTTGACATATTTGTTAGTGAGTTCTTGCACTTCCGCCTCAAAGTCCTTCTGGCCGTCCTCGGTGACTTCGTTGTTGGCCTTCATTTTTTTGGCCATGTCCATGCCATCCTTCCGGGCGGCCCGCACCCGCACCTTGGCCTCTTCCGCCAGTTGCTTGATGAGTTTGACCATATCGCGGCGGCGTTCTTCCGACAATTCGGGGATGGGCACGCGGATCGATCGGTCGGCAGCGGCCGGATTCAGGTTGAGTTTGCTTTCGCGGATCGCCCGTTCGATATCCCGGGTGGTGGCCGGATCAAACGGCTGGACGACGAGCATGCGGGGTTCGGGCGAGCTGATGACGGCGAGGCCCTTGAGTTTCATGACGCTGCCGTAGGCGTGGACGTGCACGTCGAGGTTTTCGATGAGTGCCGGGCTGGCCTTGCCGGTGCGCACCCCGGTGAAATCATGCAGCAAGTATTCCACCACTTTGTTCATGGCGTCTTCCACATCAAAAATGGCTTCTTCTGGGTCCATGGGATGTCGTTGTTGGATCAGGGATTCAGTGGGCGTCGGCTGACGTCTTTGGTGGGCCTTCGCCATGCACGAGGGTGCCGATGGGCAGCCCGCGCAGGGCATGGGAAAGGTTGCCATTGGGGCCGAGGTCGAAAATGATGATAGGCACGTGGTTGTCCATGCACAGGCTGAAAGCGGTGGCGTCCATCACGCTGAGGCGTTTGGAGAGGCACTCTTGGAAGGTGACGGTTTCATAGCGGGTGGCGCTAGGATCCTTGCGAGGATCGGCCGTGTAAACCCCATCCACTTGGGTCGCCTTCAGAATCACATCGGCTCCCATTTCGCTCGCTCGCAGCGCCGCTGTGGTATCCGTCGAAAAAAACGGACTGCCAGTGCCCGCGGCAAAAATAACCACCTTGCCTTCGTCGAGTTGGCGCTCGGCTTTGCGGCGGATAAATGTCTCAGCGACGTTTTTCATTTCGATGGCCGACTGCACGCCACAACGCACGCCGTGGTGTTCGAGGGCTCCCTCCAAGGCCAGCGCATTCATCACGGTGGCAAGCATGCCTACGTAATCCGCAGTGGCCCGATCCATGCCGCGGGCCGAGGCACTGGCACCGCGCCAGAAATTACCGCCGCCCACCACGATGCCTAGTTGCAGGCCGGAATCGACGGCCTCGCGGATTTCCAAGGCGATGCGGTTGACGATTTCTGGCGAGATATTGTCGGTGGAACCTGGTTCACGCAGGGCTTCGCCGCTGAGTTTCAGAATGGCACGTTTGAAGGGTCGGGGGTCTCGGGCGTGGGCGTTCATGAGGGATGTCACTGGCGCAGAATAACCAGTCACCACCGTTTGCAAAGGCAAAAATCGCCTTTTCAGCGACCCGCATCCCTATCCAGAAATCAATAATGACTTGTCAACTTTCAGCGATCCGCATAATTTGCCCGGCAAGGGTCAAAACGAAATGGCTAAACATGAACCTCGGATTTGGGAAAAGCTCGATGAGTGGACGGCGGCGGGATTGATATCGTCGGCTCAGGCGGCGGCGATTCGTGCCAGCGAACCCGCGCCAAAATCCACACCGCCGTGGGGCATCATGATCTTCGCTTGTTCTGGGGCGGTGGTGTTGGGCATGGGAGTTATTCTTCTTTTTGCCTACAACTGGGACCAGATGCACAAGTTTGGCAAACTGGCCATCATCTTCACTGCGCTGGCGGCAGCGCACACCACTGGCATCATCCTGCGAAGCAAAAACCTAACGCCGGGATTTGCCGATGCCGCGTTCTTATTGGGTAGCATGATATTCGGCGCGGGGATCTGGCTGGTGGCGCAGATTTACCATATCTCAGCTCATTATCCGAACGCCTTCGTGGTATGGGCAATCGGAGCCTTGCTGTTCGCCTGGCTGCTGCCCTCAGTGGCACAAGGGTTGCTGGCAGCGGTGATGATCTCAGTTTGGGCCTGCTGTGAAGCGGTGTCTTACGATAGCCACCCGGTCGCTGCTCCACTGTTGGTGCTGGTAGGCTCCGGTTGGCTGGCCTGGAGAATGCGCTCACCGGTCTTGCTTGCGGTGGCAGCCGTGAGTTTCGTCGTGTCCATGGGGGTGGGACTTGTGTTTCATGCGGGGTGCGTGATGGTGGTGCTGCTCGGAACCACTTTGATGTTAGAGAGTGCCGCCTGGCTGGCTCGCGACTGCGCCAGTTTCCCCGCTGCGACTCGCATCCTCCATATCACCGGCATGATCCTGTATCTGCCTGTGTTGTTTATTTTAACGTTTCATGATGCTGCCGAGGACTTGTTGAGGAATAGTTATTGGAGTGATCAACCGCCGCCTCATGAATGGCTGCCGCTGGTTGTCCTGATTCTGGCGGTCTTCGGGCTTTCCGCCGGAGCGGGGTATCGGGCCGTGACCGAGCAACGATTTAATACACAGGAGTTCCGCTCCAACCTGCTGGCACCCTCACTGATTTTTACGGCCTATCTGATAGCATGGTGGGCACCGCTTCTGTCGGACAAAGCGCATTTCACCTATCATCCCAATGCGGCCACCATGCTCTGCGCCGCTGCCAATGCCCTATTTATCTATCACATTCTCGGCAACCTCTGGGCGGGTTGCCGCAACTCCCGGTTGCGGCAGGTGGTCGGCGGATCATTGCTGCTGGCGGTGTGGATTTTCGCGAGGTTTGCTGATCTTTTTGATAGCTTGTTAGTACGCGGGACCATGTTCATGGTGATGGGCGCGGGACTCTTCGCCGTGGCCGTGATCTATCAACGCAATAAATCACATCTGCCCGCTGTAACCAACCCCCTCAACCCCGGCAAGGAGGACTGAACCATGCGTGGCAAACTCATTCTGATCGCTGTCCTTGTGCAAGTCCTCATCCTTGGCTGGATGGCAGGTGAACGCGAATGGATCGTTCGAACTGCGCCAACAGTCTGGTTGCGAACAGCACCCGTCGATCCGCGGGATTTGTTCCGAGGCGACTATGTCACACTCGGGTATGAAATCTCCACCATCCCTGCGGCCAAGTTCGGCCAGGCGTTAAAGCAACTCATCGCAGAACAAGACGACAAAACTGTGGGCTACCGTCATTCATACGAGTGCGAAATCGTGCTGTATGTCACCTTGAAGGTAGATCCCGCCACCGGTCTTGCCAGTGTGGCCTTTGCTGATCTAACACCTCCAGCGGCCGGGGTCTTTATCAAGGGTCGGGTCCGCCGATATCACCAAACAGCCACCGCCATCACCCGCGTCAGCTATGGCATAGATGCCTATTACATTCAACAGGGCCGCGGTAGCGAGTTTGAACGGCGCAATCCCGCAGGTCTAGCGGATGGCACCCAGGCCCCGATGGAGATGCGGGTGGCCATCGGTCATAACGGCACCGCCGTTCTAACGGGACACCGTTGGCGCTCGCTCGGTATGACCTCCCAAAACGATGCCGAACACTGAGGTATGATGCTCGGTGCGCCGAAATACGGCACCAACGGATGGTAAAATCAGGTCTTGCCAAGAGTCGGGTTGAGATCAAGTTTTCAGGGCAAACCCTTGCAACCCAACAATGACAAACTACACGTCCACTCCCGCACCGAGGCCGCGATGAAATTCCGCGACTCCAAGGAGGACCCGCGCATATCATTTTGAAATCCGGCGGATCCTGCTCGCCAACCGGCAATGACGCTGCCAGCCTCCCTTCAATCTTGCTATGAAAAGCTCCTGCTGCCTGCGCCTGCTGCTTGTCGCCTTCCTCTTCGTCAACGGCCCCACGCTTGCTGCCAAGCCCCGCGAGGCTGAGTGGATCAAAGTGGAGGAAGCCACCAAACTCGACCAGCCGCAAACCGCCATCGGCCTGCTCAAATCGATCGAAGCCGCCTCCTTTGCCGGGCAGGCCTGGGCCGAAGGGGCCAAGGCGCTAGCCATGCGGTTGACCCTCGAAGGGAAAGTGACCGGTGACGAGGCAGTGAGGATCGACGAACTGGCGGAGGCCGAGGGCACTGCGCCTGCCGCGGTGCGGCCGTTTCTTCGGCTGCTCTGCGCCCGCTGGATGCTCGAGTACTATCAGAAAAACCACTGGAATCTTGAGAGGCGCAGCTCCGCCACCGATCTATCAAGTGCCGACATTCGGACTTGGGACGCGTCGCGGATGCTCGACGAAATCGACCGCAGTTTCCAGGCCTCCCTAGCCGACGCGCCCATGCTCCAAACCATTCCCGTCGCGGGGTTTGAATACCTCCTCGAGCCCGGCGAACTCGGCGACAACCTGCGTCCGACGCTCTACGACTTCATCGCGCATTCGGCCCTGCAATCCTTTGCGGCGGCAGCCAGCCCCGCCAATCCGCAGGGGGCCTTTGAAATCCCCGCCGACTCGCCAGCTCTCGATGCGTGCGCGGCATTCCTCGTGTGGCATCCCCAGTCCACCGACCCCACCGCTAGGCAACTGCGCGCACTCCGCCTCTATCAGGACCGAAGCCCATTGGACCGGCTCCGCCGAGGAACTCACCATCGAGCATGCCAACCTCTCCCACGTCTGGTTCCGCGCCGTCCGCAGCGAATGGACGCCTGGCAAGGACACGCTCACCCGTGACCCGCAGCCCGCTGATTTGTTGGAGTTGGAAAAATTGTTAGTTAGCGAGGCTGCGCTGGCGTGGGATGTCGCGCTGCCGGATGCCAAGGACTGCCGCGTGCGCCACACCTCCGCGCTGGCCCCGGAACACCTTGCTCCCGGCTACTACCTCATGGTCGCCAGTGCCAGCGAGGATTTTTCACCTGTTGACAACCCACTCTCCTAACTGATTCAACGACCCAAAAGGACGCCACAGCGGCACTCGGCATCAGCGCGCCGGATCAGTCGTGGACTGTGCCCGCCAAGGAATCGCGCACGCTGAGTTGGCACCTAACGGTTCCGGACGGCTGTGGCGTGCTCAGCTACAAGGCGCTGGCCACCAGCGGCATGCTGTCAGATGGCGAGGAGGGTTGGCTGCCGGTTATTTCACGGAGAGTTATGCTAACCGAATCGATATCGCTGCCGATCCGTGACGCCGGCAGCAAGGAGTTCAACTTCCAAAAACTCCTCGATAGCGGCACGTCCACCACCCTCGAAAACCGCCTCGTTCAGGTGCAGGTGGTGTCGCAACCGGCGTGGCTCACGGTGTTGGCACTTCCCTATCTGATGGAGTTTCCCCACCCGTGCGCCGAGCAGACGTTCAACCGTTACTATGCCAACGCACTGGCCCGCCACATCGCAAAATCCGATCCAAAAATCCGCCGGACCTTCGACTCCTGGAAAAACACGCCCGCCCTCGACAGCCCGCTAACCAAGGATGCCGACCTCAACGGGATCCTGCTGGAGGAAACCCCGTGGCTCGCCGAGGCCAGCGTGCAGTCGCAGGCCCGCCGCAGGCTCGGCCTGCTGGGCTAGCATCTCCTGGCAATACCTCGACGACCTCGCCAAGGTCACCGGACACGAGACATCGGCGCTCAAGCTGGAAAAGAAGATGTATGTTAGAAAAAACACCGACACCGGTCCCAAACTCGAAGCGCTCAGCGGCCAGGTGAAAGTCGGCGATGAACTGGTAACGCGGCTGATTCTGCGCAATGAGCGGGCGATGGAGTTTGTGCATTTGAAGGACCTGCGCGGCAGCGGCACCGAGCCGGTCAACGGGCTCAGCGGCTATCACTGGCAGGACGGCCTAGGGTATTACGAGGTGACGCGCGACAGCGCCAGTCACTTCTTCATCGATTCCCTGCCTGCCGGCACCCACGTGTTTGAAACCAGCGTGCGCGTCCAGCATGCCGGAATCTATCAAACCGGCGTGGCAGAAATCAATTGCATGTATGCGCCCGGTTTCAGCGCCCATTCCGCCAGCGTGCAGCTGCAAGTGGTACCCTGAGGCTGCCCCCCAGAACTCGGTGTTTGACCTCGATGCCACGAATCCACTCGGGGATTCATGGGAGTTCCAGAGATAAGTAGTCCGCCCTAAGGTCTGGCTGCCCGGAACAATGAAGGGCATGCCTAATCGGACGATGCGAATGCGAGCATACGACGGCAACCGCGGCACCACCAGAACCACGGGTTCGGTGAACAGGGGCTGCATGACGCTGAGCTGATTTTCGTATTCTCCAAGCGAACCGGCATCCCGGTTCGCCTTTTCAATTGCCAACACGTAGCGCCTGCCAAAACGACGTATCCCCGGCAAATCGACCAGCCCTGATGGACAATCTCGCCCGCATACCCGAAAATCGGGTACTTCTGCGCCATTCCGTCGGAATTTCCGGGTTTTCCTCCAAAAAAACGATGATCTGACGATGCGTCCGCCCCTGTTTGTCCTTCACAGGTAACAGGTTTCCCGCTTGTATGATGCCGTGCCCGAAAGCAATTCCCGCACCAGATTTTCTTCAAATTTCATGCCATCCACCGGTCCTCAGTCGAATTCGTCATTGCGCGACAACCGTGCCCATCGCGGCACCGTCGGCGAATTCCTGAAATCCGAGATCCAGCCGGGCAGCCAGCTTTCCTTTGTTTCCGCGTATTTCACGGTTCACGCCTACGAAGCACTGGCTTCGCAGCTCGAAGGCGCGGCGAAACTCCGGTTCCTTTTTGGCGAGCCCTCGTTCGTCACGGGGATTGATCGGGGGGACAAGGGAAAGGCCAATTTCAAGCTGACCGAACACGGTATCACCATCGCCAAAACCCTCACCCAGCGACCGGCTGCTAAGGCCTGCGCCGAGTGGATCGAGCGCATGGTCGAAATCCGCTCGATCCGCCAATCCAATTTCCTCCATGGCAAGGCCTACCACATCGAAAACGGCAACGCGTCCAGCGCGATCCTCGGAAGCTCGAATTTCACCGTCCCCGGCCTTGGCCTCGGGACGAACAGCAATGTCGAACTGAACCTCGTGGTCGATTCCGACCGGGACCGCAAGGACCTCAAGAAATGGTTCGAGGAAGTCTGGGATGACGAGTCCCTTACCAAAGACGTTAGGGACGAGGTTCTCACCTACCTCAAGCGCCTAGCCTCGTCGAATTCCCCTCAGTTCATCTATTTCCTCACTCTCTTCCATCTTTTCCGCGATGAACTCGAAGGCTCCAAGGATGTCGATGACGCGCTGAAACGCACCACGCTGCTGGAATCGCAGGTCTGGAAGATGCTCTATTCGTTCCAACGCGACGGAGCCAAAGGCGTGATCAACAAGCTGTTGGAATACAATGGCTGCATCCTTGCCGACAGTGTGGGCTTGGGCAAAACCTTCGAGGCCCTCGCCGTCATCAAATACTTCGAACTGCGCAACGAACGCGTCCTGGTTCTCTGCCCAAAAAAATCCGGCCTAACTGGACGGTCTTCAAATCCAACAGCCGACTCAATCCGCTGCTGGAAGATGGGTTTGGCTTCGACGTGCTCTCCCACACGGATCTTTCCCGCACCACCGGACTCACCGGCGACCACGACCTCGCGAATTTCAATTGGGAAAATTACAGCCTCATCGTCATCGACGAGTCGCATAACTTCCGCAACAACGCCGTCGGCAAACCCAAGGAAGACGGCACGCCCCGGCGGACCCGTTACGAGCGACTGCTGGAAGATGTCATCCAGAAGGGCCAGAAAACCAAAGTCCTCCTGCTCTCCGCCACCCCGGTCAACAACCAGATCGCCGATCTTCGGAATCAGATCTCCTTCATTGCCGGCGGGGATGTCGCCCGCGACGCGAACGGGGAATACGATGGTGCTTTCAAAGAAAAACTCGGAATCCCCAGCATCAAGGACACCACCCGGAAAGCTCAGGCCAAATTCACCAATTGGACGAAGAAGCCGGCAGAGCAGCGCAAAGCCCGCGACCTCATCCACGAACTCGGCAGCGATTTCTTCAAACTGCTAGATGGCCTCTCCATTGCCCGCTCCCGCTCCCAAATCAAGCGCTACTACGCGAAGGAAATGGAACGTCTTGGCGGCTTCCCCAAGCGTGAGAAACCGACCGCCGAATACCCGAGCATTGATCTCCTGAACGACTTCATTTCATTCGAAGAGCTCGACCAGAAGATCAGCGAGTTGAAACTCAGTCTCTATCACCCCAGCACCAAGCTGAAGAAAAACCTCCCTCCCGAGGTGCTGGCGAAATACGCGCTCAAGATCGGCAACTTCAACCAGGAAGGCCGCGAGCGGATCCTCATCTGCATGATGAAGATCAATTTCCTGAAACGCCTCGAAAGCTCCATCGACTCCTTCCGGCTCACGCTCCAACGCACCATCGAGAAAATCGACAAGCTGGAAGCCAAGATCCAGGCATTTGAAGACAAGCGGGACAACAACCCCACCCTCGATTTCGCCAATCTATCAGAAGACGATTTTGACGACCTTGACCTCGATCCCGAAGACCTTGAAATCGGCGGCAAGCACAAGATCAACCTTGCTCACCTGAATCTGCCCGAGTGGCTGCTCGCCGTCCGCCAGGACCGGGCGCAACTCCAGAACCTGCTAGACCACTCGCGCCCGGTCGTTCCGGTCCGCGACGCCAAGCTTTTCCGCGTCCGGGAACTCATCGCCGCGAAGGTTGCCAACCCAGCCACCAACATTGATGGCAAACCGGTGCGGAAAATCATTCTCTTCACTGCCTTCGCCGATACCGCCCGCTACCTATACGAAAACCTCGCCAAATGGTGCCACGACTCGCTCGGCATCCACACCGCCCTCGTCTGCGGCGGCGGCCACTACCGGGTCTCGCTCGGCAAGGCGGATCTCGAACACATTCTTACTAATTTCTCTCCTCTATCGAAGCAGCGCGACCGCCAGCCTGACCTTCCGCAGGACCAGGAAATCGACCTGCTCATCGCCACGGACTGTATTTCGGAAGGCCAAAACCTTCAGGACTGCGACCTGCTCATCAATTACGACATCCACTGGAACCCCGTCCGCATCATCCAGCGCTTCGGCCGTATCGACCGGATTGGTTCACGAAACAAATCCGTCTCGCTCGTCAACTTCTGGCCCACCAAGGACCTCGACGCCTACCTCAACGTCAAGAACCGCGTCGAAGACCGCATGGCCCTTGTCGATCTAACCGCCTCCGGCGAGGACAACCTGCTCGCCTCCGATCAGATCGAGGACCTGATCAAGGCGGACCTGCATTACCGAAACAAACAGCTCAAGGACCTCCAAAAAGGCGTCGTCGATTTCGATGAGGAAGATCCCGAAGGAATCTCCCTCGCCGACTTCTCCCTCACCGACTTCCGGCTCGACCTCCTGCGTTTTCTTGAAAACAACCGCGAGTTGCTGGAAACCGCCGAACTTGGCCTCTTCGCCGTGGTTCCTCCCGATCCATCGGTCCCCATTTCCCAACCCGGCATCATCTTCTGTTTCCGCCAGCGGGACAACAAGCGCCCCACCGAGGTCAATCCGCTCGCTCCCTACTATCTGGTTTACGTGCTCGATGACGGCAACGTCCGCATCACCTTCATGCAGCCGAAGCAGGCCCTCGACCTGTTCCGCTCCCTCGCCGCCAATCACGTCAGCGCATTCACCGATCTTTGCGACTCCTTCGACGCTAGGAATGCCAACGGCTCCGACATGAGCCACGAATCCCGCCTCCTCGATTCCGCCATGGAATCCATCAAGCGCACCTTCGCCCGCCGCGCCACCACCTCGCTGCTCTCGGGCCGCGACGGCTTGCTGCCCATGGCCTCCGAAACCCCCTCCTCCGCCGACGACATGGAACTCGTCACCTGGCTCGTCGTCATGGAACCGCAACTTTGAATTTTTTCGTGAAAATGATTTTTGTTGTTTACCTCAAGCGAACATACGTTCACAAATAGCGAACAATGAGCACGCTCTCCGATCTCTTTCCCAAGACCCGCGCGGAAATTCTCCGCCTGCTCTTCGAGACCGGTGACCAGGAAATCCACCTGCGTGATCTCGCCCGCTTGGCCGGTCTCAGTCCGGCCGCGCTCCAGAAGGAACTCACCAACCTTGCCGCCAAGGAATTCGTCCTCACCCGCCGCGATGGAAACCGCCTCTATTACCGCGCCAACATCGCCCATCCTCTCTATCCGGAACTCCGCGGCATCGTCCTCAAGACCGCCGGCATCGCAGCCGAATTGGGCCGCGCACTCGTCGCCATCGAGGGGATCGACCTCGCCCTGATCTTCGGCTCGGTCGCCGCCGGAACCGCGACCGGCCAGAGCGACGTGGATCTCCTGGTGATCGGAAACACCGGCCTGCGGAAAATCACTCCCACACTCCGCGGCGTGGCGGAAACTCTCGGCCGGGAAATCAATCCCATCTGCTTCACCCCGGCGGAATGGCGGGAAAAGCGCGGGAAAGGCGACGCCTTCGCCACCCGCGTTTCTGCGGAACCGAAACTCTGGCTGAAAGGAGGTCCGGATGCGCTTGCAGCAATGGAAGGATAACGGTTGGCTCCAAGCCCACCAAACCACCCCGGCCCAGATCGCCGACCTCCTCGCTATCGTGGATCGCGATCTGCAGGACTCCATGAGCGAACTCTCGCCGGACTGGCAGTTCGGCATCGCCTACAATGCCGCGCTCAAGCTCTGCACCATCCTGCTCTACGCCAGCGGCTACCGCCCCGAGAAGAACCTCGCCCACTACCGCACCCTCGCCGCCCTGCCGCTCATCCTCGGCAACACCCGCAAGGACGATGCGGACTACCTCGACACCTGCCGCTCCAAACGCAACACCGCCGAATACGACATCGCCGGCACCGTCAGCCAGTCGGAAGCGGACGAACTCCGCGCCTTCACCCACGAACTCCGCACGGATGTCATCGCATGGCTCAAAGCAAACCATCCAATACTGATCACTGATCACTGATCACTTGCACTTCTCCATTTCAGCTTTTCAGAATTTCAGCTTCTACCCCTACAATGAACCGTTTTGAATCCCAGCACACCGAATGGAAGGAGTCGTGGCGCGACGACCTCCTCCGAGGGGTAGAGTCAGGGGTAGAGTCAGGGGTAGAGTCAGGGGTAGAGTCAGGGGTAGAGTCAGGGGTAGAGTCAGGGGCAGAGTCGCCCATGACCTCGCAAATTCTCGGATTCTTCGCCGGCGAATCCCTCTCCAAAGCCCAAATTGCCCGAAATCTTGGGAAGGCCAAGCCCAGCCGCTATTTGAACGACCTCATGGCTAAACTCCTCCTGGCCGACCAAGTCGAATTCACCCTCCCTGACAAACCCAACAGCCGCCTCCAAAAATACCGGCTCACGGAGAAAGGCAGAAGGATGATTGATGAAGGATAAAGGAAATCCAGATCTCCGCGACGAAAACCACCAGCTTCTAGCCATTTTTACCACCATCTACAAAACCGCAAAGCGCTGAATCCACCTTCATCCTTCTACCTTCAACCTTCATCCTTCTCTCTCAATGCCCGACCTCCGCGACGAAATCAAAACCGCCCTTCAGGCATTCACCTTGCAGCCCCTGCGGAAGGCGGCCATCACCCTGCTCGACACCCTCGGCTATCGCAGTGACCGGACCCTGGTCTTGGAAGGCTCGAAACCCCAGGCCTTTCTTGATCTTATTCAATCTCAGCCCGCGGCCACGAAGTTCGATTCAACCAAAGCCCTCTTCACCGACTGGATATCCGCCGACATCCTCTTCCAACTTACCGACGACGACCTCGCCGCTACAGCAAGCCGGTTCAAAGAAACCACGGTTACAGCTGGCCTCCTTCGATCCTACCTATTCTTCGCCATCGACCTCAATGGGAGTCAGGCGGTGAATGGGGAATACGCCAGAGGCAAACTCTCCGCCATCGCCCGGCAGTTGAATCGCGTATTTCCCATGCCTGTCATGCTACTCATTAGGCATGGCAATTCCGCAGGGTTTTCTGTCCTGTCCATTGCAGTCATCAATCGCCGTCGCAACAAGATCCATAACGAAAAGGATGTGCTCGAAAAAGTCACGCTCATCCGCGACATTTCCCTTTCTCAACCCCACCGTGGGCATATCGACATCCTTGCGTCAGTCGCAGTCGAGAATCTGGTCCATCCCCAAAAACCTATCAATGATTTCGATTCCCTTCACGCAGCGTGGGAAAAGATTTTCAACGTCGAACTGCTGAACAAAAACTTCTATGATGAGCTGGCGAACTGGTATTTCTGGGCAAAAAAACACTGTCACTTCCCCCTCTACGATGAAAAGGCAGACAAATACGACCTCTTTCGAGACACCGAAAAAGTCCGAGAACACGACGCAAAAAACCTCATACGCCTTCTGACACGAACATTGTTTGTCTGGTTTATCAAGGAACGGGGACTTGTGCCGGAATCACTTTTCAATCCCACCGACCTCAAGAAGTCCGTCCTCAAATCTTTCGATCCCGAATCAAAGGAAACAAACTACTACAAGGCAGTTCTCCAAAACCTCTTTTTCGCTACCCTCAACCAAACACATGGCGAGCGTGAGTTCCGGAAGGAAGGTCAGCACCAGAATACCACCACGCTCCTACGCTACGAGAGCAAACTACAATCACCTCAAAACTTCGTTCGCTCGCTCGAAGAAAACACCCCATTCCTCAACGGTGGACTCTTCGAATGTCTCGACCGTCCGCACCCCAAGAAAACGGGTTATCAAGGTGGGCGCGTCATCATTTATGAAGATGGATTCTCGGATAGGAAGGACAATCCTCTCACGCTCCCCGACTTCCTTTTCTTCGGTGCCAAGCGCATCGATGATCTCTCCGGTGTACACTCATTCGGACTCGCAAGTAAGAAAAATGCGGAAGTTCGCGGCCTCATCGACATTCTCGACAGCTATAAGTTTACCGTCGTTGAAAACACTCCTATTGATCAGGAGATAGCGCTCGATCCCGAACTCCTCGGCCATGTTTTTGAAAATCTACTTGCCTCATACAACCCCGAAACCAAAACCACCGCTCGCAAACAAACCGGCTCATTCTACACTCCGCGCTCCATCGTCGATTACATGGTGGACGAGTCACTCAAAGCTCACCTCACCCGGACTCTTTCGATAAAGACATCCATGTCGGAAGCAGATGCCAAGACTGGTCTCGACATACTCTTTGCCTATACAGAAAAGGAACATGCATTCAATACGAAGGAAGTCAACGCCCTCATTGCCGCCATCGATACCTGCAAGATCCTTGATCCCGCCTGCGGCTCGGGAGCCTTCCCCATGGGCACCCTTCAGAAGCTCGTCTTCATACTCTCCAAACTCGATCCCGATAACAAGAAATGGCAACAACGCCAGATCGATGCCGCATCCACCATCCCGGATTCGAGTGCCCGCGATGCAGCCATCACCGCCATCGAAAAGGATTTCGCCGAAAACGCCGACGACTACGGCCGGAAACTCTACCTCATCGAAAACTGTCTATACGGCGTCGACATTCAATCCATAGCAACCCAAGTCAGCAAACTCCGCTTCTTCATCTCCCTCATCGTTGACCAGCACGTCAACCGGAAGCGTCCCAACTTCGGCGTCCGCCCGCTGCCCAACCTCGAAAGCAAATTCGTCACTGCAAATACCCTCGTCAATATCGATAAACCCGAAACCGACCGCCTCCTCGGCCACGGCAACCTTTTTGAGCGAACCGAAGTTGCGGTCTTGCAAGCCGAACTGAAAGTGGTGAGGCATAATCTATTCAGTGCCAAAACCCCTCGGACTAAGGAAAAATACCGCTCCCGCGACAAGGAACTGCGGGAGGCTATCGCCGCAGAACTTGAAAAAAACGGATGGGAGAGTGATTCTGCTGCAAATCTAGCCCGCTGGGACCCTTACGATCAAAACGCCAGTGCTCCTTACTTCGATCCTGAGTGGATGTTCGGCGAGATGGATTTTGATATAATTATGGGAAATCCGCCATATGGCGCTTCGCTGACAGACTCAGCAAAGTGTAGCATCAAACGGATCTACAAGCATCAAGACTACCAACTCGATACCTACCTTCTGTTCTTTGAAAGAGGAATCAACCTTCTTCGGGAACATGGAATTCAGTCGCTCATCGTCCCAAATACATGGCTGCCAAGCCTTATGTTCAAATCTATCCGACGCTTTATCTTTGGCCAAACACGGATAATCAGCCTGATCGATATACGCTCCTCAGTGTTTGCGGCTGTTGTGGATAATAACATTTTAACTCACAGTAAGGAGTCGCCCAAAGCAAATACATTCCCGGTAATTGCTTACACAGACAATGGTTTCGAGCCCCTTTACATCCAACAGCAAGAGGCTTGGCACTCAGATCAAGGCAATACAGTCAGCGTTGCCCTGACCCCAAAACTTTATGCCATCGCAGCATTAATTAGGCAACATACATCGCTTGATGATTCTTTTG
Source organism: Akkermansiaceae bacterium (assembly GCA_903827375.1). Lineage (GTDB taxonomy): Bacteria > Verrucomicrobiota > Verrucomicrobiia > Verrucomicrobiales > Akkermansiaceae > Luteolibacter. The sequence goes on from CAIKHZ010000299.1 coordinate 31,848, forward strand.
TGATCACGCCAGGTTGCAAGCCCTATCAAGTTGGCAAGGGCTGTCCAAAGCAGACCCGAGAGATCGTATCAAGAAAACCATTTACCTCCGACAAAAGAGAAACCTCTGAGTTTAGACCCCTGTTGAGGGGAAGACTTATCGCTAAATACAAAATACTATGGAGCAATGATCTCTGGATAAACTTTGGTGAGTGG